>AEZC01000119.1 GCA_000257205.1 Vibrio ordalii ATCC 33509 | reverse complement strand
GGAGTCACGACCGGGCTATGCAGGTGCGTTGTATTTGGCCTATTTTGGTATCAATGCATTACGTTCCAAAGGGGGCGTGGCGGCTAAATTAGAATCTGGTGAGATGGTCAGTGTGTGGCAGTCGGCTAAAGAGGGGTTATTGATTTCTCTGCTTAGCCCTAAAATCGCGCTATTTTTCATCGCGTTATTCAGTCAATTTGTCGCCATCGGCAACGAACTGAGCAGCAAAGCCATTATTGTGTTAACACCATTTTTAGTGGATGGGATTTGGTATACATTCATCACCCTGATTCTTTCTATCCCGCTCTTACTCGATAAACTGCGCGCACGAGCCGCATTGATTGACCGCTTGTCTGGTGTGGTACTGATTGCGCTTGCAATCCGCGTCGTCATGACTCTTTAGTTGATACCAAAAAAGCGGGAGGAAATACCTCCCGCTTCTAATGAGTTTCGCCGTGCCAATGAAAGAGTGGGAATAGGGTTGTTCATCGATAGTGTGCTTGAGTTTTTTCTTCATATTCACCTTCAATAACGTAGCCGCTTTTTGGCGTAAAGGTGTGGCGCTTGAGCTGCTTTTCTATACGTTTTCCAGTGATGATCGCCGCAATAGCGAGAGGGATGGCGAGCAGCAAACTCAGCATTAACGCGAAAAACCCTACAACCAGCGCTAATGTAGTCACAATAAATCTATTCATAACCTGTACCTCTTTCTGAATTAAAGCTAGGTTAGCGCAGCTAAGATGAATCCAACATGAACGTTTGGATACAACGGGATAGATTAATCTATCGAAGGGAAAGTTCGGTAACGAACACCCAGCATCTGTTCCATACAATGTACAACTTGGCCGCTTAGCCAAATTCATTGTCATACCAAATGTAGAACACGCAGCGATTATCTTGAGCGATGGTCGCTGCGCCATCAACCACGCCAGCATGGCGAGAGCCAACTAAACTGTTGGCTAGGATGTATTACTCCTAAGGATGATAACAATGGTAATACTTACTCACTTCTCAATGAAGGCATGGTTGTTCTTACTCTACTTAATGCCAGTAGCAGATTGTCAGTTAGACTACTTAGTCGTGTAATCATAAACGTATTTTTATCGATTTTAGAAATTTAAATTAATTGACCTTACCCCTAGGGTAAGCTTTAGTCTGTGGGAGTTTTCAGTCAGATAGTGATATTGGATATGCAACTTTCGCTGCATACAATTTGGGTTTCCATGTTGGTGATGATGACGCTGCTTGCTTCAAGCTTAGTGTCTAGCGCACCATTAATGGCGATCACAATGTCACCGACTTCGGCTGTATCACATTCAGTGACTGACGATGCAAACCCGCCGCAACACTGCTCAAATATGAGCGCCGCTCACCATGATTCCGATGCAAGTGACATGACTTCATCAGCGATGAGTAACGGTTGTATCGATCACAGAGACCAAGGTGCTGATTCCTGTTGCAGCGTCATGTGCATGACCACGTTAGCTTTCTTTATCACTGAACACCAACCCTTCACACCTCACGCGGTTTTATTGTTGATCAATGCAGAAGCAACGCGTGGCATTGTGATGGTCGCTCGCTCACTTTACCGTCCCCCTATCGCTTAATTTCCCTTTCATTACGCTTATGGCGTGTTTGTGCGGCCTTTAACTAGGTTCGTGACTCTCTGTTGCATCTCAATCTTTGCGATGCATGAAAGATGGAATTTTATTGTGAACCTTAAACTCTCTGTGATCGCTTGGTCGATCAGTATAGTGGGCGTTTTGTCATTCCCCTTAATGGTGAGGGCAGCCCCACAAGCCGCGATGGCTCAGCCAGATTCGCATGCAAAACAATTAGCTCAGCTGATTGACGCTGCATTATCGAATGATGCCGTCCGCAAGCAATATTTTGCTCAATCTCAAGCAATACAAGAAACGGGAATGGCCAGTTCAACCCTGATGGATCCTAAGATCAAAGTTGGCTTTGGTGGTTTGCCCATTGATAGTTTTAAGTTTGATGAAGATCCTATGACTAACATTTCTGTGGGCTTAATGCAGCAGTTTGAACGGGGTTCAAGCTTGGCATTACAAGCGAAAAAAGCAAAGCAACAAGCCAGTGGCGTTGCGCTTCAGGTTAATTTACGTGAGTTGGAAGTGGCAAACAGCATGACTCAATTATGGTTAGAGTTAGGCTACCAACAACGCGCTGAACGTATCGTGCGGGCAAACCAAACCTTAATGCGTGAGCTGGTCGGTTTTATTGAAACGAACTATTCATTAGGTAAAAGCGAAGCGCAAGATTTGTTGCAAGCGCAGCTACAAGTTTCCAAGTTGGACGAAAAATTACAAGCCAATCAACAAACGCAGCAACGCATTGTGTCGCAATTATCCGAATGGTTAGGTAGCGAATGGTTAGGTAGCGCTTGGTTGGTTGAACAGCCTATGTTAGCCGCTGAAGAGCCAGTGAACTGGTCCCGTTTGGAAGCGCAATTGGCGGCCATGAATGACAGCAACACTCACTATGCTTTATTGGTCACTCACCCGATGGTCGGCATGGCAGAAGCGGCAATTCACACCAACCAAACGCAAGTCGAAATAGCACAAACGGCCTATCAACCTCAGTTTGGTGTCGAAGTGATGTACGCCTATCGCCAAGCAAGCAGCATGCAAGGTGGGTCCGCAGCCGATATGGTCAGTGCTTATCTCACCATGGATATCCCGCTGTTTACAGGGAACCGTCAAGATAGAAATCACGCGGCGGCGCAATATCAAGTGGGCGCGGCTAAATCACAGCGTGACGTTCTATTGGCGCAGATGAATGCCAAAGTGAATGCCTTACTGGTTGATAAAACGAACCTCGAACAGCGTTTATCGCGCTATCAAACCACCTTATTAACGCAAGCGAAAGCGCGCACTCAAGCGGTTGAGAGAGGCTATGAAAACAATACCTCCCAGTTTAATGATGTCGTCAGTGCCGCCAGCGATGAATTGGCGTTACAACTAGAGCAAGTACGCCTAATGGCCGATTTAAATCTAACCAAAAGTAACCTTGCTTATCTGTTAAATGGGTTCGATTTTCAAGTTAGCGCCCCTTCACTTACCTCTTTAGAAACACTTACGTCTGTAGAAAAACTTACGCCTGTAGAAAAGTAGGAGAACTCAATGAAATCATTAAACATAGCCGTACTTTCCTTAGCGATAGGTGGATTACTGGGGTTTGGCATCAATCAATACCTGTCTGGTCATGATATGGAGGCGATGAACTCAGCCAAAGCCACATCTGAACCGCTGTATTGGGTTGCGCCGATGGACCCAAACTATAAACGCGATAAACCGGGTAAGTCGCCGATGGGGATGGACCTCATCCCGGTGTACACCGAATCGCTGACGCAAGCACAAGAGAAGAGTGGCACGGTGACCATCAGTGCTGCGGTCGAAAATAACCTGGGTGTGAAAACGCAACCCGTGGTGTTTGCGCCGTTATCTCCACGCATTGAGACAGTGGGCTACATTGCATTTGATGACAGTTTATTGTGGCAAACGAACGTTCGCGTTGCCGGTTGGGTTGAAAAACTGAACATTAATGCGGTTGGAGAGCGGGTTCGTAAAGGCGATGTCTTATTTACGCTCTACTCACCAGAGCTGGTTAAAGCGCAGGAGGAGCTGTTAAATGCTCACCGAGCCAGCCGTGAAAGTTTACTGAAAGGCGCAACCGAGCGTTTGGTTTCACTGGGGGTTGATCGTGAACAGATCAGACAGATTATTGCTCGAGGCAAAGCCACTCAATCGATAGAGGTCAAAGCCATTGCTGATGGGGTGATTGCGAGTTTGAATATTCGCGAAGGGGGTTACTTATCGCCAGCGCAAGCGGTGATAAGCGCAGGCCCTTTAAGCGAAGTGTGGGTCGATGCTGAGGTATTTGAGCGCCAAGCACATTGGATTACGTCGGGTAGTTTAGCGTCAATGACACTGGATGCTCTTCCCGGCAAGGAGTGGCAAGGGAAGATAGATTACGTCTATCCCATTTTGGATCCGAAAACCCGAACGCTGCGTATGCGTTTGAAATTTCTTAACCCGAATGGAGAGTTGAAGCCTAACATGTTCGCCAATATCGCTTTGCAGCCCGTATCGCAACAAGCGGTGCTCACCATTCCTAAATCAGCAGTTATTCATTCGGGCGGCATGACGCGAGTCGTACTTGCTGAAGGAAATGGCAAATACCGCTCAGCAAGGATTAAAGTTGGCCGCGAAGCAGGCGAACGCCTTGAAGTTTTACAAGGGTTAACGGAGCAAGACACGGTCGTCACGTCGGCGCATTTTCTGCTGGATTCGGAGTCGAGCCAAAGCGCTGATTTGTCGCGAATTAACGGAGTGGAAGCTGCCAATGAAGCGTGGTTAACCGGTGATGTCAGCACATTGATGGCAGATTTTGGGATGATCACTCTCAATTACAAACCAGTAAGCAAATGGGGTTGGCAAGCAGGTCAGATCAATTTCACGGTCGACGAGGCGTTGGATCTCAGCTTATTTGCTGAAGGGCAAACGGTTCGATTTCTAGTGGCAAAACAGGGTGACGAATATGTACTAAAAGCACTGGAAGCGAGTGAGCAGGTAAGTAGTGCGACGAACATGACTGCAGCAGAAACGTTAGGAGGTCAACAATGATCGGTGCGATTATTCGTTGGTCGATCAATAACCGATTTTTGGTATTGGTGGCGGCTCTGTTTCTCACTTTGGGCGGACTTTACAGTGTAAAGAACACGCCTGTTGATGCCTTACCGGATCTCTCAGATGTGCAAGTGATCATCAAAACCAGCTATCCCGGTCAAGCGCCGCAGGTAGTGGAAGATCAGGTCACTTACCCACTCACAACGGCGATGCTGGCGGTTCCCGGAGCGGAAACGGTTCGTGGTTATTCATTCTTCGGTGATTCCTACGTCTACATCATCTTTGATGATAAAACCGATATGTATTGGGCTCGCTCGCGAGTATTGGAATACTTAAGCCAAGTGACGCCAAAACTGCCACCCAATGCCAAACCAACCTTGGGGCCAGATGCGACTGGGGTTGGCTGGATCTACAGTTATGTACTGCAAGATAAAACCGGCCAACACGATCTTGCGCAGCTACGCAGTTTGCAAGATTGGTTTTTGAAGTACGAGCTACAAACGGTGAATGGTGTCTCCGAAGTGGCTACCGTTGGTGGCATGGTTAAGCAATATCAAGTGCAAATTGATCCGGCAAAGCTACGCGCTTATAACCTGACTTTGCAACAAATCAATGCGGCGATCCAAAATGGTAACCAAGAGTCGGGAGCGTCAGTGATTGAGGTGGCGGAAGCCGAACACATGGTACGCACCAGCGGCTATCTGACCAGTATTGAGGACATTAAAGCGCTACCACTGAAAGTGACCGACAAAGGAACGCCATTATTGTTAGGTGATGTGGCGGATATTAACCTTGGCCCACAAATGCGTCGTGGTATTTCTGAGTTTAACGGTGAAGGAGAAGCGGTTGGAGGGGTGATCGTGATGCGTTTTGGCGAAAATGCTAGCCAAGTGATTGATGACGTCAAAGCGAAATTGACTGATCTCCAACGCAGTTTACCGGAAGGTGTCGAAATTGTTGCCACTTATGACCGTTCAACCTTGATCAATCAAGCCGTTGAAAACCTTTGGCATAAGTTAGCAGAAGAGTTCATTGTCGTTGCGGTCGTGTGTGCGCTGTTTTTATTCCATATCCGCTCATCATTAGTGATTGCTTTGAGTTTGCCCGTGGGCATTCTATCGGCTTTTATTGTGATGCATTGGCAAGGTATCAATGCCAACATCATGTCACTTGGGGGGATCGCCATTGCTATCGGTGCCATGGTCGATGGGGCGATTGTGATGATCGACAATGTGCATAAACACATTGAACGCACCCCATTGACCGACAAAAATCGCTGGCAGGTGATCGGTAAAGCCGCTGAAGAAGTTGGCGCGCCGCTGTTTTTCTCTCTGCTTATCATTACGTTAAGTTTTGTGCCCGTTTTTGCACTCGAAGGCCAAGAGGGCAAGATGTTCTCACCATTGGCGTTTACTAAAACCTATTCCATGGCCGCTGCGGCAGGTTTAGCGATCACGCTCGTCCCTGTTCTCATGGGCTATTTTGTGCGTGGCAATATTATTTCCGAGCACAAAAATCCTGTCAATAAAGGGCTTGTGGCACTTTATCGTCCATTACTCAATCTGAGTTTGAGTTATCCTAAGTGTATGATTGTATTCGCTTTTATGTTAATGGCCTCGACTTATTATCCAATGAGCAAATTGGGTAGTGAGTTTATTCCGCCATTAGATGAAGGCGATCTAATGTATATGCCAACAACCTATCCGGGGATCTCGATTGGTAAGGCGCGTGAGCTATTGCAGCAAACCAATAAACTCATCAAAACCGTACCAGAGGTCAAAACCGTGTGGGGCAAAATGGGTCGTGCAGAAACCGCAACCGATCCCGCGCCTTTGACCATGATTGAAACGGTGATCCAACTGAAACCTCGCGATCAATGGCGAGAAGGCGTAACCACAGAATCGCTACGCAAGGAATTTGACAGCTTAGTGCAATTTCCGGGGTTAACCAACGCGTGGGTGATGCCAATCAAAACACGCATCGATATGTTAGCTACAGGGATCAAAACACCGATAGGTATCAAGATAGCGGGTCCCGATCTCAAACAGATTGAAACCATCGGTGCGCAACTTGAACCTATCCTTAACCGCATTCAAGGCACGGCATCGGTTTATGCTGAGCGTGTGGCTGGTGGCCGTTATGTGACGATAGACATCAATCGGTTACAAGCGGCGCGCTATGGGCTAAGTATTAAAGATGTGCAGCAAGTCGTTTCAACCGCAGTGGGGGGCATGAATGTGGGGGAAACCATCGAAGGGTTAGAGCGTTACCCGATCAACGTACGTTACCCGCAAGATTACCGCGATTCGGTAGTCAAGCTGCAAAACTTACCTTTGGTGACTCAAAACGGTGCACGTTTGGCCTTGGCCGATGTAGCTGATATTCGCTACGAAGACGGCCCGCCGATGATCAAAACTGAAAACGCACGGCCAAACGGCTGGGTCTTTGTCGATATTGATGGACGCGACCTCGGTTCGTATGTGGCAGAGGCGCAACAAGCGGTAGCGGAGCAATTACAGCTGCCAGTGGGATATTCTCTCGTGTGGTCTGGCCAATATGAATACATGGAGCGAGCCAAAGCACGCTTGAGCGTCGTCGCACCGATCACGATCGCAATCATCATGTTGCTACTCTATTTCAGTTTCCGTCGAATCGGAGAAGTGTTGATCATTATGGCGACATTGCCGCTGGCGATGGTGGGTGGCGTGTGGTTGATGCACTACCTTGGCTACAACTTTTCAATCGCCGTGGGAGTGGGATTTATTGCACTTTCAGGTGTTGCGGTAGAAATTGGCGTGATCATGCTCGTTTATTTAAACCAAGCTTGGCAATACAAAAAAATTGATGCACAAGAAAATGGTGCGGCCATTGACAGCCAAGATCTCATCAATGCCATTGGCGAAGGAGCAGGCCAGCGCGTTCGTCCAGTTATGATGACGGTACTGACGGTTATTATCGGCCTGATCCCGATTATGTATGGCACGGGAACCGGTTCGGAGGTCATGCAGCGCATTGCCGCACCCATGATTGGAGGCATGGCTTCAGCACTATTACTAACCTTATTGGTACTACCCGCGGTATTCAAACTATGGAAAAACCGTGAAATCGCAACACTCAAATAGCGTGCAGTTGGCAAAGTATAAACTAAGCACCAATCGGAAAATAAATAGTAACTGAATCAATTTAAGGAAAATCAAAATGAAAAAAACACTAATTACACTTTCACTGGCGTTGTTCACCTCTTCTGTCATGGCTGAAATGGATCATAGCAAAATGGACCATGGCAGTATGGCGATGAAGCAAACAGACACGATGAACATGGCGATGGATGACATGTCAGAAGTCGGCATGCCTGCCAAAGGAGCCAAACCCGATAAAGTGGTGCATGTTTTACTCTCGGATGACATGAAAATCACCTTCAAAAAAGAGGTCAACATCGAACCGAATGACGTTGTGCAATTTGTCGTTATGAACACAGGTAAAATTGAGCATGAATTTTCGATTGGTTCAGCCGCCGAGCAGCTAAAACACCGAGAAATGATGCGCCAAATGGGCAATCATAAACACGATGGTGGCAGCACCGTCACCGTTGCGCCGGGTAAAGCGAAACAACTGTTATGGCACTTTCATGGTGATAACAATGTTGAGTTTGCCTGCAATATACCCGGCCATGCTGAAGCTGGGATGATTAAGAAAATTCAGCTTCAGTAAAAGTTGTCACGCTAACTCGTTAAAAGAAAAAGCGCCCTTCCAATGTGGCCGGGCGGTTTTTTTGACCATTGACTGATTATTTCAAATCACTGAGCGGTAGCCAGTTTACTTTAACTCCCGCTTGTAAAAACATATCTTGGCTGACTTTGATCTTATCACCCCAACGGGATAAGAAGTCTTCTGTTTGCTCTGGGCAGTGCACTGCGGAAATCCCAGTTTGAATGATTTTTGCTGCACAGTTTGGGCAAGGAAAATGTGTCACATAAATTTCGCAACCATCCAAATCACGCTTGGCGAATAGGATGGCATTTTCCTCAGCATGCAGTGTTTTGAGGTATTTCATATCACGATCATCGGTGCCTGCACTGTCTGAAATACCATGCGGGTAACCGTTAAATCCAACCGAAACGATGCGATTTTGCTTAGTGATCACTGCGCCGACTTGCGTGGAGGGATCTTTACTCCAAGAGCCAACAAGTTCTGCCATTTGGTAAAAGCGCTGTGCCCATTTCGAAATCATGTGTTGTTCCTCTGACGATTTTCTTGCATTTCCTCAGTAGCGAGGGAGATGTGTGATTAAGATCGACATTAATATCCTAGTTTTCTCACACTTAGTCTAGAGCAATTCTCATTTCTAAACAGAATTCAGCCGTGCCAATCAGTATTAGAGTGAGAGCTCTATCTCATTTCGTGCGGGCTTCTTGGTCAGGGCGACCGCATGAGTGTTTAGTTTTTCATCACCTGAGTAAAATCTGCACTTAATACTGCTTCAAGCATTGAAGTTTTCATCATGCATCGTTTTTGTTTCCCGACGACGCTCAGTTTTGTTGGCTCTGAGCGAAGCATATTCAAGCTCATGTGGCGCAGACAAGATAAATTCTCTGTCCCGTGCTCTTTGTAAATTTGGCAGCTGTCTTCTTGATGGTATGAGCCTCGTAGCGTTTTTCCGTCTATCGAAACCACCTGGTCATCAGTAGGTTCGTGTACTGACTATCTCCAGTTCACGAAGCATGGGT
>AEZC01000118.1 GCA_000257205.1 Vibrio ordalii ATCC 33509 | reverse complement strand
TGCTGCTCATTAATAACTCTATGTAATAATTTCATTACATCTGCATCGTTTATTCATTGCCAAACCATTTTTAGTCATAGAGTTCATTTTTGCTGAAAATTACGCCATGTTCGCAATACTCAACACAAGCGTTAACAAAAAAGGAGCGCGAGATGACCTCAACATTTAACCCATTGGGAACAGACGGTTTTGAATTTGTGGAGTACACCGCGGCTGATCCCGCTGGAATTGCGCAGTTAAAAGAGCTGTTTACTTCTCTTGGCTTTGCTGAGATAGCCAAACATCGCTCAAAAGAGGCGTGGTTATACTGTCAAGGGGATATCAATTTTATCGTTAACTCTCAACCCCACAGCCAAGCTGCAGCGTTTGCCAAAGTGCATCAGTGTGTGGGATGGCGTTTCGCGTTCATGATGCATCTGTCGCCATGCGGCATGTTCTGGCAAATGGCGGGCGAGAATACAAAACACAAATTGGTCCAATGGAACTGAGCATTCCTGCGATTTATGGAATTGGCGATAGCTTGCTCTATTTTGTCGACCGTTACGGTAGCCAGAGCATTTATGATGTGGATTTCAAGTTCTATGCCGATGCCAATCAACGAATGACTCACACCAATGTTGGTCTGTTCGAAATTGACCACTTAACGCATAACGTCAAACAAGGCCACATGGACGTTTGGTCTGGCTTTTATGAGCGGATCGGTAACTTCCGTGAAATTCGCTATTTTGATATTGAAGGTAAGCTAACAGGACTAGTTAGCCGTGCCATGACAGCGCCTTGCGGCAAAATTCGCATCCCAATCAATGAATCGTCTGACGATAAATCACAAATAGAAGAGTTTATTCGTGAATACAATGGTGAGGGGATCCAACACATCGCTTTATCCACTGATGATATCTACCAGACGGTACGCACTCTGCGCGAGCGAGGGATGGATTTCATGCCGACACCGGATACTTACTACGAAAAAGTCAGTGATCGAGTTGAAGGGCATCAAGAAGATGTTGATCAGTTAAAAGCGCTGCGGATCCTGATTGATGGCGCACCGATGAAAGATGGAATTTTGCTGCAAATATTTACTCAAACCGTTATTGGCCCAGTCTTTTTTGAGATCATTCAACGCAAAGGCAATGAAGGGTTCGGGGAAGGTAATTTCAAAGCGTTATTTGAGTCGATTGAAGAAGATCAAATTCGACGAGGAGTACTCAGCGATGCATAAATGGATCACATTTCCTCATCGAGAAGGGGTATGTTCAAACCAAGCTCATGCCGACTTCCCGCAAGAGGCCATCTATGAAAGAGAAGCAGGACGCAGTGGCTTTTTTGGCCCTGCGGCCCATTTCCATCACCAACATGCACCGACTGGGTGGAGTGAATGGCAAGGTGAGTTAAGGCCGAGAGCCTTTAATTTTAATTTGATCGAGCAAGCCAAACAAAGTTCACCGTGGAGCGTGCCGCATCTATTGCATAATGCACAATGTAAAGTACGAGTATGGAAGCTGGCTCAAGCGATGGATCATTTAGTGCGTAACGCCGATGGGGATGAGCTGCTTTTCATTCATCAAGGAAGCGCTGATTTTTATTGCGATTACGGACACTTGAGCGTTTCACAAGGGGATTATGTGTTGATCCCGCGCTCAACCAATTGGCGGCTTGAGCCAAGTGAGCCGATGTTCATTCTAATGATAGAGAATACGGATGCGGCGTATGCTTTGCCAGAAAAAGGGCTAGTAGGGAACCACGCCATATTCGATCCTGCGGTTTTGCAAGTCCCGTCGATTAATCCAGAGTTTAAAGCGCAGTATTCAGAAAAGACCACCCAAGTTCATTTAAAACGCCATGAGAAAATCAGCGTCATTACTTATCCATTTAACCCATTGGATGCAGTAGGTTGGCACGGTGATCTTTCCGTGGTGAAACTCAACTGGCGAGACATTCGGCCGTTGATGTCGCACCGTTATCATTTTTCGCCCTCCGCTCACACAACCTTTGTTGGTCAAGGTTTTGTGGTCTGCACCTTTGTGCCTCGGCCGATAGAGAGTGACCCCGGCGCTTTAAAGGTTCCGTTTTATCATAACAATGATGATTACGATGAAGTGCTCTTCTACCATGCGGGTGATTTCTTTAGCCGCGATAATATTGAAGCTGGCATGGTCACTTTTCATCCTGCCGGGTTTACCCATGGCCCACATCCGAAAGCGTTCCAAACTGGGCAAGAGTATAAGAAAAAATTTACCGATGAAGTGGCAGTGATGATTGATACGCGGCATGCATTACACTTTAGTGAGGCGGCGCAGCAGGTTGAAAATCAACAGTACGTCTACAGTTGGAAGAGCGAATAAACGAATAAGAATAAGGAAGTGACATGAAGTTAGCTACGCTAAAAAACGGCACAAGAGATGGTTTATTGGTCGTGGTCAGCCATGACTTATCAAAATGCGTTGCTGTGCCTGAGATTGCCGAGCATTTACAGCAAGCCTTAGACCGTTGGCAGGAAACCGCACCGATGCTCAGCGAAATTTACACGGCTCTGAATGAAGGCGAATTGCTGCAAGAGATGCAGTTTGATCAAACCTTGTGTCATTCGCCGCTGCCTAGAGCGTATCAATGGGCCGACGGTTCTGCTTACGTCAACCATGTCGAGTTAGTACGAAAATCACGAGGTGCGGAGATCCCTGAAAGCTTCTGGAGTGATCCGTTAATGTATCAAGGTGGTTCGGATGCTTTTCTTGGACCGCGTGATGATATTCAAATGCAAGATGAAGCATGGGGAATTGATTTTGAAGCCGAAGTGGCCGTGATCACTGATGATGTCAGAATGGGTGCAACCCCAAGTGAAGCGGCGCAAGCGATTCGATTGGTGATGTTGGTTAACGATGTATCGCTGCGTGGTTTGATCCCTCAAGAGCTTGCTAAAGGATTTGGTTTTTTTCAATCCAAACCGTCTTCAGCATTCTCTCCTGTCGCTGTGACACCCGATGAACTAGGCTGCCATTGGGACGGCGGAAAACTCAACCTTCCATTGCTATCAACCTATAACAATAAACCATTTGGTTGCCCCAATGCTGGCGTGGACATGACGTTTGAATTCCCACAGTTAATTGCTCACGCAGCAAAAACGCGCCCCTTGTGCGCGGGCACTATTATTGGCTCTGGCACGGTTTCTAATAAACAGGGAACCGATTTTGGCAGTGCGATTGCTGAAGGAGGTGTCGGTTATTCATGCATTGCAGAAGTGCGGATGATTGAAACCATTCGGGACGGTAAACCAAGCACCGAATTTATGAAGTTTGGTGACAGGATAACGTTAGAAATGCGTGATGATAAAGGGAACAGCCTGTTTGGTCTAATCGATCAACGCGTGGTGAAAGGGTCATGAGTGGCCTCAAGTTATATGGGTATTGGCGCTCTTCAGCCGCTTACCGAGTACGCATCGCACTTCACCTCAAGGCGCTCGATTACCAGTCGATTGCTGTCCATTTAGTTAAGGAGGGCGGAGTGCAACATTCAGAAGAGTTTAGCGCTCTCAACCCGAGTGAGTTAATTCCGGTACTGGAAGATAACGGGCATTGCATTACTCAGTCGTTAACCATCATCGAATATTTGGATGACCAGTATCCCCAAGTCCGTTTGGTTCCGCTATCAGGTAAAGAGAAATATCAGGTTAAAGCACTGGCGCAAGACATTGCTATTGATATTCATCCACTGAACAATCTACGAGTTTTACAATATTTAACGCGTGAACTGGACGTGGATGAAAGTCAAAAAGGAGACTGGTATCGGCATTGGATAGCTATCGGTTTTCATGCTTTGGAAAAGAAATTGGCGACAGTATCAGGAGAATACTGTGTTGGTGATCAACTGAGCTTAGTGGATGTTTGTTTAGTACCACAAGTGTATAACGCGGAGCGCTTTAATCTTGATATGGCGCAGTTTCCGATCATCAAACGAATCACTGCTGAGCTTCGTGCTCATCCGGCGTTTATTGCCGCTGCACCTGAAAACCAGCCCGATGCTGAGAGTTAATCGATTAGCCAGCCTTGCGGCTGGCTTTTCTTTACGCTGTTTATTGAGTATTTGCCACTAAACTTGCATTGCTGTAATTGTTGTATCCATGCAGCAAAATAGAATAGCGGCCCGGTTGAGCATTGGAGAACTGACACGTTTCATTATTGCCGCTGCGATAAGGACGGCAGTCGTATTGCTGTAGATCGGCATCAGTTTGATACTTAACGTATAAATCGGCATCGCCGCTTCCCCCTGACAATACAATACTCAAGTTGCCCGCTTCCTGCAGTTCGAATTGATACCAGGTTTTGCTATTTCTGCTGGCCGATAAACCGTTCACAGGTACGCCATTTTTCAGTTGATTGCTCGGTGTAGGCGGTGTTGAGGCGTTACCCATTTCAACCACATAAGCCAATCCAAGTTTAGTAAATTTCACCGCATGAAATCCTGTTGGGTCGGAATTTTGCAGAGTGTCTTGCGGGCTATGAATATTAGGGTTGTAATCATTAAATTTGGATTCAAAAGGCATCGCAGCTGGGTAACCAACCGCATGCCAAGAGGCATGATCAGAGCAGGCATAGCCACAGGTATCAAATCCATAGGTTAATGACGGTAAATATTCATCCAATAGTTGTGTCAAATACTGGGTAAAATTACTGTCAGTGTAATCGGTTATGAAGACAATATCTTCGCGTGAACCTTGGTAGTTAGTCATGTCTAACTGCATCACAGACATTACTTTTTTACCTTCGGCTTTAAAACGATTGGCTAAGTCTTGTGAGCCTCGAAGGCCCACTTCTTCGGCAGCGTAAGCCATGAAAGCGATGCTGCGTTTAGGACGAAAATTTTGCTCAGACAACAAACGGATGATTTCTGTCACGCCCGCGATGCCTGATGCATCGTCATCCGCACCCGGAGCAATACTGCTTTCGTTGGTTCTAGAGCCAAGTGTCGAGTCTAAATGCCCGCCAATCACCACCCATTCGTCAGGTTTTTCAGAGCCTGTAATTGTGAGCATTACCGATTTCTGGTTGTAGCCTGAATGTGTGATTTGTTCTACTTTGCTTGCGGGCAGTGACGCAGAGAGTGAGCGCCAATGATCAGCAATCCAATTTGATGCTTGAGCACCAGTCGAGGTAGTATAAAAGCGATTTTTAAACTGGGTTAAGGTGGTGATGGTACTGGTGATTTGTTGCGCTGATACTGATGGCAACCAAGCATTAACGGTGGTTTGCTGAGTTATTTCTGGTGCACTGAAAGCGTTTAGATTCAGCGGCATTGCGCTGACACTCATCGCACTTTGTGCAGAAGGGTGCACCATATAACCACCACATCGCTGATGATTTTCGTGCATTTCATGTGAAAGCGTCGCCAACTCGCTTACTGGTACTTGCCCAACCCATACTGATGTTTGATTGATAAGATTTTCGGGTAATAAGTTTTGGGCTCCAGAGCGAAGCGCCGTTTGCGTCGCGTCACCACCAATCGAAATCCACACCTTTTCTTCTGCATAAGCGGTACTGAAACAGCCTGCTAGCGCAATCGCCAATAACGTTTGTTTGTGATTCATTCTCTCCTCCCTGGAGTATTATTATCAACATGACGTTGACCATAAACCCTAGGCCAAAAATAGGAATAATGAGAACAATTCGTTTTATACTCAGTTGTTCATAACGGTTGTCACTAAACTATCAATAAGGTATTTCATCGACTGAAAAAAAGAAAAAAGCCAGCGAAAACTTCAGCTGGCTTAGAGGTTTTAACGCTGTACCCATACTGGATAAGTGAAGAAAATAAGGTGGGAAAAATTAAAGAGAAAGTGGAAGAGTACGGCCGTCCATAAGCGCCCGCTTAGATGATAGATCGCGCCGTAGCCAATACCAGCTAATGTGGCAAATAGCACCAAAGTCACGCCGCCAGAAAAATGCGCAAGACCAAATAGGGTACTAGCGATCGCAATACCGAGCCATAGACCGAATTTTTCACTAACGGCTTTTTGTAAATAGCCACGGAAAAATGCTTCTTCCACCACACAGGTTAACAGTAAATTATTGAGAGCAAAGAGCCACCACCAAGTCGGTAAAGATAACTCGGGCTTAATCGCGCCAAGCGCCCATGCGACAAAAAGCAAAGCAAAAAGAGGAATCGACACTTTACCGATCGCGGCCCAATGAATGGTTTGATGGTTGCCAAGGAGTGGCGGCCAAGCGAGTAGCAAAGCAAAAAATACCATAGGTTTATCTAGGTTCAAGTAGAGACGAAAGGGGGCACTATTTGCACCAGCCACCACATTATCCAGCACTTTAGGATTATTAAAACCAGGAATAGCATGCAGCAGCAGTGCAATTGCCCATAATAGCAACGCACCATGAGCGAACCATTTCCAGCGGCCTTTCAGTTGTGGAATGTAATAAGCACCACATAATCCAATGGCGACATACAGTAGGGCCATTAACGATAATCGGTCTGTGAACCATCCGCCCACTAACGACAGTGCTAGCAAGGTGAATGCTGGACGTAACTGCTTTTGAAAACTGAAGATAACGGCAAAAAGCAGCGGGATCCAAATCCATAACGATGAGTCAAGTATCATAGAGAGTACCTTAGAATATCATCCATACTATTGAGTGATGACAGAGTGGAAGAGTGGCGCATTATGAAGAATCATTCTCAATAAAGAGATTATACCAGTCAGCTAAACGCATAAACGCTTGCAGGTTTACAAAAAGCACTGTGGATCGTCACTAAAAATGGCGTCAACCGAGTTGAGATGTTTGAACTTTTTCGGATTATTCACCGTATAGCACCAAATTTGGTAACCCGCTTGATGTAACTCAGCAATGTGTTTTGCACTGATCCATTGATAGCCAAAGGCGTCAATTTCGGCTAACACTTGCTTATCTTTACGCGTTAATCGCTCACTCAACACCGCCAATTTATAACCAGGACAATGCTGATAAAGCTCGCGCATGATAGCGTGGCTAAAACTGGAGAGAACAATCTGTTCATTCGGTAATCCACATTGATCCAGTTGTGCTTTAAGCTGAGCAGCGACTTGAGCAACGTCGTGTTTATCCACTTTGACTTCAATGTTTAAACCAAGGCTGTGCTGCTTTGCGAGTGTCAGCAACGTCTCTAATGTCATGATGGGTTCGCCTGCAAATTGAGGATCAAACCAACCGCCAAAATCGAACTGTTGTAATTGCTCAAGCGTGTAAGAATCAATACGCCCTTTACCATTACTGCAACGATCAATGGTGTGATCGTGGCAAACAACCAATATATGATCTTGAGTCGGTTGCACATCCACTTCAACCCACTTTAGGCCTAAATCAATAGCGGCTTGCACACTCACTTGCGTATTTTCAGGGTAATGGCCGGCCACTCCGCGGTGACCAATAATCATAGGCTTCATAGCGTTATCTCTACACAATTAAAACCGGCTCAGCATAGCGCGCGCCTTCTATTTTGTCTTCAAATTGATGGAAATAGTAGAAGACATGCTTCGGACATAACTTTCGCCGTATACTGTGGTTGTTTGCGCCGGAAAAAATCGTTAGAATGCGACTCTTGATGATAATGAGAGTTTTTATCAACAAGGTGATAACACTTCGTTGAAGGTAATGAATAACGTCTATGAATCTTTTAAAAATCAGCTTGGCCTTGGTGGCGACCACCAGTTTGTTCGCAGTAAATGCTTCTACACTCAGTGACGCGAATGCCATCCAAAATAAAACCAATTCGGCTTCAGTCGCCAGCCAACAGAACATCAATCACAGTTCTCAATCAGCGTTGCTGATACAAGCTGACATCGATCAGTTAAAAGAAGAAGTGAAAAATCTCACTATTTATCGTAATCACTTGGCATCGCTGGTGGAAAACCAGAACCAGGAAGCGCAAAGTCTATCGTCACAAATTGATGAGATAAAACTGACTCGCCAAGGCATCGTTCCTTTGATGTATCAGATGATCGACGGGCTACGTACCCTGATCGAAAATGATAAGCCATTAAAGCGCCAACAGCGTTTAGAGCGTTTAGAAAAGCTGGAATCGATGATGGTGCGAGCGGATGTCAGCGATGCGGAAAAATACCGCCGTATTCTTGAAGCGTACCAAATCGAAATTGATTACGGCACCAAACTGGGTGTTTATCAAGGCGCAATGGTGCTCAATGAAAACAAAACTATTGAAGCTGACATTTTATACGTTGGCCGTTTATCGCTGGTGGCTCGTAGCTTAAATGGCAAACAGTATTGGAGCTGGAGCCAACATTCGCACCAATGGACCGATGTCGATAGTGGGCTATATGCCGATTTAGATACCGCGTTCAAAATGGCCAACAATTTAATCACACCGAACTTAATGACGGTTCCTGTTTCACTTGAGCTAGTAGAGGAGCAAAGCAAATGAAGATGGTTTTCTCTCTCTCATCACTCTGTTTAACACTATTGGCTTTCAACAGCTTTGCTTCTACGGAATTAGTCAGCAGCGCCAAAGTTGAAAACAAACAGCAGCAGCAGCACAATATCGAACGCGAAGCGGGTTTTAAACAAACCGAACAGCAGCTACGCCGCGCCAAAGCAGAGCTAGAAGCTCAGCGACAAGATTTACAAGCGCAAGCAGATAAGCTAAGCACGCAATTCAGTAATAATGAAAACCGATTGGCACGCTTAGAAGAGCAGCTTCGTTTAGAAACAGGAAGCCTTGGAGAGCTTTTTGGTGTGGTACGCCAAAATGCCAAAGCATTAAGCAGTGAATTGGAATCCTCCATCACTGCGGTTGACCGTCATCAGTACACATCGCAGGTACAAGAAATTGTTGCCGCAAAATCTTTACCCTCGATGTCGCAACTGACGGGGTTATGGCACAGTTATGTTGAACAGATCACCGCCAGTAGTGAGATAAGCCGCGTTCAGATCGCGTTTATCAATGGTGACGGTGTCACGCAAAATGTGGCCGCTTATCGTATTGGAACCTTTGGTTTGGTGACTGAGCAAGGTTATGTCAAATGGAACGGGGATAAACAAGCCGCCACCGCTTATTTGAAACAACCGGACAATGGGCCTATTTTCTCTGGCCTAAATACGGGGGAAATCGAAAGCTTAGTGGTCGATCCTTCGCGTGGCATCATGCTTGAACAGCTAGCCATTACGCCAACATTAGCCGAGCGGCTACAAATGGGTGGTGCGGTCGGTAACATCATTTTGGTACTGCTTGGTATTGGTTTAATCATCGCTTTCTATCGCGGCTTCGCATTGGTGATGACTCACCACAAGATCAAAGCGCAGCTTAAAGATGTACAGAAAATTGGTAATAACCCATTGGGGCGTGTGCTCAGCGTCTATAACAAAGAGCAAAATCGCAGCGTAGAAGCGTTGGAGCTGCGCTTGCTGGAAGCGGTGGTCGATGAACAAGCGCATTTGGAAAAAGGTTTATCGATGCTGAAGTTATTAGCCGCGATTGCGCCGATGCTTGGGCTATTGGGTACGGTGACCGGCATGATTGAAACCTTCCAAGTGATCACACAATTTGGTAACGGTGATCCAAAAGTAATGGCGGGTGGTATTTCAATGGCCTTGGTGACTACCGTGCTGGGTTTAGTCTCTGCGATCCCACTATTATTAGCTCATAATATCTTAAGCTCTCAAGCGGAAAATATTCGCTCTATTTTAGAAAAGCAGGGGATTGGCCTCGTTGCTGCGCAAGCAGATCAAGAATGTCAAGCTTCAATGAGGAATGCGGCGTAATGAACAGCGTATTGCCAAGCGCACTGCTCAGCAATGACTGGCTAGCAACCTTGCAGCAGTTTATGCAGCAAGGGGGGATCGTCTTATGGTGGCTAGCTGGGGTGGTGGCGTTTTATTGGTTGTTGATCATCGAACGCGTACTGTTTGTGGTATTGAGCTTTCCTAAATATCGAAAAGGATGGTTAGAGCAATGGCATCAACGCACGGAACATCATTCATGGTATGCCCATGCGATTCGTGAAGGTTGGATGGGTGAAGCGCAGCAGATGCTGCGCCACAACCTTAACATGATCAAACTGCTCGTCACACTTTGCCCTATGTTAGGGCTGCTCGGCACCGTCACCGGAATGATCTCTGTGTTTGATGTGATGGCAAATCAAGGCAGCAGCGATCCTAAATTGATGGCATCTGGCATTTCATTGGCCACATTACCGACAATGGCCGGAATGGTCGCGGCCCTTGCGGGCATGTTTGTACATGCTCGTCTTGCAAAAAAGTGTCATCTACTTGAATTAAAATTAGAAAAATCGTTAAGGAGTTTGCGATGAGATTAGGCAGACGCCAGCCAAGAAATGATGAGGCGCAGATAGACTTAACATCGATGCTCGACATCGTCTTTATCATGCTGATTTTTTTCATTGTCACCAGCTCATTTGTTCGTGAATCAGGTGTTGAGGTTAACCGTCCTCAAGCTTCTCACGCGGTGAGTCAGAAAGATGCGGGTATTTTTGTTGCTATCAATGCATCCAATGATATTTACATCGACAAACGCTTGATTGATGCTGAACGTGTAGAGGCCACTCTAGAGCATTTGCTGCTCGAACAACCAGACGCGGCGTTAGTGATTCAAGCGGATGAACATGCTTATAACGGTACGGTTGTTAAAGTGATGGATGCGGCCAAAGGGGCCGGAGTGAAAAATATCGCATTGGCGGCGGAGAAACGTTAATGGGACGTTTACTGCTTGCTTTACCAATTGCAGGAGCGATTTCGCTGGCGTTGTTCAGTTTTATGGCGTGGATGGTGGATAACGGTAACCAACGCGCTGTAAAACCAACTCAAGCACTGCGATTTAACATGGTGATGATGGAACAAGAACACGATTTACAGCGTCGCCAACGTAGCGTTCCGGAACCTTTAAAGTTGCCTGAGCCGCCACCGCAAGCACAAGTGACACAGTCACAAACTACCGCTACGGCCGCCACATCACTCACTAGTTTACCAGCTTTGGGTTTGGATACAGTGCTTAATGGGGTGACGATTAGCGCACCAACCTTTGGTGATTTTGGTTCAAACCAGCAAGCCATGCCGTTATATCGTGTCGAGCCTGTTTATCCAAGCCGAGCTCTAAAGCGAGGCGTAGAAGGTTTCGTTACATTAAGCTTTACCATTGATACAACAGGAAAAGCCGTCGATATCAATATCGTCGATGCCAATCCTAAACGTATGTTTGAGCGTGAAGCGATGCAAGCGCTGAAGAAATGGAAGTATCAACCTCAGATTGTTGACGGCAAAGCCATCGAGCAGCCGGGACAAACCGTGACTGTGGAGTTTAAAATCGCCAAATGATGAAACGTATATTGATTGGCTTATCACTTGTTATCGGCTCGTTCTCTTTAAATGCGAGCGAATTAAGTGCGACAACCGTCCTGAAAGTGCAAAAAGCGCAGCAATTTGCATTAGAAGAGAACCTCACTCAAGCCATTGAGGTGCTGAGCAGTGTTGAAACGTCACGTCTTTACGATAAAGCATTTGTCGCCCGGATGCTTGGTGTGTTTTATTGGCAAAGTGGTCAGCCTCAAGCGGCTATCAAACAGATCAAGTACGCGGTAGAGAGTGGAGAGCTGCAAGATGAGCAGGCATGGACCACCGAACGTATGTTGGCTGATCTGTATGTCAATGAACAACAATTTGAACAGGCGTTACCGCACTACTACCAATTATTGAAATCCGTTCCTCCTTCACAAAAAGTAGACGATCTGTGGTTGCGTATCGCACAAACCCACTACCAAATTGCACAATGGAAAAAAGTGCTGCATGCGTTGGATAAATACCAAACCGTGACACCACTTAATACTAAAAACCCACTGTCACTTAAATTAGGTGCGCAGCTTCAGCTAGAACAATGGAAAGCGGCCATTCCAACTTTAGAAAAACTGATCATGCTGGAGCCTGACCAAGCCAGTTGGTGGCGACAGTTGGTCGGTTTACATCTGCGTTTAGATCAGCGTCGTCAAGCATTAAACAGTTTAGCGTTAGCCAAATTACAAGGTGTGGAATTAACCGATAAGGATCAACACTTGCTCGCACAGTTGTATGCGCAAAACGGCATTCCAGAACGCGCGGCGCAAGTTCTGCAAACATTACCTGATGCTGATCAAGACTTAGACTTACTGAAAGAGCAAGCCACTTACTGGCAGCAAGCCAAAGAATGGCAATCAGCGATCAGAACGTGGACAAAAGCAGCTGAACAAGATGAGCAATATTATTGGCAAGTGGCGCTGCTGTACAACCAGCAAGGGCAATTTAAAGAAGCGTTACAGGCGTTGGATAAAGTCACCACGCGCGAGAAAAAAGCCGATGTCGCGTTAGCGCGAGTTCATGCGCTCTACAAACTCAATCAACTCGATAATGCTCTATACCAAGCCAAGCAAGCTGAAAACCTAAACCCATCAAACCATGCCAAAGGATGGATCAAATTCCTTTCTCGTTTACAAAAAGTTCAGCAAGCGCACACTGCTAATATCTGATCATAGCGCCTCATCTGCCCGATGATGAGGCGTCTGACCTTTTACGATTTTTGAATCGTCATTATCAAGACTAACATTGGTTCGGTTTTGCCTATCTTAGTGATAAAGAGAACCTATTATTGTCTTTCTGATTTTTTCCGTACCATAACGTTTAACGATGAAGTACAGAGAGAGAATCATGATGAAAGCGTTAGTGGTTGAAGGTGGTGCGATGCGCGGCATTTTTGCCAGTGGAGTCTTTGATAGTTTTTTACAACATCAGCATAACCCATTTGATTTTGTATTAGGTGTTTCAGCTGGAGCTTCAAACTTAATCGGCTACCTTGCGAAGCAACCGAGACGCAGTTACCACGTTGTAACTCAGCTTGCCACCGACCGTCTTTTTTTTAACCCAATTCGCTTTATTAAGGGGGGAAATCTCGTCGATGTGCGTTGGCTAATCGATGAGTCCAACCGACGTTATCCGATTGATGAAGACAAACTGTTTAACTCAGTCCCTTTTTTTGCTGTTGCAACCAATATCGAAACGGGTAAAGCCGATTATTATCGAGTGACTCAAGAAAACTTGAGCACGGCCATTGAGGCCACATCCGCGCTACCGATAGTTTATAAGCACACGCCTTGCTTCCATGGTGGTTGCTACACTGATGGAGGGGTTGCTGACTCGATCCCTGTTAAAGAAGCGTATCGCCGTGGAGCACGAGATATTACGGTTGTTTTATCGCATCCACTTAGCTACATCATGTCGCCCCCTAAAAGTAAGTGGATGATGAAAAAACTTTTTTCACGCCATCCAAATATGGCTAAATCAATGTTGTTTCGTGCGAAACATTACAACCAATCACTTGAATTTATTCGCAACCCACCTTCTGATGCCATCATTCGAGTAATCGCGCCACCTGAAGGGTTTCCCGTTAAGAGATTGACGATGAAGTTACCTTTGCTCAACATAGGCTATGACATGGGCTTAAAAGCAGGGCAAAATCATTTGGAGTGGCTTGAATACACACGTGCAGCCTAAAAACGCTTAGGTTTAAAAGGCTGATAAAACACTATCTACATGTCGTAACTGTCTATGTAATAAGCTGTTTTTTAGAGATGATTGAGTATGAATTTCATCGCAATTTATCTTGTTTATGGTTTTCATATGAGTGGCACGTGCTAAGTATGTACCACATTTTGATTGATCGAGCTGACGGCATGCAACTGAAACTATCGCTACTCTCCATCGCTTTATTGAACACAATTCCTGTCATTGCCACGGAAAACTCTCAGATGTTTATTCCGGTCACAGCAGCCAATAGTTACCAACATGGCATTGATGTTGCTGAATACTGGAAAAGTGAAAAACTGGATGGAATTCGCGCCATCTGGAATGGACAATATCTTCATACGCGTAATGGTAATAAGATCAATGCGCCTGCTTGGTTTACTGATCCTTTACCGAATGAGGCATTAGAAGGAGAGCTTTGGGCTGGACGAGGTCAATTTCATCACGTCCAGCAGACGGTTTTAGACAAAGTACCAAGCGATACAGCATGGCAGAGTATCCGTTTTATGTTATTTGATATGCCACAAGCGGTTGGCGATTATCAACAACGTTACTTAAAAATTATACAACTATCATCAATGATAGATGCTGGGCACATTGCTTATGTGGAACATTCGCCTATTCACTCAGAAAAAGAGTTGTTTGGATATTTAGACAACGTAAGTGAACGCAAAGGTGAAGGTGTAATGCTGCGTAAAATCAACGCTGATTACCAAGCCGGCCGCAGCAACGATTTACTTAAGCTTAAAAAACACCAAGATGCTGAGTATGCGCCCCATGATCCCAC
>AEZC01000117.1 GCA_000257205.1 Vibrio ordalii ATCC 33509 | reverse complement strand
CTTTTCGAAAAATTACCTTCACCAAAGAATTCTTTCAAAAATTCTGCCGTGAAATCGTCACCTACTAATTCTGACACTTGTGTTGCACCAACAAACTGGTCTTTAGGTGCCTTAGGATATTCAAGCATGTAAACTTTTGGCTTTGACTGTGTGATAGACCAAACTTTTTTGTAAACTATGCTGTTTTCAGTTTCATCCGGTAAAGGAGCGTCAACTTTAATAATTCTGCCTTTAAAACCAACCCACTCTTTAGCCTCTTCCGGCAAATTGTGGTATTCCGCAACCATTTCAATTTCTTCAGCATATTCATACAAATCATCTTTTTCATTATATGTTTTCGAATAATCTTCTCTCTGTGCATTCTTTGCACTATGCAGAAGTTGAATTGCTGCAAACACACTAGATTTACCCGCATTATTTGCGCCAATTAAAAAATTCGAATCTCTAAAACCAATCGTACAACCCGAACCTTTTAATTTTCGAAAATTGTCGATCTTAATTTCGTGTAATCTCACCTAGCCACCTCTTTAGAATTTTGTACTTAATGAAGCCCCATAACGCCCGGCTAAGGGGTTGACAACGCACCGCCGAACTCAAAAAACACACTGTAAACACTGAACTTCAATTTTGCACTAAAGCCGCCAAGCGTTGGCAATCCCTCTTGAGCCGTTTGTTAGCCTTATGACGTCAAAGATTGTGTCGATACAGCTTTAATCTTGACACCAAAACTAGAAATACTCGGCAATGTTGCATTGTGATGTACTCGGATTTGCTCACCTGACAAATGAGATTTGCTTTGAGTTGTGTGAGCATCTGATATCAAATCCACCGAGTAACCTAAACCAGCAGCTCGTCGCGTAGTTGTATCTACACAAAACTCTGTGGCGTAGCCGCAGATATAAAGATGCTCAATACAGAGTTCTTGCAGCAACGACTCCAAGTTTGTTCGTAAAAACGAATCTGGCGTTGTTTTGCGTATAAAATGGTCACTACTTTCAACGTGTAATGATGACTGTAATTGCCAACCTTCACTGCCATATTCGATTGGAGTCCCAGTTTGTTCATGTTGGATAAAGATGACTGAGATATCCTTTTGGCGCGCCCAATCTGTGACTTTATTGATGCGAGTTAAAACCTCATTTCTTTCAAACGGTTGAGGTGTTGGGTCAAACAAAATATTCTGCACATCAATAACAAGAACTGCTGATTTCATAGAATCTCCTTTTGAATAAGGCTAACGCCGCATTAAGGGGCAGCCAACGCTACTACCAACTCACTGCATAACAGCGTAATCACAAAAACTAACGCATAATAAAAATGCCACGCGTTGGCTGTCCCTCTTAAATGTTTTGTTAGCTTGCGTGCCAAAGTGACACAATGATTGCTTTTTGTATATTTAAACACCATAATAAAGATGTGACATTTTGACACAAAGGAGAACACATTATGGCTACCACTTTACCTCGTATCACTGCGAGAGTTGATGTCGATACACAAAACTTATTAACCAAAGCGGCTGCTCTCGCTGGCATGTCTAGTATTAACTCATTTGTACTCAATGCTGCAATCGAAAAAGCAAAACAAGTGATTGAACGCGAGCAAACACTAAAATTAAGCCAAGCAGACGCCATTTTACTTATGGAAGCTCTCGATAAACCAACAACATTAAATCAAAAGCTTAAAACTGCCGCCGAACGCTATGAGACCAAAACCCAATGATGAAAACGGTATTACTCGATAAAGATAAACACGACAGAAACCGATTCAACTGCGGAATTGATGCGCTTAATAACTATTTGAAAGTCATGGCAAGTCAGCAAGCTAAAAAAGATAATACCCGAACATTTGTTTTAGAGGATGAAAATAACACCTCACTTATCATCGGTTTTTACACTTTAACAATGACACCCATTGACCTAAAAGCATTACCCGATAAATTACAGAAAAAGCATCAGTCATCAACTTCTGGCGGACTCATTGCTCGCTTAGCTATCGATGAGCGCTATAAAGGTAAAGGATTTGGCGAATGGTTACTTATCGATGCTCTACGAAAACTACTAGCCGCTAGTGATAGCGTGGCATTCCCCGTTGTTATTGTTGACGCAAAAGATGGCGCTAAACATTTCTATGAGCGCTATGGTTTTAAAGCGTTTCAAGATGCAGAAAATAAGCTATTTATCACCATTTCAGATATTAGGGCAAGTTTAGGCTAGTATTGCTAGCCTTTAGCAAGCTAACGCCGCGTTAAGGGGCAGCCAACGCTACTACTAAGCTTCCGCATAACACTGTAATCACAAAAACCAACGCATAATAAAAATGCCACGCGTTGGCTGTCCCTCTTTAACGCTTTGTTAGGCGGCGGTTCTCTGCATTATATGTTGAGGACCAACTGGACCACCTAAATACAAATTCCCTATATCTTCAAAACCACATTTAAGATAAAAATTGTACGCAGCTTTATTGCGACAATTTACTGTCAACTGTAACCGCTCAAACCCTGGATAGTTTGAAATAACATAGCTTGGTAACAAATTCATTGCTTTACTCGCAATACCTAAACCTTGATGATTCTGATCAATCAGCAAAGCTCGAATACCTAGCGCTTTTGGATCGCTAAAGCTGTAAGTATCAGAATAAGACAAATCTAAGACGAAAAAGCCAACTACCTGCTCATTTTCTATGATCAAATGAGGATGTTCATCTTCTTTTAAAGATAAGATGAATTCACCAAGCCTATCGACCCTCTTGTTAGGCTACTGATTCTCGGCTATGCGCCACAACACACCACTTGGATCTGTAACGCAAAATTCGAGCATTCCCCACGGCTGCTCAATAAGTTCCGTAACCTTTACGCCAAACTCTTTGTCTAGATTTAGCTGTAGGACATGTTCATACCAGCTTCGAGCATCTTCAACTAAAAGGTGCATCATAAAGTTGTTGCTGTGAACAGGTTCGTAGAAATCTTGGAGTAAGAAAGAACAAGTACCAAATTTAAAATAAGCGATACCTTC
>AEZC01000116.1 GCA_000257205.1 Vibrio ordalii ATCC 33509 | reverse complement strand
CAATCATCACCGCCAAAATACTTATTTAAAGAAAATTGGTCACCACTGTATGCCAGTGCCATGTCTAGATTATCACTGTCAGGGTGGCTTCGGATGTAACTCAGTACATATTCATAGGTTAAGATATTTGAGTTCACAGACTGCATCTTTTGGTAAGCCAGTTTAAGTGCATTATCATCATTGGTGATGGGTGATTGTTGTTGGACATACAATGCTGGTAATAGGGTTTCAACTGTATCGTGAATCATCCCCACATGACCTTGGAGTGCTGGTGGCATGTCGATGAGATCAGCCCAGTTTCTGGGCTTGGTTGGGAGTTTACTTTTTCTGTAGACGATACCTACGGTTCCCCAAAAGTAGGGGACGGCGTGGCTACCACATGCCTGATTCCATTTCGCATCATTATGTTTTCTATTCGGTAGTGCGCTCAGGTCTTCAAAGGTGTTGAGCCGAGAATAGATAAGCGCCGATACGTTATCGAGTACGACAATATCAAAAGGTAGTTGGACACTTTTGACCATCAATAGACTTCGCTCATCATCATTATCAAAGTGATATAAATTGATGACGATGCCGCTACTTTGCCGCCATTGATCAACGATTTGCGGTGACATGGTGTCTTCCCACAAATAAATATTGAGCTCTGAGCTTCGAACGTGCGCTGAAATGCCTAGCAGAAATAGCATTAAAGCCAAAGGATGGATTTTCATCATGATATAAGTAGATGAACCTTATTTATTGGAAAAGGGCATCGTTCACAATGAAAGTGTCACAGATATCTTATGACGTGCGGAATATATTCCGTGGATTCAAAGTAGGCTGACAGCCCAAAACATAGTGATTAATTATGTGTGAAATGATTGGGCATTATATGAACTATGTTGATGGCTGTCAGCTGACTTCTGTCAAATATTTGACTTAAATGTGATTATTGAAGTTTTACTTGGGTCGGTTTAACATTTTCGCTTGGGTAGCAACCTAATACTTTTAAATGCTTCGTGATTTTTGTTAGCTCATTCAATGCTTGCTGCATTTCAATGGAATCAAGATGTGATTCAAGATCAACATAAAACATCTCTTCCCAAGGATTTCCCATAATGGGCCTTGATTCTAATTTGGTCATGTTAATGCCATAGCGTTGCAATACTAATAAGGTTTCAACAAGTGAGCCTGCTTGCTGTGATGTTGACATAATTAATGTTGTCTTCGCTGGGATTTGAGTAGAGACTTCCACTGGCTTTCTCGCAACAACAATAAAGCGAGTCTGGTTTTCTGTTTGATTGGCGATATTAGACTTGATTGATTGTAGGCCGTACAGTTTACCGCTAGAAGCATTGCCAATCGCGGCAACATCGTTGCGATTAAGCTGCTGTACTTTTAGCATCGCATCTGCTGTGCTTGCGCAGGTTTCAAGCGAAACACCTTTTAGACGGCTTAAAAATTCGCTGCACTGTTGGTGGGGTTGTGGGTGTGAATAAAGGATTTTGAGCTCTTCTAAACGTAATTCTGAGGTTGCAACTAAACAGTGCTCAATTGGTAAAGTGAGCTCACCGACAATGTACAAAGTAGTATGTTGTAATAAATCATATACTTCATTAATTGAACCTGAGCTGGTATTTTCAATCGGCAAGACCCCATAGTCGGCATGACCCGATTCAACCGTTTTGGTGACCTCTTTAAACTGATCGCAATTAAGTTCGATCAGTTCTGTATTTTTACGACTGAAGTACTCACGTGTTGCGAGATGGGAGTAAGATCCTTTGGCTCCTAAAAAAGCCACTCTTGCTAGTGGTTTACGGCTCAGTTGCGGATTGGCTAGGTTCTGTAAGTATGCTTGTTGTAGCAAGACGGAGTCTTCAATGATGGTGTGAAACAGCCTGGTAATGTATTGAGCATCTAAACTGTATTTTTCTTTACCATTATTAATCAATTTGACCAAAAGTTGTTGTTCTCGGACGGCATCTCTCACAGGCTTTGCGGTTTCCACTTTGCTTTTAGCGACTTCAATGCTGAATTTTCTACGCTCCGCCAGTAGGTTTAGCAGTTGATCATCGAGCTCGTTCAGTCGCAAGCGGATCTCTTCAAGTGAATAGTGCTTTTCAGTCATAAAAATGTCCTTGTAAAAAAGCCTCCCAGTGGGAGGCTTTCTGTTCGTCTTTGACTTATCTTCTCTTCTGCCAACGACCATGCCTCCAACGCTATGGGAGAAAAAAGAACAGTGAGGTTAAGTGCATAAGAAGGTGATTTCTCTTTGAATGTAAAGACACAATAAGCAAGCAACCGTAGAGCGTCAAGCAAAAAAATAGCGCTTGAAAGCGCTATTTTTTATCATATAAAACTTTATTCAATTTCTTCTTCTACTTCCGGTTTGTCGGTACGACGAGCTTCCGGTTTATGGCGCAGTTTGTTGAGTTGGCGTTCTAATTTTTGTTCTACCTCATTAATAGCTGCGTAAAGATCTTCATGGGTTGCAGAAGCGACTAGCTGTCCTTTGGGTACCGTGATAATCGCTTCAAATTTTTTCTGTTTATTGGGCTCTTCACTAAAGCTAGCTTGGCATCCTATGATATCCACTTGCCACTTCTCTAGTTTTTTAAATTTGCTCTCAATGTGAGTGCGGATTGCAGAGGTAATGTCGATATTTTTACCAGTGATCGTTACTTTCATAGATGTTTTCCTCTGTTGCATCCCTCATGGGTTAACTTCAGATTACTGATTTAACACCAAAGTAATGTGATTTAGATCACTTTATTGGATGTGATTTTAAAGGGTGAGTTTAAACGTGATCTTACGCAAAAAGTGCTGATAAAGAGTAAAGAAAAAGCTTGTGATTCCTATCAATCTGGATAGATTAGTTGAGAGGTCAAGCTAAGAATTTTCCATT
Source organism: Vibrio ordalii ATCC 33509 (assembly GCA_000257205.1). GTDB lineage: Bacteria > Pseudomonadota > Gammaproteobacteria > Enterobacterales > Vibrionaceae > Vibrio > Vibrio ordalii. The sequence goes on along the minus strand of AEZC01000116.1, from coordinate 5,774 downwards.
TTTAGGGTCTCTTTACGGCCTAAAAAGAGCACTGCTCATTTCTTATTCAAGTGCTTTTTGTGATCTTTATTCTCATGATGCTTTGAAGTCCTTTGTTGTAGGTTGACTTACCTGCACGGCTCATTTTCCAATCGTATTTTGCTTGCGTGTTATTATTCCGAACGACCCCAAATAAAAAAACCACTCAAAGAGCGAGTGGTTTTCATGGTGTACCTAAGCTTATTTGCAAACTATTGTGGATTGAGTGCAATTAACTTTTGAGTTCGGGCAATGGCATCGTCCAGTTTGAGCTGTTTATATGCTTCCAACTGAATGTGTAATGATTTGCGAGCAGCTTCTGTGTCTGGATACGTTTTTTGTAGCTCCTGAGCACGGTTGATGGCTGCAATCCAAGCTTCACGACGTAAGTAAAAATCAGCGGTGGCGAGGTCGTATTCAGCCAGTCTATTTTTTAACGCAAATAAACGTTTATGAGCATCTTCTGCATAAGGGCTTGTTGGGTAGCGTTGCAGCAGTTTCTTAAAATCAGCAAACGCAGCTTTTACCGGTTCAGGGTCACGATCAGCGCGATCGACATTAAATAGGTCATGCATGAAGTTGCGATCTTGCGCCATATGCGTCAAACCACGCATGTAGAGTACCCAATCCATTTTTTCATGGGTTGGGTTCAAACGACTAAAGCGCTCAATGGTCGCTAAACCTAACGCAAGATCATCGTTTTTGTAGTAAGCGTAAATAAGATCAAGTTGAACTTGTTCTGAATATGCACCGAAGGGATAACGTGAATCTAACGCCTCAAGTTTTTGAATGGCCGTTAACCAGTTACCATTTTGCAGTGAGGTTTGTGCTTCTGAGTATAATTCAGAAGGCGGCACATCAGGGACAATCTCTTCGCTGCTTGAACAGCCAAATAACAGTGATAATGCGAGTAAGCCTGATAAAGTGTGGTGTTTCATGACAGGAGTCGTTTCCTTGAATTAATGCTTCTTAATTGAGTGCGTAATCGCTTTACAAATCGTTTCGTTACTTTCTTAGCAGTAACAGATACAATGACGCCATATTTTATCCATACTAGACGCTATTAGTCTCACGGTTTTTAAAAAAGTTCGATATGGCTCAGCAGATTGAATTAACAAATACAGTAAAAGATAGCCAGTTAGGTCAACGTTTAGACCAAGCTGTCGCTGAATTATTCGCAGATTTCTCTCGTTCACGCCTAAAAGAGTGGCTTTTAGAAGGCAAAGTTCAGGTCAATGGTGATGTGATCACTAAGCCAAGAATGAAAGTCATGGGAGGAGAAATCATTACAGTCCAAGCCGAGCTTGAAGATGAAGAGCGTTGGGAAGCGCAAGATATACCTTTAAATATTGTGTATGAAGATGACGATATTATGGTCATCAATAAACCACGAGATTTTGTCGTGCATCCGGGGGCAGGTACTCCAGATGGCACAGTGTTAAATGCACTCTTGTTCCATTACCCAGCTATCGCTGAAGTACCACGTGCAGGTATTGTGCATCGTTTGGATAAAGATACGACTGGTTTAATGGTGGTCGCTAAAACAGTCCCAGCACAAACTCACTTAGTTCGAGCGTTGCAAAAGCGTAAGATTACGCGTGAATATGAAGCGATTGTGATCGGTACCATGACGGCTGGCGGGATGATCGATAAGCCGATTGGCCGCCACTCAACAAAACGTACATTGATGGCGGTAAGCCCTATGGGTAAACCAGCGGTAACTCACTATCGTGTGGCCGAGCATTTTCGTGAACATACGCGACTTCGTTTGCGTTTAGAAACGGGTCGTACTCACCAAATCCGTGTGCATATGTCATATTTACAGCATCCTTTGCTTGGGGATACCGCTTATGGCGGCCGCGCTCGCATTCCGAAAGGGGCGACGCAAGAGCTGACCGATATGATCCGTGGTTTTGATCGTCAGGCTTTGCATGCCGTTATGCTTCGACTTGAGCATCCTGTCACTGGTGAAATGCTAGAATTTCATGCGCCAGTACCTGACGATATGATCATTATGGCGGAAGCTTTACGTGTGGATACTAAGTTGAATAAAAAAGACGAGTTCTAATGCAGAAGATCATCCCTAACTGGAATGCACCTAAACATGTAAAAGCTTTCTCCTCGACTAGAGTCGGTGGCTTTTCGTTAGCTCCTTATCAGGGGCTGAATTTAGGCATGCATGTTGGGGATGATCCTTTATTCGTTGAACAAAATCGCCAATGGCTAACGCAGCAAGCGGCGATGCCCTCTGAACCTATTTGGCTTGAACAAACGCATTCAACACAAGTGCTAGGGGTTACTCAACCTACTCAGCAGATTCTGAGTGCCGATGGCGTTTTTACCCATCAGCATAATGTGGTTTGTTCTGTAATGACCGCGGATTGCTTACCTGTTCTACTCACCAACCATAAAGGCAGCGAAGTGGCTGCAGTTCATGCTGGTTGGCGCGGGTTAGCTAATGGGATACTCGAAAATGCGCTCGCCAAATTTTCTAGTGATATCTTAGCTTGGCTCGGTCCTGCTATCGGTCCTACGGCATTTGAAGTCGGTGATGATGTATACCACGCCTTTGTTGATCAAAATACCAAAGCGAAGGCCGCATTTTGTCTTCAAAAGAATGGAAAATGGCTAGCAAATATTGCACAGTTAGCCACGTTAAGGTTGCATCAATGCGGTGTTTCAGAAATATCAACTAGCGGTCTTTGTACCTTCCATAATCCTCACCAGTTTTATTCCTATCGACGCGACGGAATTACAGGTCGCCAAGCTTCATTTATTTGGATCGAAGAGTAACTTACGCAAGATCAATCTTCCCTAACTTGCCCCTTGAAAAAGCACTAGTGCGTAGCCATCTTTAGCTACATAAGATTAGTTTCTCAATTAAGGTGAGGAAAGTTGGTATGCGTCTTGATCGATTTACAAGCAAATTTCAAATTGCCATTTCTGATGCTCAATCATTGGCATTAGGCCGTGATCATCAATATATCGAGCCTGTTCATTTGATGGTGGCATTGCTCGATCAAAATGGCAGTCCAATTCGTCCACTTCTTACTATGTTAAGTGTGGACGTTATGCAATTGCGCTCGAAGCTCAGCGAGATATTAGACCGTTTGCCAAAAGTTAGCGGTATCGGTGGTGATGTTCAGCTTTCTAGCGCCATGGGAACTATGTTCAATTTGTGCGATAAACTTGCGCAAAAACGGCAAGATTCCTACATTTCTTCGGAAGTATTTTTACTAGCCGCACTAGAAGATAAGGATGCGCTTGGTCAATTACTCAAAGAAATAGGACTTACCGAGCCCAAAGTTTCTGCAGCAATAGAAAAAGTGCGTGGAGGTCAGAAAGTGAATGATCCAAATGCAGAAGAGCTAAGACAAGCGCTTGAGAAATTCACAATCGATCTGACTGAGCGAGCTGAGCAGGGAAAACTTGATCCTGTCATCGGGCGTGATGATGAAATTCGTCGCACCATCCAAGTATTGCAACGCCGGACCAAAAACAACCCAGTGATCATTGGTGAGCCCGGTGTTGGTAAAACAGCGATTGTGGAAGGGTTAGCGCAGCGCATTATTAATAATGAAGTGCCAGAAGGTCTACGTGGTCGTCGAGTATTGTCATTAGACATGGGGTCTTTGGTCGCAGGGGCTAAGTATCGGGGTGAATTTGAAGAACGCTTAAAATCGGTGCTTAACGAGCTAGCGAAAGAAGAGGGTAATGTCATCCTCTTTATTGATGAGTTGCACACTATGGTCGGTGCAGGTCGAGGCGAAGGCGCAATGGATGCGGGGAATATGCTTAAGCCTGCTCTGGCTCGAGGAGATCTACACTGCGTCGGTGCGACGACTTTGGACGAATATCGTCAATATATAGAGAAAGATCCGGCACTTGAGCGACGTTTCCAAAAGGTACTGGTTGATGAACCTAGCGTAGAAGACACAGTAGCTATTTTGCGTGGTTTGAAAGAGCGTTATGAGCTCCATCACCATGTGGAGATCACTGATCCGGCTATTGTTGCTGCTGCGAGCTTATCGCACCGTTATATTTCTGATCGCCAGTTGCCCGATAAAGCGATTGACTTGATCGATGAAGCCGCTTCAAGTATTCGAATGCAAATAGATTCAAAGCCAGAATCTTTAGATAAGCTTGAGCGCAAAATTATTCAGCTGAAAATTGAGCAACAAGCGCTAACGAATGAACACGATGAGGCGAGTGAAAAACGCTTACAGGTGCTAAACGAAGAGTTAAAAGTGAAAGAGCGTGAGTTTGCCGAGCTGGAAGAAGTTTGGAATGCGGAAAAAGCAGCTCTTTCGGGTACTCAGCATATTAAGTCCGAATTAGAGCAAGCGCGTATGGATATGGATTTCGCACGTAGAGCGGGTGACTTGAACCGTATGTCAGAACTTCAATACGGTCGAATTCCTGAGCTTGAAAAGCAGCTCGACCTTGCAACTCAAGCTGAAATGCAAGAGATGACTTTGCTGCGCAACAAAGTAACTGATGTAGAAATTGCGGAAGTGCTTTCAAAGCAAACTGGCATTCCAGTTTCTAAAATGCTGGAAGAGGAGAAAGAAAAACTGTTGCAAATGGAGGATGCGCTGCATCAACGAGTTATCGGACAAGTTGAAGCCGTCGAAGTGGTATCAAATGCGATTCGCCGTAGCCGGGCTGGGTTATCTGATCCAAATAGACCGATTGGCTCTTTCTTATTCTTAGGGCCAACTGGTGTGGGTAAAACTGAATTGTGCAAAACACTCGCAAACTTTATGTTTGATAGTGAAGATGCCATGGTGCGAATCGACATGTCTGAGTTTATGGAAAAACACTCAGTAGCGCGATTAGTCGGCGCGCCTCCAGGTTATGTGGGCTACGAAGAGGGTGGCTACTTGACCGAGGCTATTCGCCGTAAACCGTACTCGGTTATCTTGTTGGATGAAGTTGAGAAAGCACACCCTGATGTCTTTAATATTCTGCTACAGGTATTAGATGATGGGCGCTTAACGGATGGGCAAGGACGCACAGTTGATTTTCGTAATACAGTGGTAATCATGACCTCAAACTTAGGGTCTTCGCAAATTCAAGAAAAATTCGCAAGCTTGGATTATGAAGGCATTAAAAAAGAGGTAATGGAGATTGTAGGTAAACATTTTAGACCGGAGTTCTTAAACCGAGTGGATGAAAGTGTCGTATTCCATCCATTGGCGCAAGAACAAATTAAATCGATCGCTTCTATTCAATTAGCCCGTCTTGGTAAACGAATGGAAGAGAAAGGTTATCAGCTTGAGGTGTCTGAAAAAGCGTTAGAGCTGATTTCTCAAGTTGGGTTTGATCCTGTTTACGGAGCAAGACCATTGAAACGCGCTATTCAACAAAGCGTTGAAAATCCATTAGCGAAAGAAATATTGGCAGGAAGAATCCTACCGGATAAAAAAGTTAAGCTAGTTGTTAACAATGACCAAATTATTGCTCATCAAGACTAAACATCTACATTCAAAAGGGCCAGAAATGGCCCTTTTTGCTTGAAGATTACTCTCATTGGTTCTTTTGTGAGCTGTCAGTTCGTTTTTATGAGAAAGTTTCATTTTAAGACTTGTGTCCTTCTCTAAACTACCTATAATTCGCCTCGTTGTCAGGGCAGTGCGCTGGTAATGGATGGGAATTTCTTTAAAAGAAATAATTGATAAAGTGTTTGACACTTAATGTTATCTCGCTAGAATGGCCGCCTCTTCAAAGTAAGCCTCGGCAACCTGGCGAAGAAC
>AEZC01000115.1 GCA_000257205.1 Vibrio ordalii ATCC 33509 | reverse complement strand
ATTCACATGGAACCCTAGTTTTAAATGGAAGCATAGTTTTAAATGAAAGCATAGTTTGAGGCTAATCAGCAGCTTTCTGTTTGGCTAACGGCTCGTAAATGTGAAACATCATAATTGAAGTAAGACAAATATCAGTGAGGACATCTTTTGAGGCAAATCGATTTTAGCAGTATGACCTCATCTCGCTTATGGCAAGCAGGTTTGCTACAAAAAATACCGCAATGGCAGAAACAAATCAGCCAATTTATTGCCTTAGTATTGCTGATCATATCGGCTTGGATTCTGGGAAAAATGGTGTGGCTGATGCAGCAAAACGCGGTTGATATAACGCCTTGGTCTCCAAGAGCAATCGCATCAACGCCGAATGCGGTGCGTTCGCTTGATCTCTCTTCTTTACAACAAGGAAGTTTATTTGGTCGCTATAGCGAGCAGAAGGTCGAAGCCGCACAGCCTGTGGTCAAAGATGCACCTAAAACCAGCCTTAGCTTATTATTGGTTGGGGTGGTGGCGAGCAATGAACCGAGTAAGAGTCTAGCGGTAATCGCAAATCGTGGCAGTCAAGCGACCTATGGTGTTAACGAAGTCATCGAAGGAACCCGTGTCAAATTGAAAGCGGTGTTCAATGATCGCGTCATTATTGATAACTCGGGGCGCGATGAAACCTTGATGTTGGATGGAATTGACTATCATAAACAGAGTGTGGCAACGCCTGAGCGCGTTGTTGCATCGAATGTGCGTGGTAATAACCCAGCGTCTGCAGAAGAGAAGTTGGATGATATTCGCGCCGCTATTGCCAGCAATCCGCAAGAAATCTTTAAATATGTGCGCCTGTCGCAAGTGAAACGTGATGACAAAGTGCTTGGATACCGAGTGAGCCCCGGGCAATCTCCTGAGCTGTTTGAGTCGGTAGGGCTACAAGATGGCGATGTCGCAATCGCGCTAAATGGTCAGGATTTAACGGACCCAGACGCCATGAATAAGATTTTTCAGTCAGTCTCTGAGTTAACCGAAATGAACTTAACAGTCGAAAGAGACGGGCAATCCCATGACATTTATATCCAATTTTAGACAGACTGATGCATGAGCATGAGTTTAGGGAGTAAGACGTGAAGCATTGGTTAAACAAAACGACATGGTTATTGATGGGTGGCTTGTTGTCATCGCCGTTAGTCATGGCAAACGATTTTAGTGCCAGCTTTAAAGGCACCGATATTCAAGAATTCATCAATATCGTGGGCCGTAATCTTGAAAAAACAATCATTGTTGATCCTTCAGTTCGGGGGAAGGTCGATGTCCGCAGCTATGACACGCTTAATGAAGAGCAATACTACAGCTTCTTTTTGAATGTATTGGAAGTGTATGGTTTTGCCGTGGTGGAGATGGACAACGGCGTGCTCAAAGTGATCAAGTCGAAAGATGCCAAAACGTCTGCGATTCCTGTGGTTGGCGATGAAGGAAAAGAGAACGGTGATAGCGTGATCACGCGCGTTGTTGCGGTGCGGAATGTTTCGGTACGAGAGCTTTCACCTTTGCTGCGCCAGTTGATCGATAACGCAGGAGCGGGCAACGTAGTGCATTATGATCCGGCGAACATCATTTTGATTACAGGTCGTGCTGCGGTCGTCAACCGTTTAGCCGATATCATCAAACGAGTTGACCAAGCCGGTGACAAAGACATCGAAGTGGTGGAACTGAGTAATGCATCTGCCGCTGAAATGGTGCGTATTGTGGAGGCATTAAACAAAACCACGGATGCCAAAAATACCCCAGAGTTTTTGCAACCTAAGCTGGTGGCCGATGATCGTACCAATTCGATTTTGATCTCAGGTGATCCTAAAGTTCGTGAGCGCCTAAAGCGATTGATCACTCAGCTTGATGTCGAAATGGCGACCAGAGGTAATAACCGCGTCATTTACCTTAAGAATGCGAAAGCGGAAGATTTGGTTGATGTGTTGAAAGGGGTGTCTGACAACTTGCAGGCCGAGAAACAGTCTGGGCAAAAAACAGGGCAAAGTTCACAACGCACCGAAGTGATGATTTCAGCACATGCACCGACCAATTCGTTAATTGTTACCGCCCCGCAAGACATCATGAAAGAGCTACAAGATGTGGTTGCGCAGTTGGATATTCGTCGCGCTCAGGTATTGATTGAAGCGCTGATTGTTGAAATGGCTGAAGGGGATGGCATCAACTTAGGCGTGCAATGGGGCTCACTCGACAACGGCTCTGTGATTCAGTATGGCAATGCGGGCGCGCCAATCGGTAATGTAATGATTGGTTTGGAAGAAGCTAAAGATACCACCACCAGTAAAGCGGTTTATGATTCTGATGGTAATTTCTTGCGCAATGAAAACACCACCACTAAAGGGGATTACTCTACTTTGGCGTCAGCGCTCGGCGCCGTCAATGGTGCAGCCATGAGCTTAGTGATGGGCGACTGGACGGCCCTTATCAGCGCCGTGTCGAGTGATTCCAACTCGAATATCTTGTCATCACCGAGTATTACCGTGATGGATAATGAAGAAGCCTCCTTCATCGTGGGCGAAGAGGTACCTGTTTTAACAGGTTCGAGAGCGGGCGCAAATAACGATAATCCTTTCCAAACCGTAGAACGCAAAGAGGTCGGTATCAAGCTGAAAGTGGTACCACAAATCAACGAAGGCGACTCAGTTCAATTGAAAATTGAACAGGAGGTATCCAACGTATTAGGAGCGAATGGTGCCGTCGATGTCCGTTTTGCAAAGCGTCAATTAAACACATCGGTCATCATTCAAGACGGGCAAATGTTAGTTTTGGGGGGGTTGATTGATGAGCGCGCGGTCGAAAGTGAATCCAAAGTCCCACTATTAGGCGATATACCGGTTTTAGGCTATTTGTTCAAATCGACCAGTACCCAAGTTGAGAAGAAAAACCTGATGGTCTTTATTAAGCCGACCATCATTCGTGATGGCATGACGGCCGATGGCATCACTCAGCGTAAGTACAACTACATTCGTGCTGAGCAGCTCTATAACGCTGATCGTGGTTTGAAGCTGATGGCGAACGACAATATCCCTGTGCTGCCCAAGTTTGGTGATGACCGTACCCATTCTGCGGAAGTACAAGCCTTCATCGAACAAATGGAAAAACAGCAATGACCGAAGTTTTGTCGCAACCTCACTACCGTCGTTTACCGTTTAGCTTTGCCAATCGTTTTAAATTGGTATTAGAGCTGGTAGAAGACAACGAGCTGCCGACGTTATTTTATGTCGCACCGCTGGCTATCGAATCATTAGTCGAAGTGAAACGAGTCGTGAAACAGCCGCTCAACTTGGTTGAAATTTCACTGGCCGAATTTGAAAGTAAGCTGACCCAAGCTTACCAACGAGACTCGTCAGAAGCGCGACAATTAATGGAAGATATTGGTGCTGACAGTGATGATTTCTTCTCATTAGCCGAAGAGCTGCCGCAAAATGAAGATTTGTTAGAGTCAGAAAACGATGCGCCCATCATCAAATTGATCAACGCCATGCTTGGCGAAGCGATCAAAGAGGGCGCGTCGGATATTCACATTGAAACCTTTGAGAAAATCTTGTCGATTCGTTTTCGTGTCGATGGAGTACTGCGTGAAGTGTTAGCGCCGAGTCGTAAATTAGCGCCGTTGCTGGTTTCACGCGTCAAAGTAATGGCTAAGCTTGATATCGCTGAAAAACGTGTACCACAAGATGGACGCATTTCATTGCGCATTGGCGGTCGAGCGGTCGATGTTCGCGTGTCCACCATGCCTTCGTCTCACGGTGAGCGTGTGGTGATGCGTTTGCTAGATAAAAACGCCACGCGCTTAGATCTGCACAGTCTAGGAATGACGGCCGCCAACCACGAAAGCTTCCGTCAATTAATCAAACGACCGCATGGCATTATTTTGGTGACGGGTCCAACCGGTTCAGGAAAATCCACCACCTTGTACGCTGGCCTGCAAGAACTCAACAGCAACGAGCGTAATATTTTAACCGTTGAAGACCCGATTGAGTTCGATATTGATGGTATCGGCCAAACTCAAGTCAATCCTAAAGTGGACATGACTTTCGCGCGAGGATTGCGTGCTATTTTGCGTCAAGACCCGGATGTGGTCATGGTTGGGGAAATTCGTGATTTAGAAACCGCGCAGATTGCGGTACAAGCGTCTTTAACCGGACACTTGGTGATGTCGACTTTGCACACCAATACCGCCATCGGTGCGATAACACGTTTGCGCGATATGGGAATTGAACCCTTTTTGATCTCATCATCGCTGCTTGGCGTATTGGCACAACGCTTAGTGCGCACCTTATGTCCAGATTGCAAAGAGGCCTACCAAGCCGACAATGAGCAGAAAAAACTGTTCAATTGTAAGAAAAAAGAGTCGCTGACACTGTATCGTCCGAAGGGTTGTGACAAATGTAATCACAAAGGGTATCGAGGCCGAACGGGTATACATGAATTGTTGCTGATTGATGATGAGGTACAAGCCTTAATTCATAGCGAAGCTGGAGAGCAAGCGATTGAAAAAACGGTGCGCGCGAAAACACCAAGCATTCGCGATGACGGGCTCGATAAAGTGCTGAAAGGCATTACCTCACTTGAAGAAGTGATGCGAGTGACGAAGGAAGCATAATGGCGGCATTTGAATATAAAGCGCTCGATGCCAAAGGCAAACAAAAGAAGGGTGTTATTGAGGGGGACCATGCTCGGCAGGTTCGCCAGCGCTTAAAAGAGCAAGGGCTTATACCGATTGAACTCATTGAGACGCAAGCGAAAGCGGCTCAGCGTGAACAATCGCCTTTCAGTTTTAAGCGCGGTATCAGTACACCGGATTTAGCGCTCATTACTCGCCAGTTATCCACTTTAGTGCAATCGGGTATGCCACTGGAGGAGTGTTTGAAAGCGGTATCTGAACAATCGGAAAAGCCGCGCATTCGCAACATGCTGGCCGCTGTTCGCTCCAAAGTGACCGAGGGTTATACCTTGTCAGACAGCTTGGGTGATTATCCACATATCTTTGATGACCTGTTTCGTTCGATGGTTGAAGCGGGCGAAAAATCAGGCCATTTGGATTCGGTGCTTGAGCGTTTAGCGGACTATGCTGAAAATCGCCAAAAAATGCGTTCCAAGTTACAACAAGCGATGATTTATCCGGTGGTGTTGGTGGTGTTCGCGGTGTGTATTGTGGCTTTTTTGCTGGCGGCTGTGGTGCCTAAAATTGTCGGACAATTTGTCCAAATGGGGCAAGAATTACCGAAGTCGACTCAATTTTTACTCTCCTCAAGTGATTTTATCCAGCATTGGGGTGTCCAATTGCTGGTGCTATTGGTGATCTTGATTTATCTCGTCCGATGGTTGCTAAGCAAGCCGAATTTGCGGTTGAAGTGGGATAAAAAAATCATCGGCATGCCGTTGATTGGCAAAATCACTCGCGGTCTCAACACCGCGCGTTTTGCGCGAACCTTGTCGATTTGTACCTCCAGTGCGATTCCTATTTTGGATGGGATGCGTGTGGCGGTGGATGTGATGTCCAATAAATACGTCAAGCAACAAGTATTGTTGGCGGCTGACAATGTTCGCGAAGGGTCGAGCTTGCGTAAAGCGCTTGAGCAAACCAAGTTATTTCCACCGATGATGCTGCATATGATCGCCAGTGGTGAACAAAGTGGTGAGCTCGAAAGTATGCTGACGCGCTCGGCCGATAACCAAGACGCGAGTTTTGAATCGACGGTCAACATCGCATTAGGTATTTTTACCCCGGCACTGATTGCATTGATGGCTGGGTTGGTACTGTTTATCGTGATGGCGACCTTGATGCCGATTTTAGAAATGAATAATTTAATGAGTCGTTGATCATGACTGAATTCTGCAATGATCACGGCCAAACTATGTTGGAGATTGGAATGAGAACAAAAACAAATAAACAGTCGGGCTTTACTTTGCTTGAAGTGATGGTGGTTGTAGTTATTTTGGGTATTTTGGCGAGTTTTGTTGTGCCTAATTTGCTCGGTAATAAAGAAAAAGCTGACCAACAAAAAGCGATTACCGATATTGTCGCACTCGAAAATGCGTTGGATATGTATAAATTAGACAACAGCGTGTACCCAACGACAGATCAAGGCTTAGAAGCGCTAGTGACCAAACCGTCGAATCCTGAGCCACGCAACTACCGCGATAACGGTTATATTCGCCGTTTGCCAAATGACCCTTGGGGCAACCCTTATCAATACTTAAGCCCTGGTGATAACGGTACGATTGATATCTTCACGCTGGGTGCTGATGGTCAAGAAGGCGGCGAAGGCGCCAGTGCCGACATAGGCAACTGGAACATGCAAGATTTCCAATAAGAGAGAGGGCGGCCTTAGCCGCCCCATTTATCTGATGCTATCTCAACGCGGTTTTACCCTACTCGAAATACTGCTGGTGCTCGTGCTGCTCTCGCTCAGTGCTGTGGCCGTTATATCGACGCTACCTAGCACGAACAACGATGATGCGAAACAGTACGCGATGAGCCTTTATCAGCGTCTACAACTGAGCAATGAAGAAGCCATTCTCAGTGGCAAAGATTTTGGTTTGCGGGTCGATGAAAAAAAATCGCATCTGGTTTTCCTATCGATGGAGGACAAGGGATGGCAGCCGCTAGAGAGCAAGAAAATGGCTTCACAGCTCCAACTGCCTGAGGGATTATCTCTCCAGTTTGAGCTGGGAGGAAACACATGGAAAAACGATGATCGACTCTTCAAACCGGGCAGTCTGTTTGATGACGATAAGTTTGCTGATGAAGGCGAGCAAAAAAAACAATTACCACCACAAGTGTTTATTTTATCAAGTGGTGAGCTGACGCCTTTTGTCCTGAGCATCCACCTTAATCAGCAAGATGCAGAGCAAGGCTGGCGAGTGGTAGTGAAAGAAAACGGGGAAATCACGCTGTTCGCTCCGGGAGATGCGATCGATGGGTAAACAAAAAGCGATGACGCTGTTAGAAGTCTTGGTGGCGCTGGCTATTTTTGCCACCGCTTCCATCAGTGTGATTCGTTCGGTCAGCCAACACATCAATACCGTGAGTTATTTGGAAGAAAAAGCGTTTGCCGCCATGGTGGTCGATAACCAGATGGCGCAAGTGATGCTTACTCCTCAAAACGTACAAGCGAAAAATGGCAGTGAAGTATTGGCGGGTCGAACCTGGTATTGGAAAGTCACTTTAGTACCCACTGCGGATAATTTATTGAAAGCTTTTGATGTCAGCGTGGCTAGTGAAAAAGAAGGATCACCTTTGGTGACAGTGAGAAGTTATGTCGCCAAATAAACAAAGCAAAGGCTTTACCCTGATTGAAGTGCTGGTGGCGATTGCGATTTTCGCTAGTTTGAGCGTTGGTGCTTACCAAGTATTGAACCAAGTCCAGCGCAGTAATGAGATTTCAGCCCAACGTAGCCAACGTTTGAACGAATTGCAGCGTGCCATGGTGTTAATGGATGGCGATTTTCGGCAGATGGCAACGCGTCAATTTCGCACCAATGGTGAAGAGCCAAGTCAACAGATGCTGATTTGGAAAGAGTACTTGCTCGACTCCGATCAAAAAGGAGTGCTGTTTGCACGCTTAGGTTGGCATAACCCACAGCAGCAATTTCCACGCGGGGAAGTCACTAAGGTCGGCTACCGAATTAAAGAGGGCGTGTTAGAGCGTATATGGTGGCGTTATCCTGATACTCCCGCAGGGCAAGAAGGGATTATCACGCCATTGTTACATGATGTTGAGTCACTGTCGCTGCGCTTTTATAACCAAGCTCAATGGAGTGAAGAGTGGAGTGATGGCTTGAAAATCCCACAGGCGGTGGCCGTGAAATTGGCGCTGAAAGATTATGGCGAGATTGAGCGTATCTACCTTACTGCTGGTGGTGGCATCAATTTGACTAATAAAGAGGCTGATAATAATGGCGCACCCTAATCGAGCCCAACGTGGTGTGGCGTTAATCGTTATCTTGTTGTTGTTGGCGATTATGGTGTCGATTGCCGCAACTATGTCCGAGCGTTTATTCACACAGTTTCAAAGGGCGAATAATCAAATTAGTTATCAGCAAGCCTATTGGTATAGTGTGGGCAGTGAAGCTTTAGCCAAAGTTGCTATTGAGCAGAGCTACAAAGACAGCGAAACGATTAACTTAAGTCAACCTTGGGCGATGAAAGAGCAAACGTATCCATTGGATTACGGCACTCTGAAAGGGCGCATCCTTGATAAACAGGCTTGTTTTAACCTGAATGTACTCTCGAGAGCCAGACCTGCGGCAGGGAGTGTCGAAAAACCCTATTTGGTGCAGGTGTTGCAACGGTTATTGGAAGAGCTTGAGGTTGAAAGCTATCAAGCCGAAGTGATTGCCGATTCGGCTTGGGAGTATATTGATAGCGACTCAAACGTACAGTCCTCTTATGGCGTAGAAGACAGCCATTATGAATCAATGTCTCCTGCTTATCTGGCGGCGAATAGTTTACTTGCGGATAGCAGTGAGCTGCGCGCGGTTCAGCAGGTGAGCGGGGATGTAATGAATAAAATAGCACCTTATATCTGCACTCTCCCCACTGATGATTGGCGTTTGAATATCAATACCTTGGCCCCCGATCATGCCAAGTTATTGGTGGCGATGTTCAGCCCGCACTTAAGTGAAGGGGATGCAAAAAACTTACTCGAGAGCCGACCATTTGATGGTTGGGCATCGGTAGACAATTTTCTCGCAGAGGCCGCATTGGCCGCTGTGGAGAGCAAAGTGAAAGAAGAAGCGAAACAGTACCTAGCTGTCGATAGTGCTTATTTTGAACTGGATGCTCAAATCTTGGTTGATGACTCGCGAGTTCGTATTCGCAGTTTATTGTTTAGTGATAATAGAGAAACCGCAACGGTCATACGCCGTCGCTTTGGAGGGATCAGTGAGCGAGTTTCTGACCGTTCGGCTGAGTAGTCAACAAGACGCTGAAATACCTTGGCTGGTGTGGTCAACACAGCAGCAAGAAGTGATTGCCAGCGGTGAAATATCCGGATGGGAGCAGCTATCTCAGCTCTCTAGCTATGCGGCTGAACGCGCCACGATTGTGCTGCTCGCTGCCAGTGATTTAGTTCTGACTGAGGTCGCGATTCCATCAGGGGCAGCTCGTCGCTTAGAGTCAATGCTGCCTTATCTAATCGAAGATGAGATCGCACAAGATGTGGATGAGCTGCATTTTTCAATTTTGCATAAAACCGCTTCCACTGCTTACGTTGTCGGGGTGGATCGTGCTTGGTTGCGTACCCGCTTAGATGAGCTCAAAGCCGCGGGTTTTGACGTGAAAAAGGTATTACCGGATGTGTTGGCTATCCCTGCATCAGAGGGGTTGTCGGCACTGCAGATCGGCCAAGAATGGTTAATCCGTAAAGGTGAGTATTTAGGGGTGAGCATTGAACCGCAGTGGTTAACGCTGTTTAGTGCTGCAGAGTGGGTCAAGCAAGATGGGCACTATTTACCACTTGAGGCGTATACCCCGCTCCCTGAGCTGACACTGGCTGAAGGACAACATTGGCAACAGGCCGAGCCTCATTTAGTCATGGCGTTGCTGACTCAGCAAGCGATAGCGAGCAAAGTGACTTTACTGACGGGAAGTTTTAAAACCAAGTCCTCGTTTTTGAAGCATTGGCAAGTATGGCAAAAAAGCGCATTAGCGGCCGCTGTGTTGATTGTGATTTCAACCAGCCACCATCTTTTGCAAGCAGGGCACTACGAAGCGCAAGCCGATGCTTATCGAGCGGAGAGTGAACGTGTTTTTCGTGCGGTTTTTCCTGATAAACAGAAAATACCCACCATCAGTTACCTGAAAAGACAGATGAACGATGAAGTCGCTCGACTCTCTGGCGGCGGAGCTAATGGGGCGATGCTAGAGTGGTTGTCGAAACTACCCAGTAGTGTCGGCAGCGTACCGAATATGCAGTTGCAAAGTGTTAAATACGATGGTAATCGGGGTGAAATTCGTCTTGAAGTTCAAAGCAATGATTTTGAAAGCTTTGAACAAGCGCGCCTTAAATTGGAAAAGCAGTTTGTGGTTGAGCAAGGACAATTAAACCGTGCGGGTGCCGTTGTCAACGGCACCTTTATACTGAAAGGTTTGTGAGGTGAGTGACATGAAAAATAGCCTGAGCGCACTTCAACAACGATGGGCGGCCTTTTCCCCTCGTGAACAAAAATTACTGTTAGGTGGTGTGTCGCTGTGTGTGGTTGCGATCATTTATTGGGGTGTTTTAGCGCCACTTAATCAGAAAGCTGAGCTTGCGCAAGCCCGGATTATCAGTGAAAGACAATTGCTTAATTGGGTGACGGATAAGGCTGATGCTATTATTCAATTGCGCGCACAAGGTGGCGTGGTAGCAACGGCGCAACCGCTCAATCAAGTCATCTCATCAAGTGTGCAGCGTTTTCAAATTGAGCTTATTCGTATTCAACCGCGTGATGAAATGATGCAGGTTTGGATACAACCACTTCCTTTCTCTAAATTGGTGGATTGGCTTGCCTTTCTAAAAGAGCAGCAAGGTGTCGATGTCGAGTTTATGGACATCAACCGTGCTCAGCAAAGTGGCGTTGTCGAAGTAAAACGCTTACAACTGAAGCGAGGTGGTGAGTGAAAAAGAAATTGCTCTATAGCGGGTTCCTTGTAATGGTTTTTCTCATCAGTGTGGTCGCGCATATTCCTGCCTCCTTGGTGATGAATCAACTTTCCTCTTCCGAAGTCATGCGTGTCACTGGTGTTGACGGTACGGTGTGGTCTGGTAGTGCTCAACAACTGTTTTGGCAAGGGCAAAATGTCGGCGATCTCAACTGGGACATCCAAGTATTGCAACTGCTGATGGCCAAGTTTGAAGTGGCGGTACGCTTTGGGCGTGGTGGTGATATGGGGGTTCGTGGCAAAGGCAATCTTGGCCTTGGGTTTGCTGGCCCCTACGCGGACAAGGTTGTGGTTTCTGTCGCGGCTAATAAATTAGCGGCGCTGTTTCCTCTGCCTGTGCCAGTGACTTTTCAGGGGCAAGTCGAATTGTCGCTAAACCATTACCGCTATGATAGCCCGTGGTGTGAATCTGCCGAAGGCTCACTTGCGTGGACCCATGGCCGAGTTGACTCACCTTTAGGAGAGCTCTCGCTTGGTCCGGTAGTGGCAGATCTGCAATGTCAAAGCAATCAGATGACATTGAACGGCCAGCAAAACAGTGAGCAAATGAGCAGTGAGTTTGCCCTGCAGTTGCAACCAGATATGAGTTACAGTGCAAAAGCGTGGTTTAAACCTGAAGCGCAATTCCCACCCGAAATGGCGGAGCAATTACAGTGGATTGGAGCGCCAGACAACCAGGGTAAATATCAGTTTAATTATCAAGGCCAGCTTTGATTGGTTTTTTAACCGTCATCATTTCATACCCCCAATAAAAATGCTGAGTCTATTGCTCAGCATTTTTATTGGTAATGGCCGTTATGGTTTGACTTGTAAAATGGTATTCCAAGGCAAATCAGCATCCCCTAACACAATAAAGTTGGGGTTTTCTAACGTTTCACGCTCATTGTAGGACAGCGGTTGCAGTTGCGTGTTAAGGATGCGTCCGCCCGCCTCTTCTACGATGCATTGCGTGGCGGCGGTATCCCATTCACCGGTTGGGCCGAGACGCAAATAGCAGTCGACAGCACCTTCCGCGACTAAACACGCTTTCAGCGCTGCCGATCCTAGCGGCACTAACTCATAATTCCATGCGCTGCTCATGCAACTTGTAATACGGTTAATATCTTGGCGGCGACTGATCGCAATCGCAATGGATTGCCCAACGGTTTCGTGCTTGTGTGTTTCAATACGCAAGCTTTCAGACATGTCGGGGATCTTCCATGCGCCTTTGCCTGCGTAGGCGTAGTAGGTCACGCCAGAAACGGGCCCATAGACGACGCCCATCACTGGTTGGTTCTCTTCGATCAGTGCGATAATGGTGGCAAAGTCGCCACTGCGCGCAATAAACTCTTGCGTACCATCAAGCGGGTCAACCAACCAGTATCGCTGCCATTGGCTGCGTTTTTCTAGGCTAATGTCCGCCGCCTCTTCCGACAAAACAGGAATATCTGGCGTGAGTTCACTCAGTCGTTCGCAGATCAGTTTATGCGCAGCAAGATCAGCACTGGTGACTGGGGTGTGGTCACTTTTGGTGAACGCTTCGTAGTTTTTTTTCTCATAAATATCGAGAATCAATTGCCCGGCAGAGCGAGCGATTTCAATTACGTCAGGCAGTAAGTAAGATAAATTATTGGCTGTTGGCATCATCAATCCTATAGCTCTACTTTGTTATTTTAGGCTGCGCAGAGCAAGCAGTAGTGCGGTAATGCTTCGGGCTTCACAGAAATCGAGGTGAGTCAGTAGCTCTTCTGCTTGGGCCAGAGGCCAGCGAATGACCTCTAAAGGTTCGGGTTCATCGCCTTCCATTACTTCTGAGTATAGATCTTGTGCTAAGAAGAGTGTCATTTTGCTCGAAAAGTAAGAGGGGGCAAGTACCACCTCTTTTAAGGGGGTTAAGGTGCTTGCGCCAAAACCAATTTCTTCTTTGAGTTCACGATTTGCTGCTTGTTGCGGGCTTTCTCCTTGGTCAATCAAACCTTTAGGGAATCCGAGCTCATAGCGTTCAGTACCAGCGGCATACTCTCGAACCAGCAGTAAATCTCCTTGTGCCGTTACTGGCACCATCATGACTGCATGCCGGCCGCTCGGTTTCATTCGTTCATAGGTACGCTGTTCGCCGTTAGAAAAGCGTAAATCTAATGATTCGATGGTAAAGAGGGTCGATTGAGCTGCCGTTCTTTGAGCTAAAATTTCGGGCAGTTTTTTGGTTGGCATACACTAATTCCCGTAAGGCAAATGACTTTTCTAACTATATGAGAAAATGACCTTAATTGAAAAGGACTTGAGCGCGGCAAATGATTTTAAGTATAAAAAAGCCGAGAATCGCATCTCGGCTTCGTTTTTCTGTAATCCACGTATCTAGCGAGTCACTAGTAGTAAGAGTGCTCACCACGATCGTGTTCAGTGGCATCGCGAACCGCGGTTAATTCGCCTTCAAATTGTTGAAGCAGTTCTTTTTCAATGCCTTCTTTGAGGGTGACATCGACCATTGAACAACCGTTACAGCCGCCACCAAAGGCGACAATCGCAATACCATCTTCGGTGATTTCAACCAAGCTGACATGACCACCATGGCCAGCTAACTGCGGGTTGACTTGAGTTTTAATCGCATATTCCACACGTTCAATCAGGCTTGCGTCATCAGACACTTTACGCATCTTCGCATTCGGAGCTTTAAGTGTCAGTTGTGAACCCATTTTATCAGTGACGAAATCGATCTCTGCGTCTTCTAAAAACGGCAAGCTCAGTTCATCGACATACGCAGAAAAACCTTCAAAGGCAATTTCAGTATCAGTCGCTTCCACTGCCTCTGGTGGACAGTAAGAGACGCCACACTCTGCATTTTGAGTGCCTGGATTGACCACAAAAACTCGGATGTTAGTACCATCAGGCTGTTGCCCAAGCAACTTGCCGAAATGGGTTTGGGCTGTTTCGGTAATAATAATAGAATTTGACACGACGAATACCTGAGTAAATTTATAGGTTATTATTTGCCATTCTACTCCTGAAACACGGCGGATCCAGTCCTTTTTACGCGCTAAATAAAACCGTGTTGGTTAATCTTTAGGTTCAGGAGTGCGGCATATGCAGTAAATATCAATCCTTTCGACACCGACTTCAAGCAGTAATTGACAGATTTGCTGCACGGTACTGCCCGTGGTCACTACATCGTCAACAAGTGCAATGTGCTTGTGCGTGGGAAGGTGCCGTAGTGTGAATGCATGTTTGAGATTTTGTTTGCGCTGTAATTTAGAAAGCCCTTGCTGCTGGGGCGTTGCGCGATTGCGTTTGAGCAACTGGTTATCGCAGCTAGCCCCCAGTTGTTGACTTAATTGAGAGGCAAGTAGTGCACTTTGATTGAAGCCGCGTTTTAAGCGCCGTTGCCAGTGCAGCGGAACGCTAGTGATGAGCGGGGCGGGAGTATCAACCCTTGGGACAAGCAAGGCACTCAAATGGCGAGATTGCCAAAATTGCCCTTCATATTTAAGTTGATGAATGGTGTGATTGAGCGGAAAAACATAGTCACCGACACAGTATAAGCGTTGCCAAGGCGGAGGGTTCGTTAAACATTGCCCGCATTGAGGCACGCTGATAAGCGTTGGTAGGCCGCACTGTTGGCAGCGAGGTTGTGGTGCAAAATAGGTTAGGCAGGTCTTGCACCAAGACCCAGTTTGGTGAGTTTCAATCGGTAAACGACACAGTAGACACTGACGACTTACCAAGCGAGTGATGGTTTTTTGAACCCAATGCGATAACATAACTCAACCAAAGTTGTGAAACGAAGTGTGGTTATACTCTTGCAACTTAAATCAGTCTTTGTGTTGACCGTGATTGCAAGTGAGTGAGTGTATGATCGGTGTTTTTTCAGCGAAGAAGTGTGAATTTAGTCGGAGAATTTGTGAGCATGGCCACAGCGTTATATTGGCAAGCCTCAGGCGAGGGCGATGATCTTGTCTTGGTGCACGGTTGGGGGATGAATGGTGCGGTATGGCAGCAGGCGGTCGATGTGCTTAAAGGACATTTTCGTGTACACGTGGTTGATTTGCCCGGTTATGGTCACAGCGCTGCTAGCCACGCCGCTGATCTAGAAGAGATCGCGCAAGCGCTAATCATGCAAGCGCCTAAACAAGCCATTTGGGTCGGTTGGTCTTTGGGTGGGTTAGTGGCGACTCATATGGCACTGCATCACCCAAGTTATGTGAGCAAATTGGTCACTGTGGCGAGTTCTCCTAAATTTGCGGCACAGAAACCGTGGCATGGCATTCTCCCTCAAGTGCTCAGTGCCTTTACTGAACAGTTAATGGACGATTTTCAGGCTACTGTTGAGCGCTTTATGGCGCTGCAAGCGATGGGAAGCCCTCAGGCAAAGCAAGATGTGAGATACCTAAAACAAGCGGTGTTATCACGGCCAGCGCCGAACCCACAATCATTGTTAGCGGGTTTGGTCATGTTGGCCGAGGTGGATTTGCGCCAGCCGTTGACAGCACTCTCGATTCCCATGCTTCGTCTATATGGTCGGCTTGATGGTTTGGTGCCGGTTAAAGTGGCGCAAGAGTTACAAAAAACCTTGCCCAATAGCGAGCAGTACATTTTTGGCAATTCTTCCCACGCACCGTTCATCACAGAACTGGACGATTTTTGCCAGCAGCTCATCGCTTTTGCACGTTAACGTATTGATACACATACATGTCTACCTACAGGGTCAAGCCGTTGGGTAAAAATGTTAAATTAAGAATAAATTTGCTAAAAGTTTGAGCAGTCTGGTCGATATAAAGTCTAACCCAGTAGTGCTGAGCGAAAGCAGGTCTATCGGGGCGGGCGATACTGAGGAGGTTTCGGCTATGATGGTGTCACCAACGAACGTAAGTGTGCCACTTATCGCCCCATCGGTTAATGTGCAAACGGAACAGGCCGCGCGTGATAATCGGATCCGCGCCCCTGTGATGCCAACCGTCGAACTGGCTAAAACCAACGCGGAACGTAAGGTAAAAGCGGATGATAAAAGACGAAAACAGTCGTCATGGGACCCTTCAGAGCACCCAAGCTATGAGGTTGGCACCGAATACGCAACATCGACTTCTTATCAAGAGGAGCAGAAAAGCGAGCTCGAAAGGCTGTTTGACTTGCTCGCTCTCGCCACCTACAGCAAGGATCAAGGTAAAGGCTATACGATGCGGTTTAGGCTACCTAAACACATTATTGATGCTGCGATAACTGAAGGCAAAATGGCGCGCCGGCGAACTGTAATTAAGTACTATTATGGTCACGCGGTTGCACCCAATACACCTTCTGAAGTGATTGCGGTGTTGTAGGTCGATGAATACGGCCTATCGCGATAAATAAAATCCCCACTTAGGCGTTTGCCACAGTGGGGATTTGTTTTTTGCGGCTCTGGTATAAGCGACGCGGTTAGGTGCTTTTCACTGTGATTCGTTTATCCAGTAAGTTACGCATATCCAGTAAGTTACGCATCGCCGCTATTTTTTCGCTTTAGCAAAGGCGGCGGCGAAAGCTCCACCCATTGCCGCGTTTTGTTGTGGCTCTTCACGACGGCGTTGCGATTGGCTACTATTTTGATGCGAACGCGTGTTGCCACTTGTTGCGCCAGAGCGTTGGCTGCGGTTATCTTGCCCCGGCTCATCGTTTAAGCGCATCGAGAGTGCAATGCGTTTTCGCTGCACATCGACTTCCATCACTTTGACTTTGACGATGTCGCCTGCTTTCACCACTTCACGTGGGTCGGCAATGAAACGATCGGTCAGCGCAGAGATATGCACTAAGCCATCTTGGTGAACGCCAATATCGACAAAAGCACCAAAGTTGGCCACGTTCGATACCACGCCTTCCAAAATCATCCCAATTTCCAGATCTTTCATTTCAGTCACGCCGTCAGCAAAGGTCGCGGTCTTAAACTCAGGGCGTGGATCGCGGCCCGGTTTATCGAGCTCTTTGATGATATCAGTGACAGTCGGCAGGCCGAAATGCTCGTCGGTATAATCGACGGCGTGTAAATTGCGCAAAAACTCACTATTGCCGATCAGTGCTTTGATCTCTTTGCTATTTTTTTCGGCGATGGCTTTCACCACTGGATACGCTTCTGGGTGAACCGAAGAGGCATCGAGTGGATTTTTACCATCCATAATGCGTAAGAAGCCCGCACATTGCTCAAATGCTTTTGGCCCTAAGCGCGCGACTTTTTTCAATGTAGCGCGTGAGGCGAAGCGTCCATTTTCATCCCGATAATCAACGATGTTTTGCGCCAGTGCGTTAGACAAGCCAGCCACGCGTGTTAACAGCGCGGCAGAGGCGGTATTCACATCCACGCCGACCGCGTTGACGCAGTCTTCAACAATCGCATCTAAGCGTTTGGCGAGCATCGACTGGCTGACATCGTGTTGGTATTGGCCCACACCGATCGATTTCGGATCGATTTTCACCAGCTCGGCAAGTGGGTCTTGCAGGCGGCGAGCAATCGACACCGCGCCGCGTAGCGACACATCCATATTGGGGAACTCTTTGGCCGCCAGTTCAGAGGCTGAGTAGACCGAGGCCCCTGCTTCGCTAACAATGATTTTCTGCACTTTCAGGTTGCCGCGCTTAATGACATCGGCGACAAAAGTATCGGTTTCGCGCGATGCGGTACCGTTGCCAATCGCAATCAAATCGACGTTAAATTGGTGTACCAACTGCTCAACAATTTTCGCTGATTTGTCATGTTGGTTATGCGGCTGATGCGGATAAATCGTCTCAGTTGCCAGTACTTTACCCGTGGCGTCCACTACCGCAATTTTCGAACCCGTTCGCAAACCAGGATCCAAGCCGAGAGTGGCGCGTGGGCCAGCCGGTGCGGCCATCAACAAATCTTTTAAGTTGGTGGCAAACACTTCAATCGCTTCGATTTCGGCACGCTCTTTCATTGCGCCCATCAGTTCGGTTTCCATGTGCATTGACACTTTAATGCGCCACGCCCAACTGATCACTTGCTTGCGCCACCCATCGGCAGGGGCGCTGCTTAAGTGAATGCCATAGTGTTGCGCAATCAGCGTTTCGCAATACGATTGGCGCACGCCCTCTTCTTGCTCTGGGTCGGCATTCATGCTCAAGCTTAAAAAGCCTTCATTGCGGCCGCGAAGCATGGCCAATGCTCGGTGTGAAGGCACTTTACTGAGCGTTTCATTATGCGCGAAGTAATCTTTAAATTTCTCCCCTGCTTGCTCTTTGCCTTCGACCACGCGAGAGACCAATTCGGCACTGCGCGTCAAATGACGGCGCACTTTGTCCAGCAAGTTGGCATCTTCAGCAATGCGTTCCATGATAATGGCGCGTGCACCGTCCAGTGCTGCTTTGATATCACTGATCCCTTTCTCGGTGTTCACATAGTGTGCGGCCTCGGTTTCAGGGTCGGTTTGCGCTTCATTCCACAGCTTGTCTGCCAGTGGTTCAAGCCCTGCTTCAATCGCAATTTGACCTTTAGTACGACGCTTAGGTTTGTAGGGTAAATAGAGATCTTCAAGGCGAGTTTTACTATCCGCTTGGTTGATCTCTTGTGCCAGCTCGGCGGTGAGCTTGCCTTGTTCTTGAATCGATTTCAGAATGGTTTGGCGGCGATCATCGAGCTCGCGCAGATAGGATAAACGGCTGTCTAAGGTACGCAGTTGGGTGTCGTCTAGCCCACCCGTGACCTCTTTACGGTAACGGGCGATAAAAGGAACGGTGTTTCCGTCATCAATAAGTGTGACAGTCGCTGTCACTTGCTCAAGACGCACATTTAGCTCTTGTGCGATCAATTTGCAGATAGCTTGGCTCATCCGTGGTTTCTCTTTTGTAGTTCAGTAGCACCACCACTCAGGGTGGTTTGAATAGGGTAACTATTGGGGCACGTTAGACTTATTTCTAGTCTAACGGCGCGCTGTTATGAGATTAGTGAGATAACCTTCTACCCGATTGTGCCAAAGAGGTCACGTAACGCGTGTGATTTTGATGTCATTTTTCAGCGTTGGCAGCGCTAAAACCGAAGATGAGTTTGGTGGCTAAAGATAAGTTCAGTCAGTTGGTGCCGAGCGAAAATGACAGTATAGTAGCAAGCCATCGTGATGAATGTATAACCCGCGGCTACCTTGAATGTGCGGCGCTGTGTAATGGGAAAAGA
This sequence comes from Vibrio ordalii ATCC 33509, assembly GCA_000257205.1. Taxonomy (GTDB): domain Bacteria; phylum Pseudomonadota; class Gammaproteobacteria; order Enterobacterales; family Vibrionaceae; genus Vibrio; species Vibrio ordalii. Next base: position 21,650 of record AEZC01000115.1, on the reverse strand, counting down.
TCTTGAAGACCAAACTGATTACCCGTGAGGGCTACAATAAATTAAAGGCAGAGCATGACCATCTTTGGCATGAAAAACGGCCAGAAATTACCAAAATAGTCACTTGGGCTGCTGGCCTCGGGGATCGCTCTGAAAACGCAGACTACACCTTTAATAAGCGTTTACTGCGGCAAATTGATCGCCGAATTCGTTTTTTGAGAAAATTTTTACCGGAAGTGACGATAGTTGATTATTCGCCTCAACAAGAGGGGAAAGTGTTTTTCGGTGCTTGGGTGGAAATTGAAAATGAAGCGGGTGATGTAAAGCGCTTTCGCATTGTGGGCCCAGAAGAGATTTACGGTGACGCGAAAGATTACATCTCCATCGATTCACCGATGGCGCGCGCTCTGCTGAAAAAAGAGGTTGATGACGAGGTTCAAGTGCCCACGCCCACAGGGATCAAAGAGTGGTTTATTAACTCGATTGAGTATGAAAAAGGGCAGTGAACGGAGTATTCGGTTCAAAATATTCCTCGGTCGCTCATTTTAGCCATCTCACTTGCTTCGCAACGCCTCTAACGGCTTGTTCAGCACGGCGGGTAGCGAGTAGAGCAGCAGTAGGGCGTGGTTGATCATGACAAACGCGGGGTCCATGCCCTGCAGTGCGGTGGCAAATACCACCGATTCTCTAGTTCTTCAGGTTGTAGTGTTTGCGTTTGGCTTTCTCCGGTGTCGATATGACCGCTGGCAATGATGATGGTTTAGGCTATCGCAGGGTTTAAACGCGTCCAACCGACCAGTAATAACGCAGCAAAGGCCAACCAAACTAAAGTAGCGCACACTAGTGTACTGGTGAGGGGCAGCCGGTAACTGAAATAGTATACTGCCAACAGGTATGCCGCATACGGGATAAGCGAGTAAAGGCCAAACAATGCGGTGGTGCGTAGGTCTTCCATTGTGCGTTCGGTGCCGACAATGTAATGCGCAATCAGAGCGAAGGTAGGAAACAGCGGTACAAGACCAGAAATAAAAAAGCTTTTGCTTTTAGAGAGCAGGGCAATGATTAACACTGCAAGCGCACCAAGTAGGCACTTGAAAAACAGAGCCGCCATGACATGTCCTTTTGTCAGAATAGGGTAAGTGTTGCCCACTATAAATCACTCACTGAATAAGTAGAAATGCTCATTGGCGGGTTTGTTATTTTCTCTGCAACATTTCTTCAAATCCAAGTAAAATGGCCGCCACTCTTTTTATTCGGCGGCATGTTGTATCATGCGGCTTGGTTGGGCAAAGATGAAATTAGGAAAACGGCTCACGCAACTAGTACAGCAGATTAACTGCCATTACGATCATATTTGGGATGGTTGTTGTGATCACGGTTTGCTTGGCGCGGCGTTACTGAAGCGCTGTCCAAATAGCGTCATGCATTTTGTTGATATTGTGCCAGCGTTGATTGAAAAGGTGACGCTCGATTTAACGCGCCATTTCCCTGCAACGGCGGCGTTACCGCGCTGGTACACCCACTGTCTTGATGTGCGCGATCTGCCGCTTGATAGCTATTCTGGCTCGCATTTAGTGATCATCGCCGGGGTTGGCGGTGATTTAATGAGTGAATTCATTGCTGCGCTGGTTGAGCGTTATCCACACCTTGTATTGGATTTTCTGCTTTGTCCTGTGCATCATGGTTACACCTTACGTGAACAGTTGATGACACTGGGTGCGAGATTAAAACAGGAACAGTTGGTGGAAGAAAATCAACGGATTTATGAGCTTTTGCACCTGCAGATTAATTCGTCTAAAGCACAAGATGAAATACCCAAACCATCTCCACTTAGTTTGGTTGGCAGCGCGATCTGGCAAGTGGCAAATGATGAACAACAGATGATCGCCCAGCGTTATCTGACGCAATTGCAACAGCATTATCAGCGTAAAGCACAAGGCGGCGATGTTAGCGCGCAGAAGCGTTGGCAAGCCTATCAGCAGGTTAATATCACTTCTCAGTAGACTCTGGTTCTACTTTGGTAAATTAAGGCATACATTTAATGTTAGCGATAAATCCTCATTAACAGGCGTAATGACTCTGATGGTCCACCACCCTTTAATCTTTTAGGGGGAATAGTTGCCTGAGAAGATACATGATGGGTTTAGCATTGATCAAAACGAGTATCACTCGAGCACTTATATTGCCTTTGGTTTAGGCTATCGCTATTGTTTTAGTCGCTTTGACAAAGAGGTTAACGGATGAGTGACGTGATTGCCGTTTGTATCTAATAATCATGAATCATGCGTGCTAAAAGACATAAACGTTAACAATTCTTTGCATGATTTTAGTCGCAACGGTGTTACATTTTACTCGCTCGGTTTGATATTGGCTTGAGTTCAGAATTAGGTGGGATCTCAGATGCAAGAAAACTATAAAATTTTAGTGGTGGATGATGATGCGCGTTTACGTGCATTGCTTGAGCGTTACTTGTCAGAGCAAGGTTTTCTGGTGCGTAGTGTCGCTAACAGCGAACAGATGGATCGTCTGCTCACTCGTGAAAACTTCCACCTAATGGTGCTTGATTTGATGTTGCCGGGTGAAGATGGTTTGTCTATTTGCCGCCGCTTGCGTAACGCCAATAACATGTTGCCGATTTTAATGCTGACCGCTAAAGGCGACGAAGTGGATCGTATTGTTGGCTTGGAGGTGGGTGCGGATGATTACTTGCCCAAACCGTTTAACCCGCGTGAACTACTGGCGCGAATCAAAGCCGTGCTACGCCGCCAAGTGATTGAAGCCCCCGGTGCGCCAAGTGCTGAAGAATCGGTGGTTGAGTTTGGTGAGTTTCGCCTGAATTTAGGTACCCGCGAAATGTTCCGTGGCGATGAGCCAATGCCGCTCACTTCCGGTGAATTTGCCGTATTGAAGACCTTAGTCACCAATGCGCGTGAGCCGATGTCGCGTGATAAGTTGATGAATATGGCAAGAGGGCGTGAATACTCCGCAATGGAGCGCTCGATTGATGTACAAATCTCGCGTTTACGTCGCATGCTTGAAGTGGATCCAAGCAAACCACGCTATATACAAACGGTGTGGGGCTTAGGTTACGTTTTTGTTCCAGATGGTAAAGAGTCTTAAATTTCAATCAGCTCCTATCGGTTAACCGACAGGAGCTTTTTTGTCGCCTTTTTGATAGTACGTTCATCGCAGGTTTTCCTATGCGCATTCGCAGTTCCTTTACTCAATCGATTTTGCTCTTCTTCTCATTGCTGATCGCCAGCCAAGCTTATTCTTATTACGCCGTATTTAACTATGCCTTGATGCCCAGTTTGCAGCAGTTCAATAAGATTTTGGGCCATGAGATCAACCTAATGCTGGATGACGCGGCGAACAATACATCTGAGCTGGGGATGGACGCCTTACAGCGCCGCCGAGTGTTAGAGCAGTTGGGCGTCACCATTCATAGTGAAGAGAGTGAGATGGCCCAAGAGTATCATGACGCCATCAGCATTGATTTGATGAGCGAGGAGATGAGTAATGAGCTCGGATCGCTGACTGATGTGCGGATGATTTTGGGTAAAGAGAGTTATATTTTATGGATGAAAGTGGACTCTTTTCCAGGTTCATTAATACGCATCCCTCTCTCTGAGCTGCAAAAAGAGGATTTTGCGCCACTATTTCACAATAGTTTGGTGATGGCGTTACTGATCGTCTTAGGGGGATGGTTGTTTATTCGTCTGCAAAATCGTCCCTTAATTGCCTTAGAAAAAGCCGCCAAAGCCGTTGGCCGAGGTGAGAACCCGCCGCCATTGCCGCTCAAAGGCGCTTCTGAAATTCGCGCGGTGACGTCGGCGTTTAATCAAATGTCGAGAGGGATCCAAGCGCTTGAAGAGGATCGCTCATTATTGATGGCGGGGATCAGCCACGACTTACGCACGCCGCTGACCCGCATTCGTTTAGCAACGGAAATGATGTCTCCAGAAGAGAGTTATCTCGCCGAAGGGATCATCAGTGACACAGAAGAGTGTAACGAGATCATCAGCCAGTTTATGGACTACCTCAAACCGGTCAATAAACAGACCTTTACTGCCGTTGATCTCAATGAGATCGCCAATGATGTCGCCACTGCCGAAGGGGGCTACGAGATCAAAATCGATGTCGCGCTGCATTTACCAATGCAGCCAGCCTTTGGTAATGCGATCGCCATTAAACGCGCGGTGAGCAACTTAGTGGTGAACGCCATTCGCTATGGCAATGGTTGGGTTAAGGTGAGCACGGGCAGTACCGCAGATAACAAAATGGCTTGGGTTTGTGTCGAAGATAATGGCCCGGGTATTGATCCTAGCCAAGTGAGTAAAGTGTTTGAACCTTTTACGCGTGGTGATACCGCGCGCGGCAGTGAAGGTACAGGGCTTGGTTTGGCGATAGTGAAACGGATTGTTAGCCAGCATCATGGCAGCGTTGTGGTGAGTAACCGCAGTGAAGGTGGACTCAAAGCGCAACTGAGCTTCCCGACCAAATAAGCTTCGTAACTAAATAACACAATGGGCTCAGTTGAGCCCATTGTGTTTGCGGTTTATGCCCTTTCGGTTACTGCTTGAAGTTTTTGGGCACATCCATGCGATCAGTTGGTTTTGAGCTCTTCGAGTTCCTCTTCGCGTGGCAATTTTTCTGGCAGCAGCAAGTTGAGCAAAATGGCGGTGATACCGCCAGCCGCTACGCCGGATGAAAAAATGCTCTTAATGAACTCGGGCATAAATTGCAGAATCTCTGGCTTTTGCGCAATGCCTAACCCCATCGAAAACGATAGCGCCATGATTAAAATCGCGCGGCGGTCTAGATCCACTCGGGAAATAATCCGCACACCCGCGGCTGCAATGGTGCCGAACATGACGATGGTTGCACCGCCAAGTACCGGTTCAGGAATCAATTGTACAAAGCTTGCCACGCCCGGGAACAGGCCGAGTAACACCAACATGGCGGAAATAAAGTAACCCACATAACGGCTGGCAACCCCGGTGAGCATAATCACGCCATTGTTTTGGCTAAAGGTCGAGTTGGGAAAACTGTTAAAGACCGCCGCCAGCGCTGAGTTCAAACCATCAGCCAGCACACCACCTTTAATGCGCTTCATGTAAATCGGCCCTTTGACGGGCTCGCCCGACACTTCAGAAGTGGCGGTGATATCACCAATCGCTTCCAATGCGGTGATCAAGAAAATCAGTACCAGAGGAATAAAGAGTGACCAATCAAAACCTAAACCAAACTGCATAGGTATTGGTAGGGCAATCAGGGCAGTTTCACTCAGTGAATCAGTGTTCACCATCCCCATCAAGTAGGCCATGATGTAACCGATGAACATCGCAATCACAATCGATGCTACGCGAATGTATGGGTTACTTGAGCGGTTGAGCAGCACGATAAGTCCAAGTACGGTTCCTGCCAGCGCCAGTTTGTCTAAGCTGCCAAAAGTGCCATCGCTGAGCGCAGCATAGCCGCCACCCATAGAAACTAAACCGACTTGTACCAGTGTTAAGCCTATCAGAGTGACCACAATGCCCGACACCAGCGGCGTGATCACGCGGCGCGCGTATTGCAGCACTCGTGATAATAGGATTTCAGCAAAAGAGGCGACTAAAATGGTGCCAAAGATCGCCGCCATCATAGTGCTGATATCTGCACCACCCGCTTTTAATGACAAGCCTGCGCCAATAATTGGCCCAAGAAAGTTAAAACTGGTGCCTTGGATAGAAAGTAAACCAGAGCCAATTGGGCCAATGGTGCGGATCTGGATAAAGGAGGATAAGCCAGAGGCAAACAGTGACATGCTGATGATGGTGTTGGTCTGCTCGGCAGAAACACCAAGTGTTTGGCAAATAATGAGCGAAGGGGTGATGACCGCAACAAACATGGCTAGCAAATGTTGTGAAGCGGCGAAAATGGTTTGGGGTAGCGGTGGCCTATCGTTGAGTTGATAAACCAAATCAGACTTACGCGAAGCGTTGTGGATAGTCATACTGTTTTCCTAATGGTGCGTTGTTGTCTTAGCGTTCGCTGAGTGGGAGCACTAAGTGGAGCAGACACGTCATCTGTGATTGCTGTTAATCAGAATCTGCTCGGACTGGATAAGTGAGTAGTTCACTAAAAAAAATTGGCGAAATTATAGAGGGTTTACGCAAGAAAGCAAACGTTTGCTTTCTTGCGTAAGTTTGCTGTGTAAGGGAGAGGAGAATACAGAACGAGCAATCTTATGCCTTGGCGTAGATGTCCTTCTCACCTAACCAGCGATCGATAATGGCGGTCGCGTGGCTTGGATAATGGTCGTGTAAGTAGCGAGCAATGCGCTGTACTTCAGGAATTAAACCTTGGTCACGGACTAAATCTGCAATTTTGAAATCCGCAAGGCCGGTCTGTTTGGTACCAAGCAGCTCACCCGGCCCACGAATTTCTAAGTCTCGCTGAGCAATTACGAAACCGTCATTGCTCTCACGCAGTACACCCAAGCGTTTTTGCGCGGTTTTCGATAGCGGCGCATGGTAGAGCAATACGCAATGGCTGGCGACAGAGCCTCGCCCTACGCGGCCGCGTAATTGGTGCAACTGTGCTAAGCCCAAACGCTCAGGGTTTTCGATGATCATCAAGCTCGCATTCGGCACGTCAACGCCAACCTCAATCACCGTTGTGGCAATCAGCAAGTGCAGTTCATTGTTTTTAAAGGCTTGCATCACCGCTTGTTTTTCGCTCGGCTTCATTCGGCCATGCACCAAACCGATTTTGACATCGGGCAGAGTGCGTTGTAGCTCTTGCGCTGTGTCGGCGGCAGCTTGCGCTTCTAGCACCTCAGACTCATCAATCAAAGTACAGACCCAATAAGCCTGTTTTCCTTCACTCAAACAGGCATGACGCACACGCTCGACGATATCATCACGCTTTGTATCTGGGATTGCGACAGTTTGAATGGGCGTTCGTCCCGGTGGCAGTTCATCAATAACAGAGGTTTCTAAATCAGCGTAAGCAGTCATCGCTAAAGTTCGTGGGATCGGCGTTGCGGTCATGATCAACTGGTGCGGATATGCGCCTTGCTTCGCCCCTTTCTCACGCAGTTCTAAACGCTGGTGGACGCCAAAGCGGTGTTGTTCATCAATGATGACGAGCGCAAGGTGATGAAATTCAACTTGTTCTTGGAAAAGAGCGTGAGTACCCACTATCATTTTTGCCTCACCGTTGGCAATGCGAGCCAGTTCTGTTTCTTTCGCTTTGCCTTTTAATTTACCCGCCAGCCAGCCGACTTGGATGCCCATTGCTTCAAACCAGTTGGCAAAGTTAATTGCGTGCTGCTCGGCCAGCAATTCCGTCGGTGCCATTAATGCTACTTGATAGCCATGTTCGATAGCACGTGCGGCGGCTAATGCAGCGACCAAGGTTTTCCCTGAGCCCACATCACCTTGTACTAAACGCATCATGGGGTGAGCTTGTGCCAGATCGGCTTCGATCTCTGTCACAACACGTGTTTGTGCTTTAGTGGGAGAGAAAGGCAGTTGTGCAAGCAGTTGTTGCTTGAGTTTGCCAGACCCAGCCAGCGGCAATGCGATATCTTGCTGGCCTTGATGGCGTACAGCCAGCATCGAGAGGTTTTGCGCCAACAGCTCTTCCATAATTAAGCGAACCTGCGCCGGATGTTTCCATTCATCAAACCGTTGCAGGTTAATGCCCGGTGGCGGCCGGTGAATGATGTGCAGTGCTTCAGAGATCGTAATTTGGTGATCATACAACCCGGCAGGTAGCAATTCTTGTACGGCGGCTTTGTCGAGTAAACTTAATGCTTGATCAGTGAGTGTGCGTAGCGTGAGTTGGCGCAGGCCATCGGTTGTTGGGTAAACGGGGGTTAAGTTAGCTTCGACATCTGGCTGTTGCTGAGGAGCATAAAATTTATAATCAGGATGAACAATTTCAAGGCCGAATCCACCACGTTTAATTTCACCGTAAGCGTGCACTAACTTACCTTCAGCAAAATTGTTTTTCATCCCAGCAGTAAAGTTAAAAAAACGCAGCGTAATGGTGCCGTTACCGTCGCTTATTTTTACTGTGAGCATTTTGCGTTTGCCAAAAACCGTATCCACCGCCATGACTTTACCTTGCACAGCGGCCCAAAGCCCGGGATGCAATTTAGCGATAGGGTAGATCCGTGTGCGGTCTTCATAACGTAAAGGGAGATGGAACAGCAGATCTTGCACACTGATTAAGCCAACCTTTTCCAGTTTTTCAGCCACTTTAGCGCCCACGCCAGAGAGTGAGGTGAGAGGAATCGCGGACAGTAGCTGTGACATAACAGGGCTCATTAACAGTATCGTTATGTATTATTCAACCATCGAACTGTTTTTTTGTACAGCATAAAATCATGTAATGGTCGATAAGCGGCAGGCCATCGGCTAATTTGAATAGTGACGTCTAAAATGCAAGATGAGGTAGGGTGTCGGAAAATACAAAACCCCATGAGTGGTTAGCCGCAAGGGGTTTTATTTATTTGGATAGTTTAATTTTTCCGGCGTCGCACTTTCAGTGCATGAGGCATCACACGAATTTTTTTCATGATGTTTGCTAAGTGAATGCGATCTTTGGTGGTCAGCAGCACAGTGACAGTATACAAACGACCATCACGTTCTTCGGTGGAGAGGCCATGAATGTTGGAACCTGTTTTCGAGATTACATTGGTCAGTTCCGCTAACGCACCTTGGTGGTTTTGCATGTCCACTTTCAGTTCGGTGATAAACTCTTGGTCGTAATCTTTAGACCACTCAACCGCCATGTAACGATCCGGCTCTTTTTGGTAGCCACGAACATTAGGGCAGGTTTCACGATGCACCACTAAACCACGGCCCGGTGATACGTGCGCAATAATGTGATCGTCTGGAATGGGGTGGCAGCAATTAGCAAACGTGAGCAAAATACCTTCAGCGCCGCGGATCGGCAGTTTCTTTTTCGGTTTGCCATCATTGCTTTCCACTTCGGTCAGCTCATCAGCATCGCCAAGCAGACGACGCGCAATGACAATACTCATCAATTCGCCTAAACCAATCGCTGCCAACAAATCATCGACAGTGGTCATTTTAAGCTCACCAATCACGTACTTGATGTTTTCTTCGCTGATGTCATTCAGCGATAGATCGCCCAGCGCATGATTGAGCAAACGACGGCCAAGTGTGATTGACTCTTCACGGCGCATGGTTTTGAGCACTTGACGTATCTTAGTACGAGCGCGAGACGTGACCACATAGTTGAGCCAAGCGGCATTAGGGCGAGCCCCAGGTGCGCTGATGATTTCAATCGTTTGGCCGTTTTTCAGCGATTGACTTAACGGATAAGGATTGCGATCAACACGAGCTCCAACACAGGTATTGCCGACATCGGTATGCACCGCGTAGGCAAAATCAACCGCGGTTGCCCCGACAGGCAGCTCAACGATACGGCCTTTGGGGGTGAAGACGTAGATTTCATCAGGGAAAAGATCTGACTTGACGTTCTCAATAAACTCAAACGAGTTGCCAGCGCTTTGTTGTAGCTCAAGTAGGCTTTGCATCCAGCGCTGAGCTTTAATTTGCGCTGTGGTGCCAGTACGCTCGCCATTACCTTTGTAAGACCAATGAGCAGCCACGCCTTTGTCGGCCATTTGCTCCATGTCTTCAGTGCGGATCTGTACTTCAACCGGAACGCCGTGCGGGCCGACCATTGAGGTATGCAAAGACTGGTAGCCGTTCGCTTTGGGCACGGCGATGTAATCTTTCATGCGGCCCGGGCGAGGTTTGTACAAGCTATGAACTTGGCCTAATGCACGATAACAAGTATCTGCAGTGTCGACCACGACTCGAAAAGCGTAGATGTCCATAATGGTGTGGAAACGCTGCTCTTTAGTTTTCATCTTGTTATAGATGGAGAACAGGTTCTTTTCACGACCAACCACGCGTGCTTTCAGACCGAAATCTTGCAAGCGGCCTTCAATTTCACTGTGGATGCGTTGGATCATTTCTTTGGGGTTACCGCGAGCGGATCTCACCACCTCTTTCAATACGCGATAACGATTCGGGTACAACGCTTCAAAGCCAAGCTCTTCTAGCTCAGTCTTGATGTTATGAATCCCTAAGCGGTGAGCAAGAGGCGCGTAAATCTCTAACGTTTCACGGGCAATACGACGCTTTTTATCCGGGCGCAATGCGCCAAGGGTACGCATATTGTGCGTACGGTCAGCCAGTTTGATGAGAATAACGCGGATGTCTTGCACCATAGCCAGGACCATCTTACGAAAGTTCTCGGCTTGTGCTTCTTTACGATCGCGAAATTTCAATTTGTCGAGTTTGGAAACACCATCCACTAATTCTGCCACGGCGTGACCGAATTGAGTTTCAAGGTCTTCTTTCGTTACATCGCAATCTTCGATGACATCATGTAATAACGCAGCTTGTAGCGTTTCCAAATCAAGGCGCATATCGGCCAAAATTCGAGAGACAGCAACGGGGTGAATAATGTAAGGCTCACCGCTAGAACGGGTTTGCCCTTCATGGGCTTCACGTGCGACCACATAAGATTGACGCAGAGCCTCAATTTGAGGCTCTGTTAGGTATTCTTGGACAACGTCTTTAAGGCTATCAAATAGATACAAATTATAGGCCCGGAAGGTTGTTGAATTTGAATAGCAGAAATTAACGGTTGTGAGCGATGCTGCTTACGGCGGCTTCTTGCTCTTGTTGCTCTTGGCGCGCACGGGCATCAAGTACATCTTTCGTGATAAGACCTTCTTCGATTTCGCGCAGAGCGATAACCGTTGGCTTATCGTTCTCTTCTGGCACCAATGAATCTTTACCGCCAGTTTGCATTTGACGAGCGCGGCGAGCCGCAATCAGAACTAGGTCGAAACGATTGCCCACTTTTTCAACAGCGTCTTGAACAGTTACGCGTGCCATGAGAACTCCAAATAGTTAACTAAAAATTTTTAAATGACGAGAAAGTATACAGTCTAATCTTTGTTTATACTAGCGATAGACTTTGCCTTGTTTGAGCGGGTGATTATTCCGCCAGTAGCGCGTTGAGCATGCTGCTATATTTAGCAGCTTGCTTGTCTTGCTTCAATCGTTCAGCACGTAAAATGGCCCTGAAATCCATTAATGCCACATCGAAATCATCATTTATGATGACATAGTCGTATTCGGTGTAATGCGAGATTTCAGCTTGAGCTTCATTCATACGTTTAGCAATGACGGCTTCACTGTCTTGACCACGAGCATTCAAGCGGCGTTCCAATTCTTCTTTTGAGGGAGGAAGGATAAACACACTTTTTGCATCCGGCATTTTGTCGCGTATTTGACGCGCGCCTTGCCAGTCAATATCAAGAAAAACGTCAATGCCTTTGTTGAGGTTATTTTCAATCCATACCTTAGAGGTGCCGTAGTAGTTGCCAAATACTTCAGCATGTTCGAGAAATTCACCTTTAGTAATCAACTCTTCAAACAGCTCTTTTTGCACAAAATGGTAGTGAACACCATCTTGTTCGCCCGGGCGCATGCCGCGTGTGGTATGTGAAACAGAGACTTTCATCGCATAGGTTGGGTTGGTTTCCAACATCGCAGAGATCAAGCTTGATTTGCCTGCACCACTGGGTGCAGAGACGATATAAAGAGTACCTTTGCCCATCTGTTCTGTTCCACGTTAGGTTAGGATTGAATGCTGATATTTGCGTCTATCAACATGTTAAAAGATAGCACTGACCCAGAGAGTTTCATCCTAGAAAATGAAAATAAGGCCAAGAAAAAATGGAGGCGAAGAGTAGCACGTTCCCATGGATGTCTACAACAAAAAGGTCGGTCTTTAGCTGTGAAAGGGGAATTTTAAAACGGTGATATTTTCTTCAATGGGTAAACGTTTGCTCTTATTTCAAGGCTTGTCGAGGGGTTTTATTGCTGTATAATCGCCCGCCGCTGAGCTCGTGATTTGAATATGATCGCGTGGTAAGTCTATAAATTAATGCAAGACTAATTCTTCGATTTGGGTTCCCTCGCCCCCAAAACAAACTAAAAAGGTACACAATGAGTTATTTTACCCTTGCGCAGCAGCGCAAAGCTTTGGCACTTTTAGTGCTATTTCATTTGATCATTATTGCATCAAGCAATTATCTGGTTCAGCTGCCCTTTACTGTATTCGGTTTACATACCACTTGGGGCGCGTTTACTTTCCCATTCATTTTTCTGGCAACGGATCTCACTGTACGCATTTTTGGTGCAGCGTTGGCTCGTAAAATCATTTTCTTAGTGATGTTACCGGCTTTGATTGTTTCTTATGCACTCTCGGTGCTGTTTTTTGACGGCCAATTCCAAGGGCTTGCTCAGCTTCATGAGTTTAATCTGTTTGTTGCGCGTATTGCAATTGCCAGTTTTATGGCGTATTTGCTAGGGCAAATTATGGATGTGCATGTGTTTAATCGTCTGCGCCAGATGAAGCGGTGGTGGGTTGCGCCAACATGTTCTACGTTATTTGGCAATGCCTTAGACACGGTCGCTTTTTTTGCGATTGCTTTCTATCAAAGCCCCGATCCGTTCATGGCTGAACATTGGACCGAAATTGCTTTGGTCGATTATGGTTTTAAACTGGTGATCAGTTTAGGCCTGTTTGTGCCGATGTACGGTGTGCTGCTCAATTACTTGATCCGGAAGCTGACTGTGGTAAACCCTGATTTTCGAACCGTTGGGATCAATGCTCAGTAGTTGAAACGTTCAGTGGTGGAGTAGTAAGCCATTATACTAGGAAGATAGTAAATCAAAGCCCGAGCAAGTGCTGCTCGGGCTTTTTTATGTGTCTGCATCTTATGACTATGATGGGTCGATAATGAGTGGCCAACCAATGTCGCTTTGACGGTTTGCTTCAATATCCAGCTCGGCGGTGGTGAGAGGGTTGGCCGCTAACCATTTGGCGGATAACCGAAGAGTCAGTTGGTCACCTTGAGCTTGTAATGTAAATTTAGGCTGTAGTGCCTCGTTACGACGATGGCTGAGCAATACGGCAAGGCGCAGTAAACGTAACACCCGCTTGGCGCTGTTGCCCGACAGAGCGTACTGCTCTGGCAATGAAGAGAGCTGCTCGCGATAACGACTAGCAATTTCGCCTAGAAAGTGTTTCTGTGCACGGGTATAGCCGGGTAAGTCGAGGTTTTGTAACAGGTAGGCGCTGTGTTCACCACCTTTTTTTAAATCAATCGCTAACCCTATTTCATGCAATTGTGCAGCGGTAGTGAGCAGCATTTCAGCTTGCGGTTCCGCAATCCAATCTTCACCCCCACACTGTTTGAGCAGCGATTGGGCAAGTTGAGCCACTTGCTTGGCGTAGTCAACATCAATTTGATATCGCACCTGGACGCTATTGATGGTACGCGTTCGAATGTCATCTTGGCGCAGCTCTTCGACCATTTCATACACTAAGCCTTCACGCAATGCGCCGCCAGCTAAAGTCATCGATTCAATCTCGAGCAGTTCAAAGATGGCAATTAAAATCGAGAGGCCACTTGGGAAAACTAACGCTCGCTCTAAAGTTAAGCCTTCAATATCAAGCTCTTCCAAGTGATCGGCGAGCATCGCTTGTTTTTGCAAGCGTTTTAGTTTGGTATGAGTGATCACCTCATCCATCCCTTGCGCCAGCATAATCTCTTGCAACGCTTGTACTGTGCCACTGGCACCCACGCACACATCCCAACCTAACTGTGAGTATTGTTCAAGGATAGGCGCTAACGTCTGTTTTGCCGCATCGATCGCTTGATTAAAGTTAGCCGCGTTAAGCTGTCTGTCTTTAAAATGGCGCTCAAGCCAAGTGACGCAGCCCATTTTTAAACTGGTTAACGCTTTGGCATCGAACCCTTCACCAATGATGAGTTCAGTACTGGCCCCACCAATATCGACAACCAAGCGTCGTCCTAAGCCACCTGAAGTGTGCGCCACTCCTTTATAGATAGTGGCCGCCTCTTCTTCACCGGAAATAACCTGAATGGGGTGGCCGAGTATTTGGTTGGCTTGAGTTAAAAACAGTTCAACGTTGGTGGCTGTACGCAGTGTGGCAGTGCCAACAATACGGATATTGCTGGCGGGTACATCTTGCAGTCGTTCCGCAAATAAACTGAGGCAGTCCCATCCTCGCTGCATCGCTTCTTGGCTAAGAGCGTTGTTATCATCTAACCCGGCGGCCAAGCGTACTTTGCGCTTTATTTTGGCCATCGTTTGTACACTGCCATCAATATGACGCACGATGAGCATATGAAAACTGTTCGACCCAAGGTCGATGGCAGCGTAGAGCGGCGAGGAGACGGCTTTACTCATAAATGGATTACGAACCCTTATTACTTTGATGCGGTTGACGTGGGCGACGACTTTGTGGCTTACGGTTGCCAGTACGAGGGCCATTATTATTAGTACGGCGCTGCTGAGGATTACGAGAACGCAGACGAATTGGCGGTGGTAAGTCTTCAATCAACGCCGATGCATCGTAATCAGAAACAGGAACCGCGTGCCCGGTATACTCTTCAATCGCGGTTAGGTTAATGGCGTACTCTTCACAGGCAAAACTAATCGAATGACCACTCTCTCCTGCGCGACCTGTACGACCAATGCGGTGCACGTAGTCTTCACAGTCATCAGGTAAGTCGTAGTTGAATACGTGTGTGACTTGAGGAATGTGTAAGCCTCGCGCTGCCACGTCGGTTGCAACAAGAATGTCGACATCACCGGTAGTGAATTGCTCAAGGATCTTTTCACGTTTCTTCTGCGGTACATCACCCGTTAGCAGGCCGACACGGTGCTCATCTGCAGCTAAATGACCCCAAATAGAGTCGCAGCGGTGTTTTGTGTTGGCAAAAATGATGGCGCGATCTGGCCAGTCTTGTTCTATCAGTGTCTGTAATAGCGCCATCTTATGTTCGTTAGACGGGTAGAACAGCTCTTCTTGGATGCGATGGCCAGTTTTTTGTTCTGGTTCAACAACCACGTGCTCAGGGTTATGCATGTGCTCGAACGCCAACTCTTGAACGCGATAAGAAAGCGTGGCTGAAAACAGCATGTTCAGGCGCTCTTTAGGTTCTGGCATACGGCGAAACAGAAAACGAATGTCCTTGATAAAACCAAGGTCAAACATGCGATCAGCTTCATCCAGCACAACTGCTTGAATATTATTCAAGTTAAACACGTGTTGTTTGTAGAAATCGATGATACGTCCTGTTGTACCGATCAATATGTCGACACCATCTTGCAGCTTAGACAACTGCTTATCGTAGCTTTCACCACCGTAAGCCAGCGCAGCTTTGATACCGGTACTGGCAATCAGAGGTTCGGCGTCGTTATAAATTTGAATCGCTAACTCACGAGTCGGGGCCATAATAATGGCACGCGGCTGCGTCGGTTTTCGCCCTTCATGTTCAGGGGTTGTTAGTAAGTGGTTAAAAGTAGCAGCGAGAAACGCAAGCGTTTTACCAGTCCCTGTTTGGGCCTGGCCTGCAATGTCTTGGCCGGTGAGCAGTACCGGCAACGCCAAGGCTTGGATCGGGGTACAGTAATCGAACCCTTTTTTTTCCAATCCTTCAACAACTTGAGGATGTAATCCCAAATCGGCGAACTTTTGCTCTGTGATATGTGTCTTTTTCATCGCCATAGAATATCAGCTTAAGCTTGCAATACGAAAGTAAATACATTCCAATAGAGCATCTATTTACTGGTTAGCTTATAATCAGTGCAGAAAAACATATTGGAGTGGAAGATGAGCGATAAGATTTTGCAGCTTACAGATGATGGTTTTGAGAACGATGTAATCAAAGCTGCAGGCCCTGTTCTTGTTGATTTTTGGGCAGAATGGTGTGGTCCTTGTAAGATGATTGCGCCAATTTTGGATGAAATCGCTAGCGAGTACGAAGGCAAACTGACTATCGGTAAATTAAATATCGACCACAACGCAGGTACTCCACCTAAGTTTGGTATTCGTGGCATCCCAACCTTGCTGCTGTTCAAAAATGGCAACGTCGCTGCAACGAAAGTTGGTGCGTTATCAAAAACTCAATTGAAAGAGTTTTTGGACGCAAACCTATAACAGGTATCGCAAAGCCGTACATTTTCTGATGCACGGCTTTGTTTTTTTGAAAAGAAACAAACTCTAGACTAGGCTATTATTTAGTGCTATTTTATCGCACGTTAATTAGACAAGTGTTCACTTCTTGGTCGATCCTGAGACCAAAATCCATCTTAACTAGAAAATAGATCCTATTTTGACTAAACAAGTATCCACCACAATGAATCTAACAGAATTGAAGAACAGACCTGTGTCTGATCTTGTGAAGCTTGGTGAGAGCCTAGGCCTCGAAAACCTGGCGCGTCTAAGAAAACAAGACATCATCTTCTCCATCCTAAAAGCGCACGCAAAAAGTGGTGAAGATATATTTGGTGATGGGGTCTTGGAAATTCTTCAAGACGGTTTTGGTTTCTTACGTAGCGCCGACTGTTCATATTTAGCTGGCCCTGATGATATCTACGTATCACCAAGCCAAATTCGCCGTTTCAACTTGCGCACCGGTGACTCAGTATCTGGCAAAATCCGCCCACCAAAAGAAGGCGAACGTTATTTCGCATTGTTAAAAGTTAACACCGTTAACCACGACAAACCAGATAATGCACGTAACAAGATTTTATTTGAGAACTTAACTCCACTACATGCCAATGAACGTATGATCATGGAGCGTGGTAATGGCTCGACAGAAGACATTACGGCACGAGTTCTAGACCTTGCCTCTCCGATTGGTAAAGGCCAGCGTGGTTTGATTGTTGCTCCGCCAAAAGCGGGCAAAACCATGTTGCTACAAAATATCGCGCAAAGTATTGCTAACAACCATCCTGATTGCGTGTTGATGGTGCTACTTATTGACGAACGTCCTGAAGAAGTAACGGAAATGCAACGCCTTGTGAAAGGCGAAGTGGTTGCTTCTACGTTCGATGAGCCAGCTTCACGTCACGTACAAGTGGCAGAAATGGTGATCGAAAAAGCAAAACGTTTGGTTGAGCATAAGAAAGATGTGGTTATCCTGCTTGATTCCATCACACGTTTAGCTCGCGCTTACAACACAGTGATCCCGTCATCTGGCAAAGTCTTGACTGGTGGTGTGGATGCCAACGCATTGCAACGTCCTAAGCGCTTTTTCGGTGCGGCTCGTAATGTAGAAGAAGGCGGTAGTTTAACGATTATTGCGACGGCATTGGTTGATACCGGCTCTAAAATGGATGAAGTTATCTACGAAGAGTTTAAAGGTACAGGTAACATGGAATTGCACCTTAACCGTAAAATTGCGGAAAAACGTGTCTTCCCTGCTATCGACTTCAACCGCAGCGGTACTCGTCGTGAAGAGTTGCTTACTAAGCCTGATGAGTTACAAAAAATGTGGATTCTGCGTAAGATCGTTCACCCAATGAGTGAGAGTGACGCAATGGAATTCTTAATTGATAAGCTCGCGATGACGAAAACCAATGATGAGTTTTTTGATGCGATGCGCCGTCAATAATAGACGCTAAGTTTAGTATGACCAACGCCACCGTTTATCGGTGGCGTTTTTGTTTGCATTTGACCCATTAACCTTCCACAATAGGCTAAATGTTACAAGGAGGTTAAAATGCAACAAGGAATGTTGTCGTCGCTTCTCCTCTCGCTATTTTTATTTTGTGCGTGGCCAAGTGCTGCCTCTATAGAAATAACGTCTGATACAGCTCAGAAATGGCTTCAGGAAGAACAAATTCGCCATAAAAGTGCAGAGCTATTGCAGTACGCGGTACATGATGAATTTGATTCTTTGCGCTTTTCATTACAACGTTTAGCGCTATTGCCGCAAGAAGCCGTACGTTTCCTGTTGCTGCAAAAAATCGAGCAGTTGGATCTCACGCTAACGCCGAATATGGTGATCTTCATTGAAGAGCAGCAAGCGCTTGCACCCACTTATCAAGTTGTCGAAAAAGAACAAGGCTATGAATTCTCCACCCCAGCTTTTGACTCTTCTGCGATAGCCAGCCGTTTATTAAAGCGTTGGCGGCAGGAACAAACCACTCTCGATTTCTTGGTGAAGGCCGTACGCCAAGAGCTAGTATTGAAAACATGGCTGTCAGGGACTCAATATCAAGTAAAAATTCGCGAAACATTACTGATCCGCGAGTTAGATACACTATCCCCAGATGCTCTATCTGCCCTCACAGAGCAACTGACATCAGAACCAGTGACCGGATGGTTGCCTTCCACACAAGTGATGGTTCGATTAGCTCAGGTTAGTGAAGATCCTAAAATCTATAAACTCCTGTGGCTGATGCGGGTCGATTTCTCCATTCAGCAGGAACTCACACGATTAGCCAGCGTGAGCGATGAATTTGCGATAAAACAGATCATGGCTGCCAGCGAAAATCCGAGTTTAAAAGTACAAGCGATTAAGGAGTTAGTTCGCATCAGCCCCATGCGTCCTGATATCCGCGACTTTCTGATAGCCAAAATGTCAATCAATGAAGAGGTCAATTTAGTAGCCACTTCTTTGGTAGAGCAGGGACACAGCAGTTGGCTAAAGGATTTACTGGTGAGTAATTCTCAGGTGAAAAGCCGTGGTATTTTACAAGCCCTCTCTCAATAACCCTATGAAATTTGGGGATCGTTAATGGGTTGTTTTTGTTATACTGCCTGCAGTTTAATCAGCGATGTAGTAGGCCTATGAGCTTTAAGGATTTACGTGAATTTGTTGACCATCTGGAAAAAACAGGCCAACTAAAACGCATTACTTGCCCGATTGACCCTCATTATGAAATGACGGAAATTAGCGACCGCACTTTGCGTGCCGCAGGTCCTGCTTTGCTATTTGAAAACCCGATCGGTTATACGGTTCCGGTGCTCACTAACTTGTTTGGCACCGCAAAACGCGTCGCGATCGGCATGGGGCGTAAAGAGGTCCAAGAGTTAAGGGAAGTCGGCAAATTACTGGCTTATCTCAAAGAGCCCGAGCCACCGCAGGGCTTCAAAGATGCTATCGATAAATTGCCTTTATTTAAGCAAGTGCTCAACATGCCAACCAAACGGCTACGCAAGGCTCCTTGCCAGGAGATCGTTTGGCAGGGCAGCGATGTTGACTTAGATAAAATTCCGGTAATGAGTTGCTGGGCCGATGATGTGGCACCCCTTCTAACTTGGGGGCTGACCATCACTAAAGGGCCAAACAAAAATCGACAAAATCTCGGAATTTATCGTCAGCAGAAGCTTAGTAAAAACAAAGTCATTATGCGTTGGCTGGCGCATCGTGGTGGTGCTCTAGATTTAAGAGATTGGATGGACACTCATCCCGGAGAGAATTTCCCAGTTTCAGTGGCTTTTGGTGCTGATCCTGCAACCATTCTAGGCGCGGTGACACCAGTGCCAGATACGCTTTCTGAATATGCTTTTGCGGGATTGTTACGAGGCAGCAAAACAGAAGTGGTTAAATCGCTCAGTAATGATCTAGATGTGCCTGCTAGTGCGGAAATTGTGCTGGAAGGCTACATAGATCCAAACGAATATGCTGACGAAGGGCCTTATGGTGATCACACGGGTTACTATAATGAAGTTGAAAAGCATCGTGTCTTTACGGTTACGCATATCACAATGCGCAGCAATCCTATCTACCATAGCACTTATACCGGACGCCCACCTGATGAACCCGCTGTGCTTGGTGTTGCGTTAAATGAAGTGTTTGTACCTATACTCCAAAAACAGTTTCCTGAAATCGTCGATTTTTATTTGCCGCCGGAAGGTTGTTCTTATCGAATGGCGGTAGTGACGATGAAAAAGCAATACCCAGGTCATGCAAAGCGAGTCATGATGGGAGTTTGGTCGTTCCTTCGCCAGTTTATGTACACTAAATATGTGGTGGTGTGCGATGAATCAGTCGATGCTCGTGATTGGAATTCAGTTATCAATGCAATGACAACACATATGGACCCAGTGCGAGATACTTTATTTATCGAGCATACACCGATTGATTCACTTGATTTTGCCTCTCCAGTGGTGGGGCTGGGCTCCAAAATGGGCTTAGATGCTACCATTAAATGGGATGTTGAGAGTGACGGTACAAGACAACAATCGTCACCATCAACGGCTCCTCGGATCAAAGCTGAGCATTTGGAGCAGCTTAGAGCGCAGCATTCTGAGATTGTTGATATCTATTTAGTGCCATTTTCTAATGATGGTTTCTTGATTGTATCCATGAACAAAGCGTTCGCTGGTCAATCTCAAGAGCTGTTAAAAAAGATATGGACATTTTTAGAGACATTTTCAAACCTGAAGTTTGTTGTGCTCTGTGATGATGATGTGAATATCCGAGATTGGAATGATGTGATTTGGGCGATAACCACGCGCATCGATCCGTCTCGGGATACTGATCGTATAGAAGCTAATGAAGGGCAATGTTCCAAGCTCCTACTCGATGCAACCAACAAACTCTCTGGTGAAGTTCAGCGAGAGTGGGGGACGCCAATCCAAAAAGATCACGAGGTAGTCACTAAAATAGACTCTATCTGGGATGAGTTAGGTATTTTATGACCTACACGGTGATCTTGCTGCCGAAAGGCGATATTTTTGAAGTACAAGACGGTACAACGGTGTTGGAAGCTGCGCTCAACAAGAACATCTCTTTTCCACACCGTTGTCAAATAGGTGCATGCGCTATGTGTATGTGCAGAAAATTAGAAGGTGTAGTGGAATATAACTTAGAGCCGATGTTGACTGACGAAGAGCAGCGACAAGGTTGGATATTCCCTTGCCAAGCATTTGCAACAAGTAGCTTAGTACTTACTTTTGCAGAGTAAGTCAGAGGAAAAACATGACCACCCAATGTAAAGTAAAGTCAATTGAGCCATTAGCCTCTAATACTTATAAAATCATCCTCCAACCTGAAAGCGTTCTTGCATTTAAAGCTGGGCAATATCTCATGGTAGAAATGGGTGAGAAAGATAAACGTCCATTTTCTATCGCAAGCAGCCCTTGCCGTTCTGGTGAACTAGAGCTGCACATTGGTGCCGCCGAGCATAATGCTTATGCACAGGAAGTAGTTGAGAAAATGAAAACGGCATTAAGCAACAAGGGTTTCGTCAACATAGATGCACCTCACGGTGATGCGTGGGTAAAAGAAAATGAGCGCCCTCTACTACTCATTGCTGGAGGAACAGGTTTTAGCTATGTGCGCTCGATTTTAGATCACTGTATTAGCCAAAAGAAAAGTAACGCTATCTATTTGTACTGGGGGGCAAAAAACGTTTACCAACTCTATGCAAAAACAGAACTGAGTGAGATTGCTCAGCAATTTGAGAACATCCACTTTGTACCTGTTGTTGAAACGGCTGATGAAGGTTGGAATGGTAAGGTTGGCAATGTACTCCAAGCGATCAATGATGATTTCGAGTCGTTAGAAGCGTACGACATTTATATTGCAGGTCGTTTTGATATGGCTGGATCAGCAAGAGAACAGTTTACCCAATATAAAAATGCAAAAAGCGATCACATGTTTGCTGATGCCTATGCTTTTATTTAAGATCGAGAGAGGTTAAAGCCTATCAAAAGAGAGCGAAATGCTCTCTTTTGACGCTTTGTGGCTGCTATTTAAACAAAATAGATGTTTTTCTTATTTTTTA
>AEZC01000114.1 GCA_000257205.1 Vibrio ordalii ATCC 33509 | reverse complement strand
CTGTTGGTGTCCGTTGTGTGGTGTTTAACCATGTATTGCCTGATCCCACTTATGATCAAGTTGAAGCCGGCCTCCATCAGTATCGATTGGAGAAGTGCCAAGGCGTTGTCGCTATTGGTGGCGGCTCTTCAATCGATTGTGCAAAAGTGATCGCCGCTTGTGCTACTAACCGCAAGTCGATCAAACGTTTAGTGGGGCTGTTAAAAGTATGGAAAACACCTGCGCCGCTGTTTGTGATCCCAACTACGGCAGGAACGGGCTCTGAAGTGACCGTCATTGCGGTGGTTTCTGACCCTCAAACTCAGCAAAAAACACCGATTACTGACCCGAAACTTGTGCCACTTATTGCAGCGTTAGATCCGATGCTGATGATGGCCTTGCCTACTCATATTACTGCGCAAACGGGGTTGGATGCACTCACGCATGCAGTGGAAGCCTTTATATCACGTAATGCCACGCCAGAGACTG
The DNA here is from genome assembly GCA_000257205.1 of Vibrio ordalii ATCC 33509. Taxonomy (GTDB): domain Bacteria; phylum Pseudomonadota; class Gammaproteobacteria; order Enterobacterales; family Vibrionaceae; genus Vibrio; species Vibrio ordalii. Next base: position 20,736 of record AEZC01000114.1, on the reverse strand, counting down.
ATCGCTATGCTATCGCTGCGGTTAAACTGATCCACGATAACTTGGAAAAAGCGGCGTTCTTTGGCCAAAATTTGACGGCGAGACAAAACATGGCTCTGGCCTCTTATTACGCTGGACTTGCTTTTACCAAAGCCAGTTTAGGGTATACACATGCCATCGCCCATGCGGTTGGGGCGAAATACCATTTCCCGCATGGCTTAGCGAATGCGGTTGTGTTGCCACATGTATTGGAATACTCCAAAGAGGCGGCGAAAGATAAGCTGGCTAAACTGGCCGACGTACTCAAAATAACCGATCCACATTTGACCGATTCAATGAAAGCGGACGCCTTCATTGGGTATGTGAAAGAGCTCAATCACACACTGCATATCCCTAAACAGTTACAGGGGGTCATGTCAGAGCATATTCCAGAATTGGCCAAACAAGCTTTTCGTGAAGCGTTTTGGAATTATCCTGCGCCAAAATACATGCAGCAAACGGATTGCGAAGCGATTTTTAGGAAATTGTAATCTACATTCAGCGTTATCTTTGACCGCTCTCGTGATCATAGCAACGAGAGTGGTCAAATTAGGTCGATTCATTTTTTAAGCAGTATCAACCCACTTGGCAGAGTATCACCGAAGACACGTTTGGATTCTGTGTCAGACAGGTCATGCACTTCATTAACCAAAGTAAACCAAGTTTCTGGAACTTTACTCTGCTTTATCTTGGCTAAAACGAGCTGACGAACATCATCGCTAATATCAAAAAGACGATCTCCTGTCTTGCGACACATCATTACCGCGGCAAAGGCAATCATCGGTTCTTTGTGCCAGTTTTGATCAAGCAACTTCGGTAACCATTGTTCCACTTGCGCTCTTGGGATGACTGAATGTTGACTACCATACAGTAGCGTCCGAGAGGCTAACCGCCCAACGGCCCACCAGTGTGCTTGTTCACATTGAGTTTGATTAATCGCTTTGTTCAAAAACCACGTGGCAAGTAATACTTTATCTTCCACTTCTAGATGTTCCAGTGAAGCGGCAAGCCGCACCATGGCTTCGTACCCTTTGTCGTGTGCTTCTTGAGCTGATTTTGGATTTTTGATTGCGCTCGGGTGAAGATATTTAGCGATATCCGCTAGAATCGTTTCTTGTTGCTCCTGCCTCAGTCCGCCAGCAACACGCCGCCAAAATACCCACCAATCGCTCCAACCTTGATGATTTTGGAATTGAATACCTTGTTGATACAGATTCCACATCTGTTCCATACGCCAAGGATCGGTTGGGTCGCCAAATCCTGGTCGCAGGGAAAATCCAGCCAGACGCAACCAGTTTTTCTCGTGTTGCTCTGAGCGACGTCGACGTTTACGGCCTTGAGAAAATGCATCAAAGAGCGGTCTTAGCGTGGTGAAATCCCATTCATCACGTGGCCCTAAAAGCTTATCTAAATCTTTGCCAAGCGTTTTTATGGCTTGGTTATCAGAGGCTTTTTTATTGCCACTATAAAGGTGTGTGATGAGCGAAATCGCCTCTGACAAGCGAGGATGACGTTGGATTTCACTGTCTGACTCACTGTGCTTGCGAACTTCAAACTCAAGTTGCCATCGGTTTTTTTCGTCCTCAACACTGACACATTCAATCTTGAGCGTGCCGACTTCCGTTAATTGACAAGCCAGTTGAACTTCCACTCGTTGCTTTTGGTTAGCATGCAGTAGAGCATCATCATTTCCTTTTAACGCTGTTATATAGGGAGGCAGTGGCGTAAAAAGTTCATGTTCAACGGTCGATAACAGCCCATTTTGAACGCGACGATCAGCAAACATATCGTGGGTTGAGGTCAGGATGTTGAAGCGTACGGGTTCACCTAACGTCAGTGAAAATCGGCGGCTGGTTAAGCGTATCTCTTGTCCTTCTTCGGTGCCTTTAGCCAAGATACACAGAGCATGTCCGGCACTGTTTTTTTCAGGCAGGTGTAAAAAATAAGAGCGTGCCGATCCGCCGCCGATTTTAAGCTGTGCACCTTGGCGAGCTTTACCATAGGCAACAGCGCCGAGTGCGACTGCCCAATCAGGGTGAGGATTATCAAGCAGGGTGATCGGCGAACCTCGCCAATCGGTCAATAATTGAGTGATGCGCTTTGTGATAAGCTCACTATTAAATACGCCGCCATTGAGCAGCAACCCAACGGGAATGGCCGTTGCGTTTGACTCTTGCTTGAGCGCAAGACGAGAAACGGCTTGGTGTTCAGCTAAAAATTCAGCAATGTGTTTACTCACGGCAGGGTCTGCTGCGTAGGGCAAACCGAATTCCACCACTGCACTGCGGCGTTTATTTGGACGTTCTTGTACCGAGCAAAGTGGGAAAAAGCCTTCCAGTGCAATGTCATGCACCTCTTGTTTCGTCAGGGAAATGCTTTTTGCTGCGCCTAATAGCTTTGAACCACTGCCAAGGAGCGTAATTTTTAGCTGCTCTGGGGCTTGGTTTGATAAGAGCTGCTCTTTTACTTGGCGAGTTTGCTGAATTAGTTTGCTCAAACTGGCGGCGGTTAATTTTTTCGAACTGTCAAAGCGCTGTTCCGCTAGATGAGCTAATGCTAAATCAAGGTTGTCACCTCCGAGCATTAAGTGATCACCCACGCCAATTCGGTCAAGGGAGAGTTGGTTGTCTGCGCTGTGTTTCGCTTCAATTAAACTGAGGTCTGTCGTACCTCCGCCCACATCACAAACCAAGATCAAAGGGAGTGATTGCAATTGCTGTGAGGCACAATGACGGTGACGTGCGTACCAGTCATAGCAAACGGCTTGTGGTTCTTCAAGTAATACAATTGAGCTTAATCCCGCCAGCGTTGCAGCTTCGATGGTGAGCTTACGAGCCGTTTCATCAAATGATGCCGGCACGGTGATAATGACATTTTGATCTTCAAGTCGATGACTTGGATGACGGTGGTTCCATGCTTGCCGGATGTGATTGAGATAACTGGCGCTGGCAATCACAGGGGATACTTTCGCTACATCGTGAGCACCAGCCCACGGCAAGATGGCTTGCTTGCGATCAACCCCTTGGTGGGAGAGCCAACTTTTCGCGCTGGATACTTGTCGCCCTTCTACTTTTGCACCTAGATCTCTTGCCCATTGGCCAATAATTATCTCTTTGCTATCGCCTATAACCGGTTCAATTTGCCAAGGGAGCGATAGGGCATCAGGTGCGATCTGCCCGTCGGCCGGGTGATAACGAAATGATGGAAGGAGTGGTTTTCGAACCACTTCACCGGGGCCAATTAATTGGTCGACCTCAAAAAGATGCACGGGTGAGTCTTCTAACGATTCGGTGATTTCACAAAATGCCACCACAGTATTGGTGGTGCCTAAATCGATACCGACGAGAAAGCGAGGAGAAGACATGGAGGCTCCTGAATTTCAAAAACGGCATCCGAAGATGCCGTGTGGGGATTATTGAGTGACTTGAGGATCTTCACGCACATCGAACTCAACGTGCCATGTTTGGCCGTTGTCGGTCGCAATGGCTTCTAAGTGAAGCGTCCCGAGCTCTGTGATCGTTGAGGCTAAGTGAACCGGAACGACTTCGCCTTGTCGACGTCCTTCAGAAACAGGCAAGGTGACGTGGATCTCGGGCAGCTCTACAAGTTCTTCTGGAGCCCAATAATCTAAGTGCATGCCAGCTTCGTCATCACGGCGTATTGTTGAACCAAAGAATTGAAAATGTACAGGCTCACCAATGACCAATCCAAACTCTTGGCTCGGTACGCGGACACTGCTTCCTTCTTCCATGCCAAATGGAGCGACGCACAAGGCTTCCATCGGTGGTGCGATCCCCGGAATGGCAGGCATAGCACTTTCAATACCGACGTAATAACTCGAGGCTATACCACCGCGAATACGCACACCTTGTCCACGACGAACTGCGCCGTAATACGCTGCGCCGCAGGCGACGGCTAAATCAAGGTCTAAGCCTGTTAAGCGCTTCATCTGTGGTGCTCCCACAGTGCTCAACCAAGCATTAATAGTGCTGAGAAGACGGTTTGCTAATAAATCGGATTTTAACACGCCACCGTTTAGTAAGATGGCGGTCGGTTTGATAAAATCCATCTCCGGAGCTTCGCCCATACCGGGCATGCCAGCAAATGGATTATCATTCAGAGCGGATGTTTCCAGAGCGGATATGTTGCCACTCATTGCATGGGCTTGTTTTGCCAAGAACGCGGCGATATGGCGGGTAATTCCAGCGTCTTGCGCGTAGGGAAGGCCCATTTGCGTTAATGCGCCACGTGCTTTTTGCACCGGATGATCAGTGATATTCACTTGTGGGAAAAAACCATCGACCAAGGTTTGTTGCACTTCTTGTTGAGTCAATTCGGTTTTAAGCGTTGTACCGAGCAGTTTTGAACCGCGACTTGGTACCACAATCGGTACGGAATGTAGGGCACTGTCATTCAGAAGCGCCTCTTTGGCATCTCGGCAAGCGTGCGTCATCGCTTGTACTTGCCAAGGGGCTAATTCTTTACCTTCTTGCGCCAATTTCATTTTTAAACGGTAAGCAAGGGCAAGGTCCATGTTGTCGCCGCCGAGTAAGATGTGCTCACCAACCGCAATCCGATTGAGCGTTAAGTTACCAGCGTCTTCAGTCACTTCCACTAAGGATAAATCAGTGGTTCCCCCACCAATATCAACCACAAGAACAATGTCACCCACCTTGACTTCATCGCGCCACGCATCGAGGCTATTATCTATCCAACTGTATAAAGCCGCTTGTGGCTCTTCAAGCAGCGTTAATTGCTCAAAACCAACGTTGCGTGCTGCTTCAGCGGTTAAATCTCGGGCGGCTGGATCAAATGAAGCGGGTACTGTTAACGTGACATCTTGTGTAGCTAAGGGGAAGTCAGGGTGAGCGTGATCCCAAGCGCTTTTTAAATGCTCTAGATAATACTCAGTGGCTTTTAATGGCGAGATCTTTTCCACTTCATCGCTGCTACCCACGGGTAAAAATGCATCACGTCGATTGACGCCACCATGACATAGCCATGATTTGGCACTGGCGACTAAACGAATCGGTGTCTTACTGCCAAGGTTGCGCGCAATGGCACCGACTAAAGCTTTTGGCTCGGACGACCAAGGCAAAACACATGCGGCAGGGCTCATCTCATGTTCATGAGGCTGGTATAAAAACGAGCCTAATTGATGACGGCTTTCAACCGTACCGGGCGCGGTAAGTTGAGGGATGCTCATTACTGAAACGCGAGCGTTTTCATCCTGTGTATCAACATAAGAGAGCACGCAATGTGTTGTGCCTAAGTCAATACCAATACTAAATTTTGGCGTTGTCTGTTCCATTACAATTCAACCTCGGCAGGGGCGATGATTGAAGCATCATACTGTTCAGCCAATTTAGGCAAAGTGATCGCTGTTGCTTTCCAGCCTTTATGGACTAAGGTGCCATTAAAGGGTGCTGAACCTGTCACATTACCCGTTAAGCGAACTTGTTGCGGGTTGAAACCGGCTTCAATGGTAATTCGGCTCTCTTCATCTTCGCCGCGAATAGGCGTGAGCTGAATGTAATCTTGTAGGACTTTTTTACCACCGGCGTGGATCACGCGCGCCGCGGCTCCAACTTCCTCATCTGAAAAAGCGGTGACATCTTCATTTAAGAAGTCAATCAGACGAGCTTCTTGCTGCATTAACGACAACAGTTGTAGGGCGGAATCGGTTGGCGCTGTCGCTAATTTAGATTCGACTTCGACAACACGCTCAATCACTTTTTCTACTTCTACGATTTTTTCGACTTCAACAATCGTTTCAACCGGTTTTTCGACTTCGACAATTTTCTCGACAGGTTTTTCAACAACTTTCTCAACGACTTTTGATTTGCGTGATACCACAATGAGAAGTAGCAAAAGGCTTGATGCACTGAGCCCAGCATGCAGCATAATCCGATAAGGTTCGCCTATTGCAAGATGGCATAGAAGCACACCACAAAAAGGATGGATTATTGGTATATCATCCCGTTTTTAACTACAACAAACAGGAAATGATGGGTGTGGTAGTGGGTGTTATTCGACTCTCAACATATTTTGATCGATTGGTGAGTCGCACGGCGCCTGACCAGCGATTGTATATGAAAGTCACCGATCTTGGCTTTGGTGGAACAAATGAACCGATTCTGTTCCAAAGCCCAGATTGGGATTCAATCAAAGGCATCGAAATAGAGAAACGCTTATCTCTGCCTAACCGTGATTGGAAAATTGATTTTAAGTTCTCAGAACCAATAGCGAGCAACATACAGTGGATTTTAGTGGCGCTCAGCGTCGGTGGTTTAATTATTTCGATCTTGTTAGGTTATGTTGTCTATTTGTTGATGAGAGAAAAACTTCATCTTAGCGAGATGCTAGAAGAACGTACTGAAGAACTGCGTTTTTTAGCGGACCACGATAGTTTGACTGGATTGTATAACCGACGTGCATTCGGACGTTTACTGCAAGAGGGCGTCTTACAGAAAAAAGCTTTTTCGTTGGTAATGTTTGATGTTGATGATTTTAAGCTGATCAACGACAACCATAGCCACATTGCAGGCGATGAGATGCTAATGCATATCTCAACAGTTATTTCACGTCATATGGGAAATAATGATGTTTTAGCTCGGTTAGGTGGGGACGAATTTTGCATTATTTGTGAATTGTCAGAACTTCAACCTTTGCAGTGTTATCTAGAAACGTTACGAGCAGCTGTTGAATCAACCGGATATGAGTTCATGGATGAAGTGCTGTATTGTACGCTCAGTATTGGGGCGGCGATCAATCATACTTACGATCAAGAGTCTTTATTACACTTGGTAGACAGCAAGTTATACGAAAGTAAAGAAAATGGTCGCAACCGAGTTTCAATTGCCCAATAACTGTCCGAACGAAAGGGCGAGAGTCGAGTTTTTGAGAGGAGTCGAGTAAGATAGCGTTCTTTGACCACTTATATTTAAAGGATACGCCTGAACAATGAACTATAACCGAGTTGTCTGCTTCGATTTAGAAATGTGCTGTTGGAATGAAAATGGGGTTGGGACAACGGGTGAAATCATTGAAGTGGGTTTAGCTGAAATTGATGTGCAGTTGGGCACGATTGTGAAGCGTGCTCAATATTATGTCAGGCCAGAGCAAGACGAAATTTCGCTGTTTTGTAGTGAGTTAACCGGGATAACTCCGCGTAAAATTGAAAAACAGGGGCGACCACTCGCAGGTGTCATTCAATCAATGGTTAAGAACTTTGGCGGCCCAAATAAGATTTATGTTTCGTGGGGGCGTGATGACCAAATTTTAGCTAAAGAATGTGGGCAGAAGGGGATCGTTATGCCTTTTAGCGAGTTCATCAACCTAGCAACGCTCTACCGTATTCAGCAGAGAATGAAAGAAAAACGTATTGGTCACCGCGCCGCACAAGAAGCGCAAGGTATTGAGTGGGAAGGGCGACAGCACTCCGCTTATGTGGATGCCTACAACCTTGCGAAATTGGCGTTAACAATGTTGTAATCCGCTCTATTTTTGAGCGGAAAGTTTAGCGCGGATAAATTCACTGTGGTCGACATACAATAATTCTGCCGCTTTGCGGATCACCGCCTCTTCGAGTGGGTCTATCTCACCGTCCGCGTGCGCCACTTGCCACATCGCCTTGATAAGTTCATATCGCGTATCTTGCGAGAGCTCACGTAATTGTGAAGTGAAATCATACAATGAAGCTGACTGTTTGACGCTTTGTTCTGCCCGAGTGAGCAGTTCCGTGGTCTCTGTATCATCTAACGCTAATAGTCGTTTAACTAATTGAAACTTAGCGTCATTTTCTCGTGTATCAATTTGATGATCGGCTCCTGCCACTTCTCTGAGCAAACAAGCAATCGCTAGGTTGGGGTTAGTGTTGGAACGCTGGCCTAAATCTTCTCCGTCCAAGAGTTGCTTGAATAGCGATGTAATGGCATTAAACATAAAAAAACCTACTGAAAATTTCGAGTCATTATTGTTTAAATAGTGGCGTATTGAGCAAAACACAAGTCAGAATAAAGTGAGATTCTAAATATCACGAGATTCACCTTCATCGTTCTCGTGATAAAAATCATTCGGATCTTGAGGAACGCTAGGGTCTTCTAGTATTTCAATGACTTCTGAACTTGAGTATTCATGCCCCATCAGGAAAAGCGCTAACATCGCATCGGCTTTGGATTTATTGTCCGCTTTTTCTAGCAAAATTTCTTCAAAGCGTCGCCGTATCATGGCAATCTCATGTTCAACAAAACCGCGACCTTCTTCCTCTCCTTCACCTTCTTCGGGCGCATTATCAAACTCCAGAAACAAAAAATGGCCGTCCAATTGTGTGTCAATAAGACGTTCAGGCAACCAAGCCTCACCCATCACCAATTCTGGATCGGTGTTATCGGGTAGTGAATCGAGTATGTGTTTCAGTTCAGATGCTTTCACAGTTTTATCGTTTCAGTAATCATGTCGCTATTGTAGCGGCGATTTTCTTATAAACATAAGAAATCCTGATCCGATTGCCCAATTTTAAATCGCTTAATCATACGAACGATGGCAAAACATACCGGAATCGAGGAGCAAGCGAATAAATGCTCGCCGTTTGTGAAAGGATAACTGATTGCAGGCGCGTTGATTATGCTACAATCCGCTCAGTTTTATGTAATGAAATGAATAGGAAATGCTTTGACCTCGTCACAGCCCAATCAACACAAGTCAATGAACGCTAGCAGCAACAGTGCGGCATCTCTGCGCAATGCATTGAAAGAATGCATGATGCGTGATCGTTTTCGTCTGAGTAAACGCATCTCTGGTGCGAGCAAAATAAAAAATGAGCAAGCCAAACATGCCGTTTTTGATCAAATTGCGCTCGATATTGCTCAGTCAATGATGGTGGCGCAGCAGCGTCTCAACAACCGCGTTACCATCGACTACCCTGATTTATTGCCCGTAAGCCAAAAACGCGATGATATCGCCAAAGCGATTGCTGAAAACCAAGTGGTAATTGTGGCGGGTGAAACAGGGTCAGGCAAAACGACTCAGTTACCCAAAATTTGCGCAGAACTTGGGCGCGGTAAATATGGCCTGATTGGCCATACTCAACCACGTCGCCTTGCTGCGCGTTCGGTCGCGAGCCGAATAGCGCAAGAGATGGAAACAGAACTGGGTGGCTTTGTTGGCTATAAAGTTCGTTTTAACGATCAAATTTCCGAGCAGACTCAGATCAAATTGATGACTGACGGGATATTGTTGGCCGAAATCCAGCATGATCGTTTTCTCAACCAGTACGACACCATCATTATCGATGAAGCGCATGAGCGCAGCTTAAATATCGATTTTATCTTAGGTTATTTGAAAGAACTGCTGCCGCGTCGTCCGGATCTCAAAGTCATCATTACTTCGGCCACCATCGATCCTGAACGCTTCTCTAACCATTTTAGTGGCGCGCCTATCATTGAAGTGTCGGGTCGTACTTATCCGGTCGATACGCGTTATCGACCACTGCTTGGTGAAGAGGACGCAGACCGCGATCAACTTGAAGGTATTTTTGAAGCCGTCGATGAACTCTGTGCTGAAGGACTTGGCGATATTCTGATCTTCATGAATGGTGAACGAGAAATTCGTGATACGGCCGATGCGCTCAGTAAACGTAACTTACGTGATACTGAAATTGTGCCGCTTTATGCACGATTATCCGCCGGTGAGCAGAATAAAATCTTTCAGCCCCATATAGGGCGGCGCATTGTTTTAGCCACCAACGTGGCAGAAACATCCCTTACCGTTCCGGGGATTAAATATGTCATTGACCCAGGTACGGCGCGTATCAGCCGTTATAGCTACCGCACCAAAGTCCAACGTTTACCGATTGAACCAATTTCTCAAGCGAGTGCAAATCAGCGTAAAGGACGTTGTGGCCGTGTTGAAGAAGGGATCTGCATACGCCTCTATTCCGAAGAGGATTTTCTTTCACGCCCAGAATTTACCGAACCGGAAATACTGCGTACCAACTTAGCCTCGGTTATTTTACAAATGACCGCACTTGGGCTGGGTGATATTGAAGCATTCCCATTTGTGGAAGCGCCGGATAAACGCAACATTCAAGATGGTGTGCGTTTGCTTGAAGAGCTTGGCGCGATTGTTCCTGATACCAATAAAAATGATCACGACAGCAAAAAGCAGTTGACGGATATGGGGCGCAAATTAGCACGCTTGCCGATTGATCCCCGTTTGGCGCGTATGGTGCTCGAAGCGCCAAAGCTTGGCTGCGTAAAAGAGCTGATGGTGATTGCCGCTGCACTTTCGATTCAAGACCCACGTGAACGCCCATCAGATAAACAACAAGCCTCCGATGAGAAACATCGTCGATTTTTTGATGAAGAGTCCGATTTCCTGAGCCTAGTGAATTTGTGGAACCACATTCAAACTGAGCAAAAAGCGTTAAGCAGCAGCCAATTTCGTAAGCAGTGTAAACAAGATTACCTCAATTATTTGCGGGTACGTGAATGGCAGGATGTCTACTTCCAAATTCACCAATCGATGCGTGAAATGGATTACAAATTGAACGACGAACCGGGCAATTACCAAAGTATCCACAGTGCAATTTTGGTTGGCTTACTGTCGCACATCGGTATCAAAGACCAAGAGAAAAATGAATACCAAGGGGCTCGTAACGCTCGCTTTAATATCTTCCCCGCTTCTGGCCTGTTTAAAAAGCAACCCAAGTGGGTGATGGTCGCTGAATTGGTGGAAACCTCTAAACTGTGGGGGCGTATTGCAGCTAAAATCCAGCCTGAATGGGTGGAACCGCTGGCGCAGCATTTGATCAAGCGTAGCTACAGCGAACCGCATTGGTCAAAAAAACAAGCCGCCGTCATGGCCTATGAAAAAGTGATGTTATATGGCATTCCTATTGTGCCTAAACGTTTGATTAACTACAGCACCATTGACGAGCCACTATGTCGTGAGATTTTCATTCGCAGCGCATTAGTTGAAGGTGATTGGGAAACCAAACATGCGTTTTTCAAGCAAAACCGTCGCTTATTACTTGAAGTCGAGGAGCTTGAGCATAAGTCTCGCCGCCGCGATATTTTGATTGATGATGAACAGCTTTTCGAGTTCTATGATCAGCGAGTCGCAACGGATGTGGTCTCTGGGCGTCATTTTGATGCGTGGTGGCGAAAAGCCAGCAAAGCCACTCCAGATCTACTCAACTTTGAAAAAGAGATGCTATTTAAAGGTGATGCTAGCCACATCACTGATTTAGATTATCCCAACTTTTGGCACCAAAACGGTATTAAACTGAAGCTCAGCTACCAATTTGAACCTGGCGTGGATAGTGACGGTGTCACGGTGCATTTGCCACTGCCGATCCTCAATCAAATTGAACCGACAGGGTTTGATTGGCAGATCCCTGGGTTACGTCATGAATTGGTTGTCAGCCTCATCAAGTCGTTGCCTAAAACACTGCGCAAAAACTTTGTACCGGCACCTAACTATGCGGATGCGTTTTTAGCGCGTGTCACACCGATGGAATTGCCTTTATTGGATGCGATGGAAAAAGAGTTAAGACGCATGACGGGCGTCGAGGTGAAGCGTGAAGATTGGAAGTTAGAGCAAGTTCCGGATCATTTAAAAATCACTTTTCGCGCGGTGGATCATAAAAATCGCAAACTCAACGAGCATAAAGATTTATATCAGTTGAAAGAGAGTTTGAAAGAGAAAGTACAAGAAACACTCTCTCAAGTGGCAGACGATGATATTGAACAGCAAGGTTTGCATACGTGGAGCTTTGGTGAATTACCAAAAGTTTACCAACAAAAGCGCGGCGGTTTCGAGGTTAAAGCGTATCCAGCGTTAGTGGATAGCAAAGAGAGCGTCGAAATTAAGCTTTTTGAGACCGAGCAAGAACAACTCAATGCAATGAAAGCAGGGCAACGGCGTCTGATTTTGCTGAACGTTCCTTCACCGATTAAATATCTGCACACCAATTTACCGAACAAGTCAAAATTGGGGCTCTACTTTAACCCGTATGGCAAAGTGCTTGATCTGATTGATGACTGTATTGCTTGTGGGATTGATAAGTTAATTGAACAGCAAGGCGGTTTAGTGTGGGAGCCGGAGCAGTTTGAGGCACTGAAAGAGTTTGTGCGCGCTGAATTGGGCGATACTGTGGTCGATATCGCCCAACAAGTGGAGACGATTCTTACCACGGCATTCAACATTAATAAAAAGCTGAAAGGGAAAATCGATTTTACGATGGCCTTTGCGTTATCGGATATCAAAGCGCAGATCGAAGGTTTGATCTTTAAAGGCTTTGCCACCGAATGCGGTTGGAAGCGTTTGCCGGATATTCTGCGTTACATGCGTGCGATTGAACGTCGGATGGAGAAGTTACCCATTGATCCAAATAAGGATCGTTTGCACATGTTGAAAATTGAAGCGGTAACCAATGATTACAAAGCGCTACTAAACAAGATACCTCGTGGTGCAGAAGTACCTGAAAATGTTAAAGAGATCCGTTGGATGATTGAAGAGCTTCGGGTGAGTCTATTTGCTCAGCAACTTGGCACTCCTTACCCAGTTTCAGATAAACGTATAAAAAATGCGATTGATGCTTGTTAGGTATAAGATTTGCATCTAACCAACAGTTCACTATAATTTGATGTTATGTGGCAACCGGTCGCCGTTTTGAGGCCACTGCCAAATTAAATAAAGAAGGTTCATCATGAAAAAGACTTTAATCGCACTAGCGCTGTTCAGTACATCTTCAATGGCGTTTGCCGACTCTTGGATTTATGGCGGCGCATCGGCAGGCCAATCGGATTTGAATGGTAAAAGCGGCACTTCGTACAACATTCATGCCGGTACTGGTATTCTTCCTCTGATTGGCATCGAAGCAGGTTACACTAATCATGGTAAATTTGAATTCAGCGCCACAAATGAAATCGCGGCCTCTTCAGTCTACTTTGCGATAAAGCCAAGTATTGATTTTGGCCCACTGCATGTGTACGCAAAGGGTGGCTTGCATTCTTGGGATAAAGACCTGAATAGCAGCAAAGTCGATGATGGTATTGACATCATGTACGGCGTAGGTGCGGAATACTTCCTAATGGGACCGATATCAGTTGGTGCAAGCTACATGAATTACACTTTGGGTGATGACGATATTGGTACGGTTTCATTCAACGCCACCTTCCACTTCCTTTAATCTAGTCACTTAATCGCTTTCAACCACTTCTTGCTCGTTAGTAGCAAGAAGTGGTTTTTTATTTGAGTAGTATTGTGTGGTGTACATTCTCAAGCACGCCAGTAACTGAAAGCAAAGCGCGAACAGTGCTTGATGATGTAGTCAATAAATGCTTGAGTTCGCTCAGGGAGAAAACGTCGCTGACGGTGCAACAAATAAATATCCGCTTCTTCAATCTGCCATTTATGCAATAAGTCATCCCATTCTATCCTATTTTAGGATGTGCATTATTACGTTATCGTGTCGGTCGCGCATTCTAATCAAGTTCATATGAGGGGCACATGCCTACCGATTCAACTTATTCGGCTAATCCGAAAATTATTTTTGCCAGCGTTGCTTTAGTCATCGCTTTAGGCTCGCTTGAAAAAAGCATCGTTACCACACCATTGGCTCTTATTGGGCAAGATCTCTCGGCAGGACAAGCATTAACATGGGTGATTACTGCTTATCTATTAGCATCGACCGCTGTATTGCCCGTCTACGGTAAACTGAGCGATTTGTTCGGACGAGTTCGGATGCTAAATGTCAGTATCGTGATCTTTATGCTGGGTTCCGCGCTGTGTACCTTTGCTTTTGATCTACCCAGTTTAATTGGTGCTCGTGTGATTCAAGGGATTGGCGGTGGAGGCTTAATAGCTCTGGCATTTACTGTTATCGCCGATTCAATTCCTGCGCGCGAAGTGGGCAAGTACCAAGGTTATATTTCAGCGGTTTATGCGGTGTCCAGTATTGCAGGGCCACTGCTTGGCGGCTATTTTGCTGACTACCTCAGTTGGCGGTGGGTATTCGGTATTAATTTACCGTTAGGGTTGGTGGCACTTTACATGGTTAACCGCTATTTGAAGCATCTCAATAAACGCAGAGATAGTCGCTTTGATTGGGTGGGAGCAGCGTTACTCATGAGTGCGACCACTTTGCTGCTGTTATTACTTTCTTCACATTCATTTATCCCTACTGGCTGGGGCGCGTTTGCATTACTGGCGTGTTTAGTTGCTTTGGTGGTTGTTGAACGCAGAGTGAGTGATCCTATTTTACCAGCGCGTTTAGCACGTCTTCCGAATTATCTGACCGCGATTGTTCTTATTATGGGGTCGCAAATGCTGATGTTTGCGCTTTTGGTTTATTTGCCGCTGCAGCTTCAGTGGCAAAAGGGACTCACTCCGTCAGAAAGCCGGCGGTGCGATTATGGTGATCTTCATGGTCTGCATTACCTCTGGCGCTTATGTGGGCGGGAAGCTCATCGCGAAGTTTGGTCGTTATAAGATGTTAGTGATCGTCGGTTTTGCTTTAGCTATGGCTGCATTGTGGCAAGTTCATTACGATATGTGGGTGAAATTTGCATTGGGTTTTGCTGGTATAGGTATTGGTTTAACCTTACCGGCCTTAGGCGTTGTTGTACAAAGTGTCTTACCCGCACGTGATCGCGGCATTGGCATGTCACTGTTTAATTTTGGACGAGAACTCGGCGGAGCACTCGGTGTGGCGTTCTGTTCCGCGCTCTTTTATCTGAGAGTGCCGAGCGAAGTCATGGTTGCGGAACACGGTGCCGAACAGGCCGGCGTTTCTACTCAAGTATTATCACAAGGTTTTAGCTTGGTTTATATTGGCATGAGCGTACTAGCATTACTGGCGATGTTACTGACAGTATGGCGCTTGCGTAAAGATGCATTGATGAAAAGTTCATCATGAATTCCTGCGTGTTATTGAGCGTTAACTAAGTGTAAAAAAAGCAGCGATTTAAGCTGCTTTTTAAGTTTGGCGCTAAAGGTATCGATTCTTTAGGTGGTCTTGGAAATATTGAGCGTTAAGCACATCCCCAGTCGCTTGTTTCACCAATTCATCGGTTGTTAATAAGCTACCTTTTTGCCAAATATTATCGGCAAGCCAAGTAAATATTGGTGATAAATCGCCACTGCGAATGGTGGCATCAACATTCACCGTTTTCTTCATCGCTGCCATAAACTGGGCAGCGTACATCGCACCAAGTGTATAACTTGGGAAATATCCGAAAGCGCCATCTGTCCAGTGGATGTCTTGCATACAGCCGTTTTGGTTATTTCCTTGGGTAGAAAGGCCGAGGTAAGCCTGCATTTTGTGATCCCATAGCTCAGGCACATCGGTATGTTTGATATGACCATTGATCAAATCACGTTCAATTTCATAACGTAAAATGACATGCGCTGGATAAGTCAACTCGTCGGCATCGACACGAATAAAGCCTTTTTCGGCGCGAGTGTAGATCTTCTGGAAATTCGCTTGTGCAAATACTTTGTCTTCACTACCTGAAAAATAGCGGGCGGCTAGGGTGGCTAAGTGCTCAATAAAGGGTTAACTGCGCCCCATCTGCATTTCAAAAAAGAGCGATTGAGATTCATGAATACCCATCGAACGCGCTTCTCCTGCTGGTGTACCTGCAAGATGTTTAGGTAAGCCTTGCTCATAACGTGCGTGGCCGGTTTCATGGACAATGCCCATTAGAGACTGAATAAACTCCGACTCATTATAACGAGTGGTGATCCGAACATCGGTTGGAACACCGCCGCAAAAAGGGTGAACGCTTTCATCAAGGCGGCCGTGTTCAAAATCAAACTGAAGCAGTTTCATGACTTCTAAGCCTAACGCCTTTTGCTTTTCAGCAGGGTAATGGCCAGTTGGCATGATGATCTCTTCGGCGCGTTGCTTCTCTATGACTTGATCGATTAACGTTGGCAGCCAAGTTTTAACATCGCTGAAAACAGCGTCCAATGATTGAGTGGTTGTACCCGGTTCGTAAAGATCGAGCATCGCATCATAAGGCGTTAAACCTGTAGCATCAGCGCGGATCTGCGCTTCTTGCTGTGAGAGTGTGACCACCTCAGCCCAGTTTTTCTCAAAACCGATCCAATCATTGTTTTTGCGTTGGGTACGCCAAGCATGTTCACACTTTGAACCAGCAAGAGATTTCGCTTGCACCAAAGCTTCAGGCAGTACGTTTGCCTGCTGCCAGTGGCGTTTGAGTTCTCGCAGTGTGGCTTTTTGCTCATCGTCCAATGGTTCATTTTGTGCTTTATCAAACCATTCAGCCAATTGAGGTTGAGTATGTAAACTATGAATATGAACGGACAATTGCGCCATCGCTTCTGATCGCGCTTGAGCGCCGCCAGCGGGCATTACTGCGGCTTGATCCCAGCCACAAATAGCCGCTAAATGATTGAAATGTGAAATTTTCTTAGAATGTTGAACTAATTGATTGAATGCATCCATGGAATTAGCCTTCCGTGACGTAAAAGAGGAGTTAGTGTAGCAACCATTAAGTGTCTAACCAAGGCCATCCAAGTCAATCAAGGTGAAAGAGCGTGACCCAAACCGACAAAGCTGAGGGGATTTCATTATTTTCTTATCCAGTGAAAACTGTTAAAGACTTTATAAAAGAGCTCAGGTATAAAAAGGCAAACGATGACATTTATTTTATACAAGGACGGGTATGTATATCCAAAACGTTGAAGCCTTTCTGATCGCAATTACTATATTAACGCTAACTCCAGGGCTAGATACGGCGCTGGTGATTCGTAACACATCACGAGCATGGTTCACGGACGGCAGCATAACAAGTTTGGGTATTTGCATGGGGCTGTTTGTGCATGCGACCTTTTCCGCCGTCGGTATTTCGGCGATTTTGGCACAATCGGCCGAGCTGTTTCATGTGGTTAAAATGATCGGTGCGGCGTATTTAATTTGGCTGGGACTATCCAGCTTAAAAGCGTTGCTGAAAAATAGCCAAGGTATGCAGGTTACGGCCATTTCACACAGTGAATTTACACTGAAGCGCTCATTGCGTGAAGGCTTTCTTTCCAATGTATTAAACCCTAAAACGGCGGTATTTTATCTCGCATTTTTGCCGCAATTTATCAACCCAGAATATTCTCCGTTGTTGCAATCGCTTTTGATGGCCGCCATTCATTTTGTTATCGCTATGTGTTGGCAGTGCGGTTTAGCGGGCGCACTGAGCTTTGCAAAAAACTTACTCAAGAATGCGTCGTTTATGAAATGGATGGAAGGGACAACAGGTGTTGTGCTCGTTGCGCTTGGGGTGAAATTGTTACTAGAAGATGAAGCGGCTTAAGAAGTTGCTCTTTAGTCACTAAAGTTGCCGATAAGCACTGCCACATGCTTATCGGCTGGCAAACGATTAATGTTGGGTTTGAGCATCACGCGTAAAAGGTGCTGACTGTTTTTCAAAAAACAGCTTGGTCTCTTCAAGCACAATATGGCGTAATGCGATTAATCCGATCAGATTAGGGATAGCCATTAAACCGTTAACGATATCAGCAATAATCCAAATCATATCAAGGTGCAAGAACGCACCTGATGCCACCAAACCGATAAAAATCAGCTTATAAGGCATCACTGCTTTGGTGCCAAACAAAAACACCACGCAGCGCTCACCGTAATAGTTCCAGCCTAAAATCGTCGTAAAAGCAAAAAACATCAAACCAATAGAGACCATCATAGGGCCCAAAGTTTGCGCATTTAAGCCCACGGCAAATGCATAGGTTGTCATGGCGGCACCAGAAAAATCACTTTGCCATGCGCCAGTTAAAATCAGCGCAAGCCCGGTCATGGTGCAAATAATGATGGTGTCAAAGAAAGTACCAGTCATTGAAATCAACCCTTGTTTTACGCAAGAGTCAGTTTTCGCTGCCGCCGCAGCCATTGGCGCGCTGCCAAGACCAGATTCATTAGAAAATACACCGCGCGCAATCCCTGATTGAATCGCCAGCATGATGCTCGCTCCTAAGAAACCACCGGTCGCGGCTGTGGAAGTGAAAGCAGAAGTGATAACTAAACTGATGGCCGTGAGTAATTGATCGCTGTTGCTGATGATCACACTCAAACACGCAAGGATGTAAAAAAGAGCCATGGCAGGTACCACTTTCCCAGCCACTTTAGCAATTGATTGAATACCACCGACTGTGACAAATGCAACTAACAGCGTTAGAACCACTGCTGATATTTCGCGTGACACACCAAAAGAGATTTCAGTAGCATCTAAAATCGCGTTAACTTGTGGGAATGTACCGATGCCGAAACAAGCGACGCCGATAGCAAATAGGGCGAATAAAACCGCCAAAGTTCGAGAGCCCACGCCATATTGCAGGTAATACATCGGGCCACCAACCATTTGGCCTTTGTCATCCACTTGACGATACTTTACTGCCAGTAAACATTCAGCGTATTTGGTCGCCATACCAAACAGCGCGGCTAACCACATCCAAAATAGCGCGCCTGGCCCACCGAGCTTAATCGCTGTCGCTACGCCAACGATATTACCGGTTCCAATCGTCGCGGAAAGTGCGGTACATAAGGCGGCAAAACTTGATACATCGCCTTGTTTACCGGCGTCTTTGTCTTTACTAAACAACATCTTAAGTGCGGTAGGTAAATGTCGAAATTGGATAAGACCGAGACGAAACGTAAAATAGATGCCTGTACCGACCAATAAAATCAGAAGTGGTGGTCCCCAGACAAAATTGTCTATAGATTCAAGAATAGATTGCAGGTTGTTCATTAGTTCCCCTTAATAAAACGACAGTTAAGGAGAAGAGGGAAAGGGCAGTAATCTGAAAAGATCCCACAAAAAGATCACAGCAGGCCGGTGGTGAAGAAACCACACCTATATATGATTGTAACTTTCCACTCTTCTGTCCTTTTGCCTGAGAGTTTCACCCCAAATAGGGTTTGCTCCTTCGGCGACCGATTAAACGGTTCTCTCCAGAGGTTCCTCCAACTACAGTCCTCGCCAGCTCTCATAAGAGAGAGCATTAGCACCTGAAAGATTTACTTCTTCGGCGAGCCTGTTTACTCATACTTTGAATAAACTAAGGCTACTCTCCTGCAGTCTTCATCGGAACTGATGGTAAGTGTGCTTACCATCAAGGCGAGATATGTTACATAAAGCGTTTTTCAAGACAAGGAAAATTGTGCTTTTGATCTCAATTTACTGCCGTTTGATGGTTTGTTAACCACTGTTGGACGTAAATGTAGAATGAGCGGTGAAAACTTTACGCTTGTTGTCGATTGTTCTACTTTTTTCTGACTTATCGCATGTTATAAATGATATACACTACGTTGGAGGATAGGCTTATGACACGACTCATCACCATTATTTTATTGATCGCCATTGCTTTTATTTTTATTCGTTATCGTACCAACGAAAAGTTGCAAAAAGGGGTGGTGGTTTCTTTACTCACTGCTTTTGTCATTTATGCTGCCTCAATTGTGATTACTGAATTAACTCGCTGAGATAGATAGGAGCGAAAGAGTGAACAAACAGACGGACATTGATGCACAAGACGATGTCGTAGTGATTGAAGAACGAGACAAACGCACCTACGTCTACATCGCGTTAGCAGGGGTGTTGGGGTTAGCATTAGGTGGCTTAATCGGTTCAAGTATCACCACGAATAACTGGCAAAAAACATACCATCAGCTAGAAGAAAAATATGAACAGCTCACCCAAGATAAAAGCCAATTAGCTGAAAAAGTGCAATTAAAAGTCGCCAGTGTCGACGCTGAAGTAGCAAATAAACTTCAACAAGCATTAGAAGAGCAACAAAAGCAGTTTCAGCAAGAGCTGGATCAAGCACAGAGCCAATACCAGACGTTAATGGCAGAAAATAAAGCGCTGCAAGCTAAGCTTAATACACAGGAAAATGCACTAGTGCAAGTTGAGAACAAAAATTCTAAATTAAATCGGCAAGCCGATATGCAAGCAACGATTTTTGAACGTTCACGCGAACTGTTCCAACGTGAATTGAAAATTAAGCAAGAGTTAGAAGCGCTGCAAAAAGAGAAAGAAAGCCTAGTACCTAAGCTAAAAACGCTCAAAACCGATTGTGATGTCTACTTAGCAGGTAAGTCGTGGGATGCAAAATCAGACGCATGTGATAAGCAAGATGAAGCGAATTCAAGAATTAGCCAAATCGATCAGATGATCCAAGTTCACCGCATGGATTTGGAACAAATCAAAGCGTTAACGGAAAATATAGGCTTATAATTTATACAAATCCCACCAATGTGTCTTTAGCAGGCCTCGCGAAAATGAGGCCTGCTCTATCATCAGACTTACTAAGCTCAACACGCTATTTAAGCTCAACACGCTATTTAAGCTCAACACGCTATTTAAGCTCAACACGCTATTTAAGCTCAACACGCTATTTAAGCTCAACACGCTATTTTTAACTTCATGATTCAACTGTTTTGACCTAATACTTTGTTCATGTCTGTGGGCGTATAGAAATAGTATGTGCCTAATATCTTACTGGTTATTGTTTTGTCATTGAAGGTAACCTTCTCTCTTTAGGGCTAATGTAGATAAATTGTTACGCCGTGATATTTATCTTACTGATCGAGTGTTGGTGGTGAATTTATGATTAACGGATTGCCCTGATTAAAAACTATTAATATTCAATGGTATAATTTCAATCATCCCACGTAAAAACCAC
>AEZC01000113.1 GCA_000257205.1 Vibrio ordalii ATCC 33509 | reverse complement strand
CCCGTGATGAATTGACCAATCAGCAAGATATTGGTACCAGCCCATTTGGCTTAATCGGCAATGTGATTTGGTTTATTTTCGCTGGTTTTTGGTTAGCCGTTGGTCATATTTTATCGGCGGTGGCGTGTTTTATTACCATTATTGGCATTCCTTTCGCACTACAGCATTTGAAACTCGCGGTTATTTCTTTGGCTCCGATTGGTAAAACCATCGTCCCGAAAGAAGAGGCGGCTAGAGCTCGCTATTCTTCTTATCGCTAATATAGGTTTGGTTTTTTGCTCCTTTCCTCTCGTTTTTCTCTCTCAGTGACGAGGGGAAGGGGGCATTTTTCCAAGGCGATTAATACGCTTTAATCCCAAACTCTCGCAGTTTTCTGGGCAGAATGTCATCTAAATGCGCAATGTCTTGCGAGTGAATATTAATCAGAGCAAAGCCGTGATCGTGGTAAATCGCTTGTGTGTGTAAGCGAGTTTTTTCGTCGGTCGCGCCACTATCTGAACCCCAATATTGCAAATACACTTTTCCTGCTGGCAGATAAAAATCGCACATCACATCAGCTTCTATCGGCAACTGACGCTCATAAGCGTGGACGACGCCTGCCAGATAGAGCCAATTATCGATCAGTAATTCGCCGGTTGAGCGAACATAGTGGCCGTCTAAGGTGCGATGTTTTGCCTCAAATTTTTGGCGAAAGTGAGACAATGATTTATCGGTCGATTGGCTGTGAGCCTCTTGCCCTAAAAATTCGACGATGGACTGTTTCAGACGTTTATGGCGAGTCACCGTATCATGCCAAACAACAAAGAATTGCTCAGAAGATTTATCTTCACGTTGCTGGGCGCCAGCTCTGAGCCCAGCCTCCGTTACTTGCCAGCCTTTTTCTGTTTTAGATATCCAGCCTAACTCACTCAATAGTTGATTTATTTTTTTGGGGTTGAGCCTGAAATGATCGCCAAGCTGAGTGGCACTTAACGTTTTCCCGCTGGTGGCTTGTGTGTCGACGAGCAAGTTTTCCGGCCAGACAATAAATTGGCCATATTGCGTGTGCTGGGCGTATTCGCCGCCAAATTTTGCTCCTAGTTCTGTTAATACCCACTTGTTGTCGAAGCGGTTAATGTACCCTGCTTTTTGGAGGTTACTGAATAGTTGTTTAGCGTCGGTATTGCGCAATTTAGCCAGTGCCGAGGTTGAATGTTTTTCTACCATCGTTCTCTCCTATCCCTCTTGAAATCGATCCAACAGATTGATATCCCTACCTTACTTGAATTTTTAATAAATGACAGTGTGAGTGCATGAGATCGTTTTTAAAAAACAGAGTGATTTGAGTGAATAATGCTTTTATTAGTATCTTAAATTGAATCAGTGAAGTTCATTATTGGATCTATTTGTTCTAAATAAAAAACAATAAGATGTTATTACTTCGAACAATGAATGAAAGGTAAACACAATGACAATTTCAAAACCGTTGATAACGGGTTTTTTGCTAGCAAGCACTTCTTTCTCAAGCTTAGCCGCATTGACGTTTCAAACCTACAACCCAGGAGAAAATGGAGTCTTTCCAGTCAGCTCAACACTGATCAGTGGTGAGAAACAAGCGATTTTAATTGATGCTCAGTTTGGTACAAAAGATGGCCAAGCTTTAGTGGACATGATTAAGCAGTCAGGTAAAGAACTTAAGGCCATCTATATTAGCGCTGGTGATCCTGATTATTATTTTGGTCTAGAACCGTTGGTTGCGGCGTTTCCTAACGTTGATGTTTTAGCAAGCCAAGCGATTGTTGAGCATATCAAGTCGACGAAAGACGCTAAGCTACAGTTTTGGGGCCCGATACTAGGAGAGAGTGCGCCAAATAAAATTATTGTCCCTAAGATTTTTGACCATCACGAGTTTTCATTAGAAGGTGATAAGATCGAAGTGAAAGAGCTTAATACACATCAAGCTTACTTATGGGTGCCTTCTGAGAAAACGATTGTCGGTGGTGTAGCGGTTGTCTCTGGTATGCATGTTTGGACGGCTGATAGTCAAACTCCGAAAGCGCGTGGTGAGTGGGTTCAAGCTTTAGAGAAAATGCAGATGCTTAAGCCAAAGAAAGTCATTCCTGGACATTATTTTGCTGATATACCGCAGGGTGTCGAAGCCGTAAAATTTACTAAGATATACTTGGAGAAATTCGAACAGGCTATTTCAACCTCAAAAGACTCGGCACAAGTGGTATCTAAAATGGTTACAGCTTATCCAGCGCTTCCAGGTAAAGAAGACCTTGAATTAAGTGCGCAAGTGAATATGGGTGAGCGTACTTGGTAACAGTATCAACGCGAGTCATTGGCTCGCGTTGTCTACTCCAGACGGTTTGGCTTCCACATAACCTGTTTTTGCCCACACGTTACTCAATTTATACATGGCGCAGACATTGCATGTGAGCACTTCTCCTTTACCATGGATCACCATCACAATATCTTCCCGTTTTTCTTTCGAGCTATTGCGTAGCTGGATCGTCAGTTGATTACCATCCACGCTGTAAGCGCGAGACCAGTGCTGAGTTTCAGATTCAGCACGTACAACACCTTCTTCTAAAATCAATAAGTCATCATTGAACTGGTTGTCATAAGTCCCTTTGAACTCATAAGTTTCACGGTTTAACCAACGTTCAAGGTCATCTTGAAAACAGCCTTGCAAAGTGGCTGTAAGGACGAGAATACTGATTGATTTTGCCGTAGATCTTATCATGTTGCTGCAACCTCTGTTGTTGTTCGCTCAAGTTCTAATAAGCTTGCTTTACGGTTTATTCCTCCCGCATAGCCTGTGAGTTTACCACTTTTTCCGATCACTCTATGGCAAGGAACGATGATCGAAATTGGATTTCTACCATTGGCCAAGCCGACAGCCCTTACGGCTTTTTGGTTACCGATAGCCTCTGCAATCTGTTGGTAGTTCCAAGTTTCGCCATAAGGGATCTTGCATAATGCTTGCCACACTGATTGTTGGAAATCGGTGCCTTTTGCTGCTAAAGGTAAAGTAAATATAGTCAGTTTTCCGGAAAAGTACTCATCTAACTGTTTGATAGTATTGATTAGTATAGTGCACTGTTCGGATTTTACCCCTAACTCTGTTGGCATGGTGGTTTCGGTTTCAAACCAAGCCCCCAATAAACCCTGCTCGCAGGCTTGCAATGTCATGATTCCTAAGGGGCTGTGATAGTGGGTGAAGCTATTCATATTAGTAATTCCAACAGTGAAAGGTGGCGTAACTTCCCCAAGGTGAAACCTTGTCTGCGTTCAGCTCAGGAAAATGGCTTAAGGCCTTCTTAACCACCAAATCAGTGTTTAGAAAGCAATCGGCATCTTAACCTAACGTAGTTTACGAATATCTTTTAGTGAAAGCCAAGCTGTGACATCGATAAAGAGACTAGCTCTTTGTTGTGGTCAGCTAACATTGAACCCACAAGCAAAGCCTATTATAGAAAATAGGCAGAGAGCTGAATGATTTTCCTGCGGCTTCTCTTGAAAAAGGATATTCATAACGCTGTATTCAATACCCGCTACAGCGTTATGAATTTGTTCGGTCAGTCGAGAATGACCTCGCCCGCTTGTTGTAATGAGTAAGCACTACTAGGGTTGATGTTTTTGACTAACTTTTCCACTTGCATAATGGCTTCTATCGATGAGCTGTTTTTTCGGTAGCTGAGGAAGATGGGGCGCTGCCAATCTTCCACATTGTCAATTCGATACAATTGGCCAGAGTGGATAAAAGGTTCAACAAGTGAGGTAGGAAGGTAAGCGCTTCCCCCTTTTTCTAAAATGAAATCAAGTGCGATACGAGCGGTCGAGGTGCGCAAATAGGGGGTCGGCGTCTTCGGATGTCGCTCAGCATGCTCGGAGGCGAAACGGCTTCCCCAATCGACGTACACGTATTTATTATCAAAGGCGGTTTCCAGTGTGTCAGGACGCGTCGAAACCAACACCAGTACTAAGTCTGCGACTTTTTTGCAGTTTAGCTCTTCAGCTTTAATTGGGTCAAAGGCAAACGCCATATCTAAGGTACGCTCCAGTAGGCTGCGGTTGAGCTGCTCGCGTCCCATGACTTCCGCCATAAAGCCATAACCGCTAAAAGCATCAGTCACAACGCTTAAACAGTTTTGTAGATGAGCATCCCAAACGTTGGGAGTCCCCCCTATGGTCAGTTGCAAAGCTCGACCATTTTCCAAAGAGAGCTCAAATTTAGCTTGTTGCAAAGTAGCCACCATCACTTCGGCATAGCCAACGAGTCATTCTCCTGCCGATGTGAGCTTTATATTGTTGCGATCACGCGTAAACAGTTGAGCATCAAAATAATTTTCTAATTGCTTGATGCGTGCGCTGACGGCGGCTTGGGTCAAATAAAGGTTTTCAGCTGCTCGCCCAAAATGGCGTACTTTGGCGAGTTCGAGAAAGGTGCGAAAAACTTTTACATCCATATTAAATCCTCTGAAATTACCCCATCAGATTAACAAGTAAGTGCAATTATGACGATAAAAAATTTTTGTTTTTCTTTTCGGAGATTTACGCCTAATTTTCGCCTGATCTATTGCTACATGGTAGTAGCGCCATTCACATGAGGTTGATATGTCTGAGACTGAATTCCGTCACGGAAAAAAACGTTTTTACGACAATATAAAGTTTCCACGAGGCTTTGCTAAGTCTGGTGATTTTACTCTTGCAGAAGAAGAACTTCTCGCCATTTATGGTGATACCATGCTTGGTCTTGAGTCGGGTGATATCACGCCAGAGAATGCCGAAGAAGCGCATTTTGTTAAAGCGATCGAAAACCCAGTTAAAGCAAAATCTAAGTTGGAGCGTGTTTGGTTAAAGTACACTCAGCTTGCTCGCGGACGTAAGCGTTTCCATACCTTAAACGGTCGTAACAAGCCGGAAGGTGGTGATGATTATAATGACGAAGAAGTTAGCTTAACGGAAGAAGATTAATCTGCATCTCCAGTGCAGGATCTCAAGCCCGAATTTGACTGGCTTTTTCATCTCACTCTTCAGCCTTATTGACTTAATAAGGCTGAAATTCTGTCTCGGTTCGTCTTTATTGCGACTATCTTCATCTGATAACACGGTGTTATGAATTTGCTGAGACTATTACTTTGCAGATACTATTACTTAGTTAACACGGTACCTGTCAAACTCGGTTATTTAACCAAGGTAGCCACTTTTTTCAAAAAGCTGTCGCGTTGATGCTCTTGGTCATAATCGAGATGGTAGGTATTGTGAAAGCCAACTTTTAACTCCACACCATTTCCTCGCATATAAATGTTATAACCATCATAGTCTGAAAAAGCTTCGATACCTTCATAGATTTTGCCGAACTCAGTCGGTGTACCACGTGCCATTACAGTTTCATAAGCATGGAGAATTTTTGCCGGATCAAGTTCGTTTTTCATGGTATTTGCTCCTTTTTTGCTTGTTACTCCAAGTATGGGTAATGAATGCACGCTTCGCCAGATAGTGGAGTGATAGCGACTCAAACTTTACTTAATTTTATAGATGAATTTTTATCTCATTTTGTTATAGAGTGCGACGTATTGGTTAAGCTTACCTGTAGAGATTGCTACAAATTTAAGCGCATTTCTGGTTGGGATTTGAAGAAAGAGCGAAAACTTGACCTAAAACAATGGCAGTTACCTAACACTTATTTTATAATGCGAATTAATGTTCCATTACACCATAATATCCAATAACTAGGGGCCAATCATGAGACTTATCCCGTTAAAACAGGCTGCACAAGTCGACAAGTGGGCAGCAGCACACATCGTAAAACGTATCAACGCATTCAATCCAACGGCAGACCGTCCTTTTGTATTGGGTTTACCTACTGGTGGTACACCATTGACGACTTATAATGCACTGATTGAAATGCATAAAGCGGGCGAGGTGAGCTTTAAACATGTCGTGACATTTAATATGGATGAATACATTGGTATTCCTGAAAATCATCCGGAGTCATATCGCTCATTTATGTATAACAATTTCTTCAATCATGTTGATATTCAAGAAGAAAACATCAACTTACTGAATGGCAACGCACCAGATGTTGATGCAGAATGTAAACGCTATGAAGACAAAATTAAATCATACGGCCGCATTAATCTATTTATGGGCGGTGTGGGTAATGATGGGCACATCGCGTTTAACGAGCCTGCTTCTTCACTTTCGTCACGCACTCGCATTAAGACACTGACAGAAGATACACGCATTGCAAACTCTCGCTTTTTTGATGGTGATATCAACCAAGTTCCTAAATACGCGCTAACGATTGGTGTAGGCACACTGCTAGATTCAGAAGAGATCATGATTTTGGTTACTGGCCACAATAAGGCGCTAGCTTTGCAAGCGGCCGTGGAAGGAAGCGTCAACCACCTGTGGACTGTCTCTGCACTACAACTTCACGCGAAATCAGTGATTGTATGTGATGAACCATCGACTCAAGAACTAAAAGTGAAAACCGTAAAATATTTTGCGGAATTAGAAGCAAAAAATATCGAAGGTTTCTAAGTATCTCCCAGTTGGGAAAGGACATTCATAAACAAAAGGCCTGCTAACATCAGCAGGCCTTTTTACACTTTGTAGCAAATGGGACTTTCGATCAAATGGGGAAGTGCGAACGAAATCGGTAGTTAAATTAACCTTCAGCAGCGATTTTCGCTTCTTTTAATTCAACTACTTGTTTCTCCGGGGCAGGGTAGGTTACTCCATTAAAGCGCCCACCTTGTTCAATGCTCAAGTCGTCGCTATAAATAGACCCTGTGACGCTCCCTTTGCTTAAAATTTCAATTTTAGTTGCGTGACATGTGCCTTGGAACTCGCCATTAATGATGATGTGGCCTGCGTACAGCTCACCATTAACCGTGCCTGTTTCACTAATGACGATGGTTTTATCAACGTGCAATTGACCTTCTACCGACCCGTCAATTTGAATATCGCTTTCTAACCTGAGTTCCCCACTAATGGAACAGCCTTTTGCGATGAGAGTTGTAGCTGAGTGCTGACTCTTAGCTCGACTTTGTTTACTAAAGATTCCCATCGGATACCTCTTACCTTACTAAATATCGTTTCAAAATCATTCACGCCCCAATCAACAAAAGGTCTTGGATCTAATGAACGGCCGACAAATCGAATTTCATAGTGTAAATGTGGGCCAGAAGATAACCCACTGTTTCCAGAATAAGCAATTAAGTCGCCTTTCTGTACAAAATCGCCCCCTTTCACGGCAAATTTTTGCAAATGAGAATAGGAGCTGGTAAATCCATAAGAGTGCTGTAAGCGTAAAAAATTGCCTGATCCTTTATCACTGGCGCGAGTGACTTCGGCAACGCCATCGGCTGGGGCATAGATTGGTGTGCCGATGTTGACCGCAAAATCTTGCCCGCGGTGAATTTTAACATTGCCCGTGACAGGATGAATACGTTCACCGTATCCTGACGAAATTCTCGCATTATGCACAGGTGCACCGCTAGGTATTTGGGTCAGCATCACCATTCTAACTGAGGAAGTGATAGCGGCGGTGTCTAAACGTGATTCTAATTCCGCTCCGCTTTCATCCATACCCAATACTTTTTCAAGGTCGCCCAATCTGTCAGAAACAATCTGCATCTTTTCTTCTCGCTCTAGCAGGTCATTCTCTAAGCTGTTTTTTAGCTCCTTTAAAGAGGTGACTTCTTCGGTCAGAGACATCGACTGGCTCTCTAACTCTTGTTGCTTGAGTTTAGCAAAATCAACTTCATCAAGAAGGTAATAGATAGCGCCGCCAGTGGCGAGAATGCTGGCAACCAGCACATAGCCAAAACCTTTTAAAAAATGTCGGAACCATTTACCGAGATGAAAGTGCTTCGTCCCATGGATGGATGAAACGGAAACAACCACTCTTTCTTTCATGAATTCGTTCACAGCGTCTATGGTTAACAGTACAGCCGATTCTAACAGGGAATGCTCAGGGTCAAAACATTTTGCGTTGTAAGGTTATGCTCGCCTCACCTCTTAATTGCTCGGTTTGTGAATTGGAGCGTATCCTTGGCCTGCTTTTAGAGGAAACATCCCGATGCTGTTAGTAAAAAATGCCATATCAATGTATGAGCTAATATTAATATGGTTTTGTGTATATAAGTTACAGAATAGACAATATGGAAGTGGTGGATTTATTTTGATTGGTGAAATAAAGATGCAAATGTGATTTTTATCACTTTCGGCTCTTTAGTTTTTAATAATTAGAGTTAAATTGTGATTTAAATCAACTTTTCTTCAAAAATTTAAATGCAAGAAATGTAGCATTGATTATTTAAAATCTATTGACAAGGTGGGTTTGTGTTTTTTGTTGTAAATTTACATGTCAATTTAATGACCATGATCACGAAGAAATGATTTGTAAACTAGGATTTATGAGGGTCTGATCACGAAAATCCCGTCGTCAGTTCCAGAATGAAATTGTGTGGTAAATTGATTGGGTACTAAGCAATCAACGGTTTTTCGCAGAACCGTTACAACAACAATATTCATCAGAACATCGAACGGGGAATCCACATGATATCACCAGATGCAAAGATCAAGATACAAAATTTTGGTCGCTTCTTATCTAACATGGTTATGCCAAACATTGGCGCGTTTATCGCGTGGGGCTTTATAACCGCACTATTTATCCCAACAGGTTGGCTACCGAATGAAACGTTAGCCTCTATGGTTGGGCCGATGATTACCTACTTATTACCACTGCTGATTGGTTACACCGGTGGTAAATTGGTTGGTGGAGAACGTGGCGCTGTTGTCGGTGCCATCACCACAATGGGTGTGATTGTCGGAACCGACATCCCAATGTTCATGGGAGCCATGATGGTTGGCCCTATGGGTGGTTGGGCGATCAAAACCTTTGACCAACGTGTTGAAGGTAAAGTAAAAAGCGGTTTTGAGATGTTGGTAAACAACTTCTCGGCAGGCATTATCGGTATGCTTGGCGCAATCTTGGCGTTTTACCTCATTGGGCCATTTGTCAAAGTGCTCTCCGGTGGTTTAGCCGCAGGCGTAAACTTCCTAGTTTCAGCACACCTTTTACCACTCACCTCTATTTTTGTTGAACCCGCGAAGATCTTGTTCCTTAACAACGCGATTAATCACGGTATTTTCTCACCGTTAGGTATTCAACAAGCCAGTGAAATGGGGCAGTCAATCTTCTTCTTAATTGAAGCAAACCCTGGCCCTGGTCTCGGTATTTTATTGGCTTACATGGTGTTTGGTAAAGGTACAGCGCGTCAAACGGCTGGTGGCGCTTCCATCATTCACTTCTTCGGCGGCATCCATGAGATTTATTTTCCATACATACTGATGAACCCACGTCTGATTCTTGCAGCGATTGCTGGTGGCATGACAGGGGTGTTCATTTTGACTCTCTTCAATGCAGGTATTGTTTCTCCAGCGTCTCCTGGCTCTATCTTTGCTGTACTACTGATGACACAGAAAGGGTCGATTGTCGGCGTATTATGCTCAATATTTGGTGCGGCAGGCGTATCCTTTACCGTTGCGTCATTATTGATGAAAGCACAAAGTAGCACCGAAGAAGAAGGTGATGAAGCGGCGTTAGAAAAAGCCACATCACAAATGAAAGAGATGAAATCGAGCGCAAAGGGCAATGTGACGACGGCTTCTCAAAAAAGCAATATTGATTTAGCCAACGTGAAAAGCATTATTGTCGCTTGCGATGCGGGTATGGGTTCAAGCGCAATGGGCGCAAGCATGCTGCGTAAAAAAATCAAAGATGCTGGCTTAGCGATTCATGTCACTAACCTTGCTATCAATAGTTTGCCGGAGAACGCAGAAATCGTGATTACTCATAAAGACCTGACTGGCCGCGCACGCACACATGCACCCAGTGCACAGCATATTTCACTGAGCAACTTTTTAGACAGTGAAATGTACAACCAGCTTGTGACTCAACTTTTGGCAGCTCAACGCCCTAAGGCGGCGAATGATAGCGATGTAGTTAAAGTATCCATCCTCGCTGCGAATGACGACAGCTTTGAAATTCAAAAACCGTCCGTTTTTCAAATCCAAAAAGAAAACATTCACTTAGGTTTGCATGCCGCCAATAAAGAAGAAGCCATTCGTTTCGCGGGCAATAAGTTAGTTGAGCTTGGCTACGCGGAGCCTGAATATGTTGATGCCATGTTTGAACGTGAGAAAATGGTCTCCACTTATCTTGGAGAATCGATTGCCGTTCCTCATGGTACCGTCGCCGCCAAAGACCGCGTGATTAAAACGGGTATTGTGATTTGCCAATATCCTGCTGGTGTGCAGTTTACGGACGACCAAGATGGCGTAGCGAAACTGGTTATCGGTATTGCCGCCAAAAATGATGAACATATTCAAGTTATTACCACCATTACCAACGCACTCGATGAGCCTGATGCTATCGAGAAGCTCACCTCAACCAGAGACGTGAGCGATATCTTGGCCATCCTATCGGGTAACCAAGCAGCGTAACGCTTTTGCTCCTGAGGCAAAACGAGGTCGGCTGTTCCCCTATACTGCTGACCTCACCTCAATTGAAGTATTAAGCGCTCTTTTCTCTTTTAGATAAGTTTTTGGTAGGTAAGATTATGAAAAATGCAGTACATTTTGGCGCGGGTAACATTGGTCGTGGTTTTATTGGTAAATTATTGGCCGATGCAGACATTGAAGTGACTTTTGCCGATGTAAATGAACCTTTGGTCGATCAATTGAGTCATCGTCAAGAATACAAAGTAAAGGTAGTGGGTTCTGAGTGCAAAATTGATACTGTCACTCATGTCACTGCGGTGAATTCAGCCAGTAATGATGTGATTGATCGCATTGTAAAAACGGATTTAGTCACTACAGCTGTCGGCCCTGCAGTGCTTGATATCATTGCGAAAACGATCGCCAAAGGCATCACCAAAAGATTTGAAGCGGGCAATGAACAGCCACTCAATGTGATCGCTTGTGAAAACATGGTTCGCGGTACAACACACCTGAAAGGCGAAGTGTATAAATATCTAGACCCATCGCTGCATGCTAAAACCGATGAGTTAATTGGTTTTGTCGATTCCGCGGTGGATCGCATTGTGCCACCTGTCGAAGCCGCGAACGATGACCCGTTGGCCGTGACGGTTGAAAGTTTCAGCGAATGGATTGTTGATGAACAGCAATTTAAAGGTGAGATCCCCAACATTGAAGGGATGGAAAAAACCAATAATCTGATGGCTTTTGTTGAGCGTAAACTCTTCACCCTAAATACTGGGCACTGCATTACCGCCTATTTGGGTTGTTTGAGTGGTCATAAGACGATTCGTGAAGCAATTGAAGATCCTGCAATTCGTCAGCAAGTGAAGCAAGCCATGCATGAAAGCGGTGAAGTACTCATTCGTCGTTACGGTTTTGACCGTGAATTGCACGCCGCTTATATCGAAAAAATATTGAGCCGCTTTGCCAACCCATACTTGGTGGATGAAGTGGATCGCGTTGGTCGTCAGCCAATACGAAAATTAGGCCCCAATGATAGATTAATCAAGCCATTACTCGGTACAATCGAGTACGGAGTTGACAACAAAACGCTATTGAAAGGGATTGCGGCGGCCCTTAAATATACCAACGACAGCGATCCTCAAGCGGTCGAGCTTCAAACATCATTGAACCAATATGGCGTATGTAAAACACTGGCCCATTACACAGGGTTAGATGAGCAGAGCGAGCAGGTTAAGCAAATTGAAGCGATCTACAAACAGCTTTAATCACATAAATACTTTGGAGGGCGCTAATGCCCTCCGTTTATAACAACAATTAGTACAGCGTATGGCCGATAGAATTAACGAAAGCGATATAATTGAACGACTGAATAGTGCCCATTCGGTGCGCGGATTCTTTATTACGACGGTTGAAGTGTTCAATGAGGCGATTGATGCATTAATGCAACGCATTTTTCGCAAAGATAACTTCGCTGTCCAATCAGTAGTTGGCCCTCTATTGCAAGATTCGGGACCACTCGGCAACTTGTCTGTCAGGCTAAAACTGCTGTTTGGCCTTGGGGTATTACCTGATGATGTTTACCACGATATTGAAGATATCATCAAACTGCGTAATCAACTTAACAGTGATGGTGCTGAATACGAATTCACCGACCCGAAAATTTTGGTGCCGATAAAAAAGCTCCATTTGGTGGCCAAAATGGGCATGGTGCAGTTGGAAGTATTGGAACCGGATGGCGACATTGAACTGGATTTTTACCAGCTTCAACTGCAGCGTCAGCAACAAATCATCAAATCCGGGCTCTCATTGGCGATTGTCGAAATTTGCAATGAACTGAACAAAGAGAGCCCATTTTAACCTCATCCCAGACAGGCAAGGATTGCCTTTTCACTGAGTTCTACATCTCCCTTTTTTATCTTCTTGTGTTAGCCTAGTCTTCATCTAACGAAAAGAGATTTGATGATGAAAATTGGCATTATTGGTCTAGGTGAATCGCACAAAAGGCGTATCTTCCGGTTATCACACAGCGCCCAGATTTAGCATTGGTATTTTGTACTCGTAATTTTGCTCTTGTTACGCAACTAGCGCCATGATTGACGATTGGATTGGCGTGATAAACAGCGGAAAGCTGGCTTCAGAAGTGGCGAAGCCAACTTGGCCTCACACCAGCTGGCAGAGGCGCTATTATATTGCGAAGCAAATTCGTTAAAGAAAAACCCTGTAGCAATGACAACAGGGTTTTGATTTTGATGAGTATAAGTGAAGAAAGGTTAGGCTTGAGCTTTTGCTAAATGGACTTCTTCTTCTTTCACGCCAGCTTGTGGATCATTAAAGCGAGCTTCATCTAACGCGCCTTCTGTTTTCGCCACAATAAGAGTCACACAGCTATCACCAGTAATATTGACTGCGGTACGGATCATATCTAGTAAGCGGTCAACACCCATAATCAAAGCAATACCTTCTAGTGGCAAGCCGACTTGGTTTAGCACCATCGCTAGCATGACAAGGCCAACTCCAGGAACGCCTGCTGTACCAACAGACAGAAGCAAGTGTTGCCGTGAGGATAACCATCACGTAGTCACCCATAGTTAGATCAATATTGAATGCTTGGGCAATAAATGCCGTCGCAACGCCTTGCATGATCGCCGTGCCATCCATATTAACGGTCGCGCCTAGCGGAATGGTGAAAGAGGCTATCTTGTTATCAACCCCTAAGCGGTTTTTAGCCGTTTCCATGGTGACGGGTATAGTCGCATTGGAAGAGGCTGTAGAGAAAGCGAACATAATTGCATCTTCCATTTTACGGAAGAAGGTGATTGGACTTAAACCAGTAAAGCCTTTCAACATCAAACTATAGGTGACAAAACCGTGTAGCAGCAAGGTAACCGTCAGTACTACGAAGTATTCTGCGAGGTTCAAAATTGCACTTAAACCAAGGCTTGTGAACAGTTTCGCCATCAGGAAAAATACGCCGTATGGAGCAAGGTTCATCAACAAAGCGACCAGTTTCATAATCACTTCGTTCAAGTCATTAAAAACGCCCGCAATGCGCTCGCCCGGTTTACCCGCGGCACTGATGGCTATGCCAAATAGTACGGCAAAGACGATGACCTGCAGTGTTTTGCCTTCTGCCATCGCGCTGATTGGGTTGGTCGGGAACATATCAATAAACACTTGGCCCAAAGAAGGGGCTTGCGCAGATTGGAATGAGCTTGCTGCGGTTAAATCGGCACCTGAGCCGGGTTGGAATATTGTGCCCATTGTCAGTGCCAGTGTGATGGCAATCGCGGTGGTCGCGATGTAAAAGGCTAGGGTTTTACCGCCCATTCGGCCAAGCGTAGTGAGATCTTTCAGTGAGCTCGTACCACAAACGAGAGAAACAAACACGAGGGGTACAACTAACATTTTTAAGCTGGCGATAAAGATTTTTCCACCAACATCGAATAAGCCGTTAACGATATAGGCGTCAACAAATCCGTTTTCAGCAAATAGGACTCGAATGGCAAAGCCAGTCAAAATACCCGCTACCATACCTAAAATAACACGGCCGGTAAGCGACATCGGTTTTTTGGTATTCATTGTGAACACTCCTTTATTTTATGCACTTCGACATCATTTCAAAGCGTGCCGCAGGTTAGCATGGCTGAGTGCAAATCAAAAAGTAAAATAATGTTAACGGTTAATTTCTGTGATCTTTATCACTTAAAACTGCCCATCTTTTACGTTTTAATAACCAATTTTTGGCTTTAAATTTTTATTTTTTGTCATTTGGCAGTATATGAGTTCTTTTTGTTAACAAGTGTCACTATTCTCATATAATGGTAATTCGCTAGTTTTTATTCAATTTTAAGCTCGTTTGGTTGCATATTTATCCATTAAGGTTGCTTTATATGAATAGGGTCTCAACGGCACTTTTGTGTAGCACAAAAAGGAATGGCATGCCATATAAATGGAGAAAGGAAGGAAAGTGATACTAAGTTGAATGTTATCGACTGAAAATCTTAACGTTTGAAGGAGGCTTCGCCTCCTTCGATAAAACAGTATGCCGGCCTTAGGCATAGATTATGCGAGTTTTTTATTTAACCAGTTATCAAGTGCCAATTTGCCAGCACCAGAGAAAACCAAGGATGCACTGGCCGCAAGCAGCGCAAGGCCAAACTCATAACCGTTATTAGCCATGAATAAGCCGTTACCTAAGTGCACAGAAGCGATAGCGACGATCATCGTAATAGAAAGAACTAAGGCGGCAGGGCGAGTTAGTAAGCCAAGTAAAATAAATAGGCCCCCAAAAAATTCACCACTCCCCGCTAAAAATGCCATCAGCACGCCTGGGTTTAAACCAATTGAAGCCATCCATTGACCTGTGCCTTCTAATCCATATCCTCCAAACCAGCCAAAGAGTTTCTGTGCACCGTGCGCCATAAAAATGATGCCAATGAGAAAACGAAGCGCAAGCGCAGAAAATCCAGAAGTTGATGTGGTTAGTTGTTTCAATAGTGCTTTCATTAAAGTGTCCTCAGATTCATTAAATGGTAGTAGGTGCTCAGCGGCTTCCTAGCTGTTGGAGCCAGTGTAGAGTGATTTGTAACCTGAGATAACTCACTCTGTTTGATGATTAAGTTCGAAAAAATTGAACAACATTTATCGAGTACTTTTCTTAGCGCGGGGAATGTGGTGACCTTCTATCTATGATGATTCATGCCGATTGATCGTCTGATATCCCCTTCCTACTTGAAGCTGCAGCGGTGTTGGTTACGTTCGCTCACTTCATCAAATCGTTTATCTATGCTCATGGGGGAAACTTACTTTCTAACCTACCTGCAACTTCAAGTTGTGTAGTTATACACAATATTATCATTTATATGGACACTAATAGCATTCGGATTGACCTGTATTTCATAGTAGTGTCTTTTTAAAGGAGAAGATAATGAATTAAAAAACGAAGACGATTACTAAAATAAACGGGTTATCGTTAAGTCGATAGCTATCTTTCTTTACAATGTCATTCATCATCTGTTTTCTCTTTTCCATGGTTTATAAAAAATTCAAATATTAAAATAATTGAATAAGTGTCAAGAAATAATCAGAATTATGTCCGAGTAGATAAATATATTGTTTAGTTATTGGGGTAAATAGTGAATTACGTTTTGAGAAAAG
>AEZC01000112.1 GCA_000257205.1 Vibrio ordalii ATCC 33509 | reverse complement strand
CTAAAGAGTTATTAAATCTCGAATTCTTCTAAAGATTTACCTGCATCAAGTTGCTCTTGAATTGCCGAAGGTGTACGACCTTGACCTGTCCATGTTTTTTCTTGGCCATTGGTATCAAGATATTTGTATTTTGCTGGACGAGGTGCGCGTTTGCCTTGAACTTTAACTTTGCTCTTAGTTTCACCAGAAAGTGCCGATATTAGGGCACTAACATCGATACCATCTTTAGCAATCTGTTCTGCAATCGCTGCCAGCTTCGCTTCTTGCTCTGCGCGAACAGAGCGTTCTTCTTCTTCCACTTCTCTGCGTTCTTGAACAACGATCGTTAATTTATCTAGTGCTTCTTCAAGCTGCTCTAGAGTGAGTTCACGGGAAAAAGCGCGTAGGCTACGAATATTAAGTAGAGTTTTTGTTAATTCAGACATGACTATTCCTATTTGATTTAATTTAGTCGACTCAGCAATAATAAACTGCAGAATTGGTACTTACAATATTAGATTAAAATATTAATGAAATTTTTATAGTTGAATAAAAATCAAAAAAAATATGAACTTGTTAATGATGAGCTGATTTCATACATAAGTAGTAGTATCAAGAAGAGCATCAGTGCTTTTTAGATAGAGTTATAATTAATGTTTTTATTATAATCCTCGTGATATTCATTGCACCACATTATGAAAGAAGTCTCAACGTTTCTTCATGAATGTGATCGATAATTGATGCATTTTAATGACATGATCGGTTGCAATGCATTTGTTGTTAAGTACAATGTCATTTACCTAAAGCGAAGTAAGAGATTTATCATTATTAAAATAGCTGAATAATGGTGATTTATTGTTCTTTCTTTGACGTAGAGGTGCGGTGGAAAATAGTAACTTCTGTTGGGGTAATGCCAATGAACAAAAGTGAAAGGTTTTATCGCCGAAGTAAGTGTGTACATTAAAGCCGCTTGCTGGGGTTGTATTCGAATAGGAACAACACTGCCATAGTCTATTTTTTTTAAACTATGGAGCGCTACTGTGGGGTTGGGTGAAGTGTTCGCTTCCCTTTCGCTTAGTTCAACATGAATTACGTTGTTATTTTTGCTCGTAATTTGTCTGCAGTAGATCTCTAACCATTTACTTACTGGTTTTTGAAGATCATGAATTTAATCGATTTTGCATCATCTCCTCTATCTCTGTTACCGCCTCTAGTGGCATTAAGCTTGGCTGTTCTTACACGCAGAGTGCTTGTTTCATTAGGTGTCGGTATTGTATTAGGCGCTGTATTACTCGCGGATTATTCTGTTGGCAGCGCATTCAGTTATGTTGTTACTAAGGTATCGAGCGTCTTTGTTGCTGATGGCGGCATTAACACTTGGAATATGAGTATCGTCGGATTTTTGCTTTTATTAGGTATGATGACCGCGCTGTTAACTTTGTCTGGCGGGACTCGTGCTTTTGCTGAATGGGCACAAATCCGCGTAAAAAGTAAACGTGGCTCAAAACTGCTGGCGGCATTTTTGGGTGTGTTTATTTTCGTTGATGATTATTTTAATAGTTTGGCCGTAGGTTCTATTTCTCGCCCTGTGACTGACCGCTTTTATGTATCTCGCGCTAAACTTGCCTATATCCTTGATTCAACTGCAGCACCGATGTGCGTTGTGATGCCTGCTTCTAGTTGGGGCGCGTACATTATGACGATTATTGGCGGTATTCTCGTTTCTCACGGAATTACCGAATATTCGGCATTAGACGCTTATATCCGTTTAGTACCGATGAACTTTTACGCCATTTTTGCTCTGTTGATGGTCTTTGCTGTGGTGTGGTTCCAGTTAGATATTGGTCAAATGCGCCAGCATGAAATTAATGCTTCCCAAGGCCGTGGATTTGACGACGTAAATGCAAACGATAGCCAAGACGCACATGAGTTAAATGAAGAGCTTGATATCAAAGAGAGTGAACATGGCAAAGTGTTGGATCTGGTTCTGCCTATCGTATTACTGATCATTGCAACGGTTTCAGCCATGTTATTTACGGGTGGTCAATCTTTAGCCGCAGACGGTAAAGCATTTGATCTGCTGGGTGCGTTTGAAAACACCAATGTTGGCGCTTCGTTGATTTACGGCGGACTAGTTGGCTTGGCGATGGCTCTGTTTACTGTGTTTAAGCAAAAGCTGCCAATGAATGACATCAGTCATACATTGTGGATCGGTGCGAAGTCGATGTTTGGTGCGATTTTGATCCTGATTTTTGCGTGGACAATTGGCTCTGTTATTGGGGACATGAAAACCGGTGCGTACATGTCATCTTTGGTTCAAGGTAATATTGATCCGCATTGGCTACCTGTCATCTTATTCTTACTATCGGGCGTGATGGCGTTTTCAACCGGCACTTCTTGGGGAACGTTTGGCATCATGCTGCCCATTGCTGGAGACATGGCTGCGGCAACAGATATCGCTCTCATTCTGCCAATGTTAAGCGCCGTACTTGCGGGTTCTGTTTTTGGTGACCACTGTTCTCCTATTTCTGACACCACCATTTTATCGTCGACAGGCGCGCGCTGTAACCACATTGATCACGTTGCGACACAATTACCGTATGCACTGGCTACGGCCTTGGTTTCGAGTGTTGGTTTTGTTGTTTTAGGAATGACAGCGTCAGTGCTGATCTCGTTGGCTTGTGCCTCTGTCGCATTTATCATTGTGTGCATGATTATGGCCGCTATGGCGAAATCAAAAATGACACATTGCGAGACGTTGTAGCCGTATTTTGGTTAAATAGAGTTGATGAAAGGGAAGCGAAAGTTTCCCTTTTTTATTACTGGTGCACGACGGTGAAAAAAGATTTTAAAAAAGCAAAATTTTTAGTTGAAAAAGAACATCAGCTTGGTTAGTGTGGAGTCAAGACAGCAAACCAATAAGAGCTGATAAGTATGCGTAATTTTGTAATGAACATTCATCACCATCGCCCTAAATAATCTTTCGGGGAGGTGTACGCATACCCGGGAGGCAGGAAACTCCCGGTGGTTAAGTCAAAGCATTTAGATTAAAACCCTCGGGAGAACGCAAATCTCCCGAGGGTTTTTTCATTTTGCTTTAACTTAATTCCAAATACATTCAATACATTGCACAGGGAAATTGTCATGCAAACACAACGCCTAAGAATTGCCATCCAGAAGAAAGGCCGCTTGAGCTCAGAGTGCCAAGACTTACTTAAAAAATGCGGCGTGAAATTCAATATCATGGGTGAGCGTCTTGTCGTTCACTCTCTCAATATGCCGATCGATCTACTACTAGTACGTGATGACGACATACCCGGGCTGGTGATGGACGGCGTGGTTGATCTCGGTTTCATTGGTGAGAATGAGCTGGAAGAGGTACGTTTAGAACGCTTGTCGCAAAATAAGAAAAGTGAGTTTGTTTCACTGCGCCGTCTTGATTTTGGTGGCTGCCGCTTATCCATTGCGATCAATAAAGATCAGCAATACAACGGTCCTCAAGATTTGGCGGGTAAACGCATCGCCACGACTTATCCGCAGCTACTCAAAGCGTACATGGATGAAAAGGGCATTGATTTTAGCACTTGTGTGCTCACCGGTTCTGTTGAGGTTGCACCACGAGCTGGCCTAGCTGATGCGATTGCTGACCTTGTTTCTACCGGCGCAACATTAGAAGCGAATGGCCTCAAAGAGGCTGAAGTTATCTTCCAATCCAAAGCAACACTTATTCAGCGTCAAGGTGAATTCAGTGAAGATAAACAAGCATTGATTGCTCGTTTATTGACGCGTATGCAAGGCGTGATTCAAGCCAAAGAGTCCAAATACATCATGCTGCATGCTCCGGTTGATCAATTAGAAGCGATTAAAGACTTACTCCCGGGGGCGGAAGACCCAACAGTGCTGCCTTTATCGGCGGAGAAAAATCGCGTTGCAGTACATGTGGTCAGTACCGAGAACCTATTTTGGGAAACCATGGAGCGCCTAAACGCATTAGGGGCGAGTTCTATTTTGGTTTTACCTATCGATAAAATGATGGAGTAACGGCGATGAGAACTGTCGTTTGGCAATCGTTGAGTGAAACTCAGCAAGATTCAATTTTAGAACGCCCGGCCATTACTGAAGGAGCCAATGTCACTGCTGCCGTGAGCGCCGTGATTGCGCAGGTGAAAGCGCAAGGTGACCAAGCGTTAATTGAGTTAACTGAAAAATTTGACCGCGTGAAACCGGATTCAATTCGCGGCTCAAGTGGTGAGATTGATGCGGCGTGCGAGCGTCTTTCTGACAAGATGAAACAAGCACTTCAACAAGCTTATGAGAACATTACTAAGTTCCATAAAGCACAAAAGCTGCAACCGATCAAAGTGGAAACGCAGCCGGGAGTGGTGTGTGAGCAAGTGACGCGTCCAATTAATACGGTGGGCTTGTACATTCCCGGAGGCAGTGCGCCTTTACCTTCTACCGTATTAATGTTGGGTGTTCCTGCACAAATTGCAGGGTGCCGTAAAGTGGTGCTTTGCTCACCGCCACCGATTGCGGACGAAATCCTCTACGTGGCCAAGCTGTGTAACATTGATGAGGTGTATAACATTGGTGGTGGTCAAGCGATTGCAGCAATGGCTTATGGGACTAAATCCGTTGCTAAAGTGGACAAAATCTTCGGCCCCGGTAATGCCTACGTGACAGAAGCAAAACGTCAAGTGAGCAATGACTTTCGCGGTGCAGCGATTGATATGCCAGCGGGTCCTTCGGAAGTGTTGGTGATTGCTGATGATACGGCTGATGCCGATTTCATCGCGGCTGATCTGCTTAGCCAAGCTGAGCACGGGCCTGATTCACAAGTTGTGTTAGTGACCCCTTCAGCGGTGATTGCCGATCAAGTAACAGATGCAGTGCAAAAGCAGCTAAAAAGCTTATCTCGCGCCGCCATTGCAGAAAAGGCCTTGGCTTCTAGTTTGATCATTATCGCTGACTCTTTGACCCAAGCGGTTTCTATCTCGAACTACTACGGCCCAGAGCACTTAATTGTGCAAACGCGGAACCCTCGTGAACTGTTGCCGTTACTTGATAACGCCGGCTCAATTTTCTTAGGTGATTGGTCACCAGAATCAGCCGGTGACTACGCTTCGGGTACCAACCACGTTTTGCCAACATACGGTTACACCCGTACTTATTCTAGCCTTGGTTTAGCTGATTTTAGTAAGCGCATGACGGTGCAAGAACTCAGCGCAGAGGGCTTACAAGGGTTAGCGCCAACCGTGGTCACAATGGCAGAAGCTGAAGGATTGGATGCACACAAACGTGCGGTCACCATTCGAGTCGAAAAATTGCAAAAGGCGAAAAAATAATGGAAAAACTGGCTCGTAAGCAAATTCAAGCACTAAAACCTTACTTATCGGCTCGCCGTATTGGCGGCAGTGGTGATGTGTGGCTCAATGCCAACGAATCGCCATTCAATAATGAGTACAAAACCGATTTTGTGCGTTTGAACCGTTACAGTGATTGCCAACCCAAAGCCATGATCGATGCGTATGCGGCTTATGCCAAGGTACAGCCAGAGCAGGTGTTGACCTCACGTGGTGCTGATGAAGGGATTGAGCTTTTGATCCGCGCATTTTGTGAGCCCAATCAAGACGCTATTTTATACTGTCCGCCGACTTATGGTATGTACGCGATTAGCGCTGAAACGTTCGGTGTCGAGCGTAAAGTGGTGCCATTGACAGCGGATTGGCAGCTCGACCTGCCAGCCATTCGTGCCAATTTGGACAGCGTGAAGTTGATCTTCGTTTGTAGTCCTAATAATCCAACCGGTAATTTGGTTAAGCGCCAAGATATTATTGCTTTGCTGGAAATGACTAAAGACCGCGCTATTGTCGTGATGGATGAAGCCTACATTGATTTCTGTCCAGAAGCCTCAACCGTTGATTTATTAGCGCAATACCCGAATTTGGCGATTTTACGCACCTTATCTAAAGCGTTTGCGCTTGCCGGTTTGCGCTGCGGTTTTACCTTGGCCAATAAAGAGCTGATTGATGTGCTGCAGAAGGTAATTGCACCTTATCCCGTGCCAATTCCGGTAGCAGACATTGCCGTGCAAGCGTTATCGGAAGCTGGGCTGGCTCGTACCAAATTCCAAGTGTTGGATCTCAATGCAAACCGTGCTTACTTACAAGCAGGGTTGTATATGGTGCCCAATTTAATTGTGTTTGAAGGGTGGGGAAACTACCTATTAGTGAAATTTCCCGATGGCGATGCATTGTTTAAAGCCGCTTGGGATCACGGCATCATTTTACGCAATTCTCCGATTGAAGATTGCGTGAGGATCAGTATCGGTAATCGCGAAGAGTGTGAAAAAACACTCGCTTTTATTCGCAATTATTATCAGTAATCGAGCACCATAAATAGCCCAAAATGAATAAAGAGCCAGTCGTTTAAGTAACGTTACTGGCCAATAGAAAAGGATATTCCAGTGAGCAAACAGCAAAAAATTCTCTTTATTGATCGTGACGGCACCTTAATTGTTGAGCCTCCGGTCGATTTCCAAGTTGATCGTTTAGACAAACTGAAACTAGAGCCGTATGTGATCCCAAGCCTACTGGCTTTGCAGGCTGCGGGTTATCGGCTGGTAATGGTCACCAACCAAGATGGACTGGGGACGGATAGCTATCCTCAAGCCGATTTCGATGCCCCTCATGCGATGATGATGGATATTTTTCAGTCCCAAGGAGTGCTCTTTGATGATGTGTTGATTTGCCCGCACTTTGAAAAAGATAATTGCTCTTGCCGCAAACCCAAACTGGGGATGGTTAAAGAGTATCTGCAAGGAGGCAAAGTCGATTTTCAGCAATCAGTGGTGATTGGCGATCGAATGACCGACCTGC
The DNA here is from genome assembly GCA_000257205.1 of Vibrio ordalii ATCC 33509. Taxonomy (GTDB): domain Bacteria; phylum Pseudomonadota; class Gammaproteobacteria; order Enterobacterales; family Vibrionaceae; genus Vibrio; species Vibrio ordalii. The sequence goes on along the minus strand of AEZC01000112.1, from coordinate 10,311 downwards.
AACTGGCTGAAAATATGGCGATCCGTGGCATTCAGTATCATCCGAAAAGTATGGGATGGCGTGAAATAGTTAAAGACTTGACCGTGAAATCGCGCAGCGCCGAAGTGGTGAGAACCACTAAAGAGACCGACATTAAAGTTGCGGTCAATTTGGATGAAGCGGGCGGCAATCAAATTGCTACTGGGTTAGGTTTTTTTGACCACATGCTTGACCAAATCGCAACCCATGGCGGTTTTCAATTGAAGTTGAGCGTTAATGGGGATCTGCACATTGATGATCACCACACCATTGAAGATACCGCATTAGCACTTGGGCAAGCCTTAAAAGAGGCATTAGGCGATAAGCGCGGCATTGGTCGTTTTGGTTTTTCGTTGCCGATGGATGAGTGTTTAGCACAATGTGCGCTCGATCTCTCGGGTCGCCCTTATCTGAAATTTGAGGCCACCTTTACACGTGAGCAAATCGGCGATCTCTCCACTGAAATGGTATATCACTTCTTCCGTTCATTAACCGACACTTTGGCCTGTACGCTGCATCTCTCATCCAGTGGCGAGAATGATCACCATATTATTGAAAGTTTGTTTAAGGCTTTTGGCCGCACATTGCGCCAAGCCATTAAAGTGGAAGGCAATGAACTACCTAGCAGCAAAGGAGTACTGTAATGTCGTCAGTCCGTGAAGCGATGAGTGATAACAGCCGCCAGCCGCAAAAGGTCGTCATCATTGATACAGGCTGCGCTAATGTTTCTTCCGTGAAATTTGCCATCGAACGCTTGGGTTACCCAGTCACTATTTCAAAAGATCCTGATGTGGTGTTGACGGCAGATAAGCTGTTTTTACCCGGTGTCGGTACGGCAAGTGAGGCGATGAAAAATCTGCAACAGCGCGATTTAATCACCTTGGTGAAACAGGTTGAAAAGCCACTGCTCGGCATCTGCTTAGGCATGCAACTGTTAGGTCAACTGTCAGAAGAAAAAGGACAGCAAGCTAATGACATTGTTGAATGTTTAGGCTTATGTGATGGAGAGGTTCGCCTGATGGATACAGGCGATTTACCACTGCCACATATGGGTTGGAACACGGTCAATGCCGAAAGCGGCCATCCTCTGTTTAAAGGCATTGAGCAGGGTGAATATTTCTATTTTGTCCATAGCTACGCCATGCCCGTCGGTGAATACACGATTGCTGAATGTGAATACGGCAAGCTTTTCACCGCGGCGCTGCAAAGCGGTAATTACTATGGTGTGCAATTTCACCCAGAGCGCTCATCCAAAGCCGGCTCAGCACTGATTAAGAACTTCTTGGAATTATAAAAGGGAATTAGTAATGATTATTCCAGCATTAGATTTAATTGATGGCCAAGTGGTTCGCTTATTTCAAGGCGATTATGGTCAAGTTACCGAATACAAAGTTGACCCTGCAGAGCAGTTCAACCTTTATCACCAATCTGGAGCCAACTGGCTGCACCTTGTTGATTTAACGGGGGCAAACGATACCTCAGCCCGACAGCTTGATCTGATTGCCAAACTGCTTGCCAGTACCCCTGCCAAGATTCAAATTGGTGGCGGTGTTCGTAGTGAGCAAGATGTGGTGGATTTATTAAATGCGGGTGCGCAGCGTGTGGTTGTCGGTTCTACGGCCGTAAAACAGCCTGAATTAGTCAAAGGATGGATGGAAAAATATGGCGCAGAAAAAATTGTGCTAGCGCTCGACATCAACATTGATCAATACGGCACACGTAAAGTGGCCATTTCAGGTTGGCAAGAAGATTCAGGTGTAACGATAGAAGCCTTGATTGATGATTACCTAACGGTCGGTTTGACGCACGTATTGTGCACTGATATTTCCCGCGATGGCACACTAGCCGGTTCTAACGTTGAGTTGTATATCGATTTATGCAAACAGTACCCACAAGTACAGTTTCAATCCTCAGGTGGTATCGGTAGCTTAGCGGACATCAAAGCCTTAACAGGCAGTGGTGTTGCTGGCGTGATCGTCGGTCGTGCCTTATTAGATGGTAAGTTCACCGCTCAGGAGGCATTCGAATGTTGGCAAAACGCATAATTCCTTGTTTGGATGTCCGCGATGGACAAGTAGTGAAAGGGGTGCAGTTTCGCAATCACGAAATCATTGGTGATATCGTACCGCTTGCAAAACGCTACGCCGAAGAGGGCGCGGATGAGTTGGTGTTTTACGACATTACCGCGTCGAGTGATGGCCGAGTGGTGGATAAAAGTTGGGTTGCGCGTGTCGCGGCAGTGATTGATATTCCATTTTGCGTCGCGGGCGGTATTAAATCTGCCGAAGATGCTGAGCGAATTTTAGAATTTGGTGCAGATAAAGTCTCCATTAACTCTCCAGCACTCGCTAACCCACAGTTGATTACTGACTTGGCGGATAAATTTGGCGTGCAATGTATTGTGGTCGGCATCGACTCTTACTTCGATCAAGACACGGGTCAGTACCAGGTCTATCAATTTACTGGCGATGAGACGCGCACCAAAGCAACACAGTGGCAAACTTGCGATTGGGTACAAGAGGTACAAAAACGTGGTGCGGGTGAAATCGTATTGAATATGATGAACCAAGACGGCGTGCGTAATGGTTATGATCTACAGCAACTCCAGAAGGTACGTGCTGTGTGTCGCGTGCCACTTATCGCTTCTGGCGGGGCGGGGACGATGGAGCACTTTGCGCAAGCTTACCAACAAGCTCATGTCGATGGCGCGTTGGCGGCATCGGTTTTTCACAAGCAGATCATCAATATCGGCGAATTAAAACAATATTTACAAGCAGAAGGTGTAGAGGTAAGACGATGAGTTTTCAAGTATCGAGTGCGGTTGCACTTTCTGAGCGTATCGATTGGAACAAAGTTGATGGCCTTGTTCCGGCGATAGTGCAAGATTTTCAATCGAGTCAAGTGCTCATGATGGGTTATATGAACCAAGATGCGTTGCAAAAAACCGCGCAAACAGGCCAAGTGACTTTCTTTTCTCGCAGCAAGCAGCGCCTTTGGACCAAAGGAGAGACCTCTGGTCATGTGTTACAGTTGAAAAACATGGCGCTCGATTGTGATAACGACACTTTATTGGTCAAAGTGAATCCCATTGGGCCAACGTGCCATACCGGAACTACAACCTGTTGGGATAACGATGCACAAGAAGAGTCTCAAATGGTGTGGCTTCATCAGCTTGAGCAGCTATTGGCTGCCCGCAAGAGTGCCGACCCTGATTCCTCTTATACTGCCAGCCTTTATGCCCGTGGAACCAAGCGTATTTCGCAGAAAGTGGGCGAAGAGGGCGTTGAAGTTGCGCTTGCGGCGGCGACGGGCGATAAAGCGGAGTTAGTGTGCGAGTCGGCTGATTTGATTTATCACTTATTGGTGCTATTGCAAGACCAAGGATTAGCGTTGAGTGATGTCATTGATAAGCTTAAAGAACGCCATAAATAAACACAGTGAAGCCTCTTAAATAAAGAGGCTTCTGTTTTTTTGAGAGCGGTGTTAGAGGGTAATTTCTTTCCACTCTCCGGGTTGTAGATCGCCTAAAACAATGTCGCCCATCGCGTAGCGCACTAAGCGCAGTGTTGGAAAGCCAATATGCGCTGTCATACGTCGTACTTGCCGGTTTTTACCTTCAGTAATGGTAATCGCAAGCCATGTGGTTGGGATTTGTGCGCGAAAACGAACCGGTGGATTACGTTCCCACAAGGTAGGTGGTTGCAAAATCTCAACCTTGGCAGGCAGCGTCATGCCATCTTTTAGCGCTACACCTTGGCGTAATTTATCTAAATCGTTTTGAGCGGGTTCTCCTTCCACTTGAACCCAATACGTTTTTGGTAATTTTGACTGCGGCTGCGTTAGTCTTGCTTGCAAGATGCCGTCATTGGTGAGCACCATCAAACCTTCGCTGTCTCTGTCCAAGCGACCTGCGGCATACACCTCTTTTACGGGAATAAAATCAGCGAGAGTTTTGCGCCCATCACCATCGGTAAACTGGCTTAGCGTATCAAAAGGCTTATTAAAGATGATGACTTTTCGATCAGCAAGCGATACTCGTTTTTTTACCTCTTCTGCAGATGAAAAGGAGCGGGCGGTCGAACGCTGATGTGGATCGCGCCGTTTAAAATGAGAAGAGCCTGAGGGTTTTGATACTGATGAGGAATCACGACGCAAGCGGGATGACATGTTAACTACCTTGCAAAAATGTAAATGAAGTGTGTTTGAAAGTTTTCTGAACTTTGGATTTAAGCTATGATTTGCGCGCCCAGAAACAGGATTGACGCACAAGATAATAGACTATTATCCTAGTTTTGTTTAATTATACTCAACCCATACTATTTGGATTCAGTATCAATAAAGGGTTTGAGTGTATATCTATTTTCACTCAATGACTAAAATCGGATCACGCTCAACGACATTCGATTCAGTTTTTGAAAGAGTGACGCTATCGTGTTCAAGTCGCGAGGATGCTAACCCACTTGACACGGACAATCACACAGCGCTGTTTCATCCAATGGTGCTGCTAGAACAAATAGGGAAATTTTTCATGCCTACAGAAAAACCTACAATTATTTATACCATTACAGACGAAGCACCAGCACTGGCCACTTATTCTTTATTGCCGATTATCCAATCCTTTACCGCCTCGTCAGGCATTAGCGTTGAAACCCGCGATATTTCACTGGCTGCGCGTATCCTCGCCAGCTTCCCAGAACATTTAAAAGAAAATCAACGTGTAAGTGATGCGCTTGCCGAATTAGGTGAACTGGCGACCAAACCAGAAGCGAATATTATTAAACTGCCTAACGTTTCGGCATCGGTCCCACAATTGAAAGCCGCGATTAAAGAGTTGCAGGAAAAAGGTTACGACCTACCAAATTATCCTGAAGAACCAAGTGCCTACGAAGAAGAAGCGATTAAAGCGACTTACGATAAAATCAAAGGCAGTGCGGTTAACCCTGTGTTGCGTGAAGGTAACTCCGATCGCCGTGCACCATTATCAGTCAAGAATTATGCGAAGAAAAACCCACATTCAATGGGCGCATGGTCACCGCAATCCCGTTCACATGTTGCCAGCATGCAAGACAAAGATTTCTATGGGACAGAAAAGTCAGTCACCATTGAAGGTGACACTAAGGTCAAAATTGAGTTTGTCGGCCATGATGGCTCGACTAAAGTCTTAAAGAAAGAGTTTGCGCTGCTGGATAAAGAAATTATCGATGCTTCAGTTCTAAGCAAAAAAGCGTTAGTTGAGTTTTTCGAGCAACAAATCGCAGCAGCGAAACAGCAAGATGTGCTGCTTTCCTTACACATGAAAGCAACCATGATGAAAGTGTCTGACCCAGCCATTTTCGGCCATGCCGTTAAAGTGTACTACAAAGACGTATTTGCGAAGTATGGCGCGTTGTTTGACTCATTAGGTGTTGATGTCAACAATGGCCTAGGCGATGTTTACGCGAAAATTCAAGCATTGCCACAAGCACAGAAAGAAGAAATTGAAGCCGCGATTCAAGCGGTTTATAACACGCAACCACCACTTGCGATGGTTGATTCTGACCGAGGCATTACTAACCTACATGTCCCAAGCGATATCATTGTTGATGCGTCAATGCCAGCAATGCTGCGCGCTTCTGGTCAAATGTGGGGGCCAGATGGCAAGCAACAAGACACCAAAGCACTGATCCCAGATCGCTGCTACGCTGGCGTTTATCAAGCGGTGATTGATTTTTGTAAAAAGCATGGCGCATTTGACCCAACAACGATGGGCAGTGTGCCAAACGTGGGCCTTATGGCGCAAAAAGCTGAAGAATATGGATCGCACGATAAAACCTTTATCCTCGATGCCGCGGGTTCGGTACGTGTTGTGGATACCTCCGGCAAAGTATTGCTAGAGCAAACTGTTGAAGCTGGTGATATTTTCCGCATGTGCCAAGTGAAAGATGCACCGATCCAAGACTGGGTGAAACTGGCCGTGACTCGTGCCAGAGCTACTGGTGTTCCTGCGATTTTCTGGTTAGACGATCAGCGTGCGCATGACCGTGAATTGATCAAAAAAGTCAACGTCTACCTTGCTGATCATGATACGGCTGGCTTAGATATTCAGATCCTATCACCTGTTGAAGCGACTCAGTTCACACTTGAGCGTCTCAAAGCGGGTAAAGATACCATCTCAGTTACGGGTAACGTACTGCGTGATTACCTCACAGATCTATTCCCCATTCTCGAGCTTGGTACCTCGGCTAAAATGTTGTCGATTGTTCCCTTAATGAATGGCGGTGGCTTGTTTGAAACAGGTGCTGGTGGTTCTGCACCAAAACACGTTCAGCAGGTTGAGAAAGAAAACCACTTGCGTTGGGACTCGTTAGGCGAGTTTTTGGCGCTGGCGGCGTCTTTGGAACATTTGAGTGTTGTCACTGGAAATGCAAAAGCGAAAGTACTAGCCGATGCGCTTGATAAAGCCACTGGTAAGTTCCTTGATCTCAATAAATCACCATCGCGCAGAGTTGGTGAGCTTGATAACCGTGGCAGTCACTACTATCTTGCAACCTACTGGGCTGGGGCCTTAGCAGAGCAGACGGCGGATGCTGATTTAGCGGCGGAATTCGCACCGATTGCGAAGCAGCTGCAAGAAAATGAACAGGTTATCGTCTCTGAGCTGAATCAAGCACAAGGTACTCCTGGTGATTTGGGTGGTTACTATGCGCCAGTGTTTGAAAAAGCATCAGCACTAATGCGTCCAAGCCAAACCTTGAACGCGATCATTGGCGCTTAACCTTCAGTTATTCACCTCTAAGTAATAAAAAACCCGCCAGTTCGGCGGGTTTTTCATCAAATACACGTTTGGCAGCGATTATTTTGCAAGTTGACCTTCGACAAGTTGACCTTCGATTGGAACAACAGCGCTAGCGTGATAACCTTTCGGCCCCTGTTCAATCTCATAGGAAACTTGTTGGCCCGCTTTGAGTGTGCGGTAGCCTTCCATTTGAATGGTTGAATAGTGAGCAAAAATATCGGTATCCTCACCTTCTGGACAAATAAACCCAAATCCTTTGGCGTTGTTAAACCATTTTACTGTACCTGTAGCCATGCTTTACATCCCTCATTGCATTTTAGTTACTGATGTTGTTATCGAGAAACTTATCTTAAAAACGTTACCCGAATGTGAATATCAATTCAGACGCTGCCAAATTTTTAGTCACTAATTGACCAATGTAGTCAATGATTCGGCGCAGTCAATAGGCAAAAGGTATGATACTCGACATATTTGCAAATAAATCATTTTTAAGGTTTACATTGTTGTAACGATTAAATAGGGCGTTAAGAATGAAATAGTTAAAGAAAGCAGTTGCTTTTGTTTTCTTTTTAATCAACTACGCCGTTGATAGTTCGGAATAGCAATGTTTTATTTGCAGCGATACAATTGCTGCATTAGTCTCTAAGTAAGGGTTGTTTTTCAACTGTGTCGGTAGCACTAATAACATTAATAGATTCGAACGACACAATGGTTACTGAGAGGCACACGGTTCCACTAGGTAGAGAAGCACTCTAAATACGGTCATCATGAGTAAACATTTTGAATGGGTGACTCCAGACTCAGATCTTCTGGAGAAAGAGAAGACAGCAATTAAACCACCAGCGATGTACAACGTAGTTCTCAATAATGATGACTACACGCCGATGGAGTTTGTGATTGAAATCCTTGAGCGATTCTTCTCGATGGATATCGACAAAGCAACACAGATAATGCTCAAGGTGCATTATGAAGGGAAAGCAATTTGTGGCACGTTTAGTGCTGAGATTGCAGAGACCAAAGTAGCTCAAGTTACTTTGTACTCAAGGGAAAATGAGCATCCACTGCTTTGTACTATGGAGCAAGCGTAGTCGATTGCTGGAGCAACAAAGTGGTTCCTTAAGGAGGTACTTATGCTTAATAAAGAACTAGAGTCGAGTCTAAACGGCGCGTTCGCTCGAGCGCGAGACAAAAGACATGAATTCATGACCGTCGAGCACCTCCTACTTGCGTTATTGGAAAATGATGCAGCCAGAGAGGCCTTATTAGCCTGCCAAGCGGATTTGGATGCCTTACGCCAAGAGCTTGATGTTTTTATTGATCAAACCACACCTCTTATTCCTGAAAGTGACGAAACACGTGAAACGCAACCCACGTTGAGTTTTCAACGTGTGCTGCAACGTGCTGTATTTCATGTGCAATCCTCTGGCCGCAATGAAGTCACCGGGGCGAATGTATTGGTTGCAATCTTTAGTGAGCAGGAGTCACACGCGGCTTACTTACTGAAAAAAAATGACATCAGTCGCTTAGATATCGTCAACTACATTTCGCACGGCATCACTAAAGATTCCAGCGCAAGTGATAATTCAGCCTCTTCCGACTCTTTTAGCAGCGAATCAGCTGATGAAGTCAGTTCTGATGAACGTTTGGAAAGCTTTGCCAGCAACCTCAACCAATTGGCAAAGCAAGGGTTGATTGATCCGCTAATTGGGCGTGATAAAGAGCTAGAACGAACCATTCAAGTGTTGTGTCGTCGCCGTAAAAATAATCCGCTGTTAGTGGGAGAAGCGGGAGTCGGTAAAACGGCGATTGCGGAAGGGCTGGCGTGGCGCATTGTGGAAGGCCAAGTGCCTGAAATCATTCAAAATAGCGTTATTTATTCACTGGATATCGGCTCATTGCTCGCCGGAACCAAGTACCGTGGCGATTTTGAAAAGCGTTTTAAAACCATTTTGAAACAGCTTGAAAAAGAGCAAGACGCGATTCTATTTATTGATGAAATTCATACCATCATCGGTGCGGGTGCGGCTTCTGGTGGCCAAGTTGATGCGGCTAACTTAATCAAACCGCTGCTTAGTAGTGGCAAATTGCGTTGCCTCGGTTCAACAACTTATCAAGAGTACAACAACATCTTTGAAAAAGAGCGCGCGCTGGCTCGCCGTTTTCAAAAAATCGATGTGGTTGAGCCATCGTTGGATGACACTACTAAGATACTTATGGGCCTGAAAACAAAATATGAAGCGCACCATGATGTACGTTACACCAATAAAGCGTTACGTGCGGCCGTAGAGCTTTCGGCAAAATACATCAATGAACGTCATTTGCCAGATAAAGCGATTGATGTGATTGATGAAGCGGGTGCGCGTTCAAGGTTGGCACCTGCAAGTCGCCGCAAGAAAACCGTTGGAGTGGCCGATATTGAAGCGATGGTTGCTAAAATGGCGCGTATTCCAGAAAAATCGGTCTCTTCTTCCGATAAAGACATTTTGCAACACCTTGATAGAAAAATGAAAATGTTGGTATTTGGACAAGATGACGCTATCGATGTATTGAGTGAGGCGATCAAACTCTCACGCGCTGGCTTAGGTGCCGATAATAAACCGGTGGGATCATTCTTGTTTGCTGGCCCAACGGGTGTGGGTAAAACGGAAGTGACCGTTCAGTTATCGAAGCTACTTGGCATTGAGCTGCTGCGTTTTGATATGTCTGAGTATGGTGAACGTCACTCGGTGAGTCGTTTAATTGGTGCTCCTCCTGGTTATGTTGGGTATGACCAAGGTGGCTTGCTAACTGATGCGGTAATCAAACATCCACATTCAGTGGTGCTACTTGATGAGATTGAGAAAGCGCACCCTGATATTTTCAACTTGTTACTTCAAGTCATGGATAACGGCACTTTAACCGATAACAATGGGCGAAAAGCAGATTTTCGTAACATCATTTTGGTGATGACAACCAACGCAGGTGTTGCAGAGACAGTGAAAAAATCGATTGGTCTTATCCAACAAGACAACAGTTTCGATGCGATGTCAGAGATTAAAAAAGTATTCACACCCGAATTTCGTAACCGTTTAGATAACATCATCTGGTTTAATCGTTTGGATGAGCGTGTTATCCATCAAGTGGTTGATAAGTTTATTGTTGAACTACAAGTTCAACTTGATGCGAGAGGGGTATCGTTAGAGGTTTCGGAGGATGCTCGTCATTGGTTGGCTGTGAAAGGCTACGACATTGAGATGGGCGCTCGTCCGATGGGCCGCGTGATTCAGGATAAGCTGAAAAAACCATTAGCGAATGAGTTGTTGTTCGGCTCGTTGGTCGATGGTGGCACAGTGAAAGTGGATTTAGATGGCGAAGAGCTTAAGTTTAAGTACATTGGTTCTCGTGAAGAAGCGGTTCACTAATCGGTAATCCCGATGCTTATCACCTAATAACAAAAGCACGCTGAGGCGTGCTTTCTTCTATGCATTGCATTTAATCCAGTTCTATAAGCAACAAAAAACGGAGCATTTAGCTCCGTT
>AEZC01000111.1 GCA_000257205.1 Vibrio ordalii ATCC 33509 | reverse complement strand
TACCTTGTTTCGCGCTCTGGACTCGTAAAGTAGTGTAAATGAACGTAACAAGCTTATGAAGCGGTTGAGAATGGTGAGCTGGCGGGAGTTGAAATGATTTCTCACTTTTCGTAAATTCAGTAACTTATATCGATGTTACCAATTTGGTGTTGCATCAAATGTTACATCAATTTCCTGCTTCAAAAGGAACTGAACCCGCGTCCATGTATTCCTAAATCATTTGAAAATGCTAGCTTGTTATAGCAATTCAATCTAAAGCAATAACGCTGATACTGAGCATTTTACCCATCCTCACTATCTATTAATAGCGATTTTAACGCATCGGGAGAAGAAGGAAGTAGCCCTATTTTTAAGCTAAATGGTTTGAATACCTTGTTGAGAATCTCTGTATTGTAGCTGCCCCGATCATTCTCTATGTCTGAGAGTGTTTTTCTTGAGACATCGACAAGTCTTGCGAATACATCCTGTTTGAGTCCCAGTATATTAATGCGTAGACTTTTCAGCGCTTGGCCCTGTGTTAGCTCTCCAAGCAATAAGTGTTTGATGACTTTGTTTGCCTCGGTTTTGCGCTCTGTTGCACTTACTGCTTTGGCGTTTTTTGAGGCTTTCGATCTCGTTGGAGTATCGAGTTGTGTTTGCTCTTTGATCGAATGAGTTGCATTCTTCCCAACCTTGGACTGCTGTTGATTTCGGTTTGCTCTTAGACGAGTTACCGTATCTTGTACTGATTCTTTACTGCTTGGCTTCATAGTAGCCCCCATTTAGTCAGCTTTTCTGATATATAATTAAGTCCAACGGCTGGCATCTCCAAGATTTGTTCTGGTACTCCTCGTAAAGCGAGTCTCTGCTTTAGGCCTACGCATTTACTTGCAGTAATTGCTAGCTCTCTTATTAACACTTCCTTTGGCACCATATCAGATAAGGCGTCTGCAATGCCGACAAAGTCGTAAGTTCCGCCAACCTCTAGTGGGGCTTTCCATTTTGTTGTTCTTGGAATTCCTTCAGGATCAGCTTTCATTGGTGCGAAATCGTAAATGGGAGCAAGCTTTATGACTCCATCACCCTTTAAGAATGAAGTATTTCTGCCATGGTTATCACTATTACCAAACAAGATGTTGAGTAGATCTATCTTCACCCATTCAATAACGAAAGCTTGGGTATCGAACCTATACCCTTGGTGTTTAACCATATTACTTTCAGTAATTTTTTCTATGAGAGTTCGGATTGTTGTTTCGTGATCAAGAGTGACCCCAGCGCCTTTGTTCAAAATGGAATACACAGATTCCATGCCAAATCTCTCTATTTGTTGATCAATAATTTGAACATCAAATCTAGGAAGCCATAAGGAAGGGTAGTTTAATCCTTCCTCCAAGCGCATACCGTCGGTGGAGATCGTTTCAACTCCCATTTCAGTTAGCTCGTGGTAGAAGTAGAACTCAGCTCTTAGAATATTACAGTCGATGGTGCTTCTTGAGCCTCTAGGGTACTTTACTAAGTAATGTAAGTCGTGGTTGCTATTGTCATCTTGGTATGGATCAATCCATATTTTTTCGCTGCCAGATCCATGATCGAAACCACATCGGAGGATCAGTTTTGGCGCTTCACCTCCAGCTCCAGTTGCACCACCTGCGGCTGCCCCTCTTTGCTGTGCGTAGTCGAGGAAATCACCAGCTCGATTTTTAACATCATCAACAGAGAAGTAGAGGTTGTCTGCGACTTCGTAGCGTTCAGGAAGGGAGTCTTTTATTCTTAAGTTACCAATAGGCGACATCGTGCCAAATTTGAGCAAAACATAGTCTTGTTCATCAGAACTAAGATCTTCAATATCTAGGTGTTTGACCCAGTATCGTCTACTAGCGCCACTAGGCATAATATCGTCTAGAAACTTTAACCATCCAGGCTTACCCATGTCATCAAAAAAGAATGAGACAGGGTGGTTTAGTGAAACAGCGTGAAAGTCATCTTTATCGTGATGTTCTAGCGCATAGTCGCTGAGGTAGTTGAGTTCAGTCACTCGGAAATTATGTTGGCTACTTTTAGGGAATGAGATGATACCAATATCTATCCATTCACCTCTGATAAAAGCTTGTACGGTTAGTTCTTCCACTGACAACACCTCTACTTATTAATGAGTAAAACTTTACTCGTAAAGTCGTTTATTTTCAAGTAATGAGTAAAAAATTACTCATTAATGTGTGGGAAGACTATTTATGAGTAAATTATTACTCATAGAATGTAAGTCAAAATTGTTGATGAGCAGAATGGATTGTTTTAGCTATGAAAGCTGCGATAGGGAGTGGGGCGTTAATTGTTTGTTCAGTGATGCAGCTTGTTCATTGGTTATCTCTGTGAGTTTTAGGATCAATGCCTTCAGCGACATGTTGGCGCATTTCTCTTTTTTTCTCTCTCGCAGATGCGAGAGTAATATCAGGAAAAGCACCAAGGCTGATGTTCTTGCGTTTTTTAGTTACTGGATGGATGTAGTTGAAAATCCAAAGTTTTGCGCCATTCGGCTTTATACGTAAGTACAGACCGTTGCCATCGGCAAGCGAATATTCTTTCTCTAAGGGCTTAGCTTTGGTTACTTGAGTTGGTGATAATGGCTTGATTTGCTTAGCCATTTTAATAGTTCCTTTCTGATGTAACACCAATTTGTGTTGTTATTGGTTAGTGTTACGCAGAATGTTACTAAATGACTGAGATTAAGTGAATCTCGATGAGACGCCCTAAACCACTTAAAGCTAGATAGGACAAGGGCTCAGAAAAGAAAACGGGACGTCCTGAGACGTCCCGTTACTAGTGATTGGTGGGCTGGCGTAAGTTGATTTTAATGCTTAAGTTATTGTTTCTATTTTAATTGTGTTGATTTGATTTTTAATGGTGTACCTTTTAGTGTACCCATAAATTGTTGCTACTTACCCAATGGCACTTCTATCTAATTTATCTTTTAAGTTTTTATCCATCCTTATGGGCCCTGATAAAGCAGTAGCGTAAATGACTTAAAGCCAATTTGCACCTAATCAAAAACTATTCAGACATATGTCATCTTCTTGCAACTAACCAACCTGGGAGGTGTGAATATGCCAGAGAACAACATTCGTTTGATCCGCTTTCGAGAAGTGCTAACTATGACTGGTTTGTCCCGCTCTAGTTTGTACCGCTTTATTGAAGAAAACCAGTTCCCGACCCAAGTTCAATTGGGTGGTCGTGCTGTATCTTGGGTAGAAGGCGAGGTGCAGGAGTGGATTGCTCAACGGATCTCTAATCATCGAGTGAACTAATAAAATCTATTTTTATAATCCTTAAGCCTGCTTTCATTAATGAAGGCAGGCTTAACAATGGGGGAATTATAATCCCTTGGATTAATATTTAGATTTATTTATTTGTTCAATAGCGACTCAATGAGTTGGCTTTTTGTTAATTTTGAATCAGCGCATAACTTATTAATCTTTTTCTCTATTTCTTTATCTACTCGTAAATTTATTGATTTCTTATTTTTTACACTAAGCCTATACTTTTGTTGAGACCAAGATCTTTTCATTTTTTCTAAGAAGTAATATTTGCTTCCAATTTCTGGTATGAAATAATTCTCTTGCCATAAGTCGAGAAGACTTAAGCATGAGTAATACTTATAATCAATATCTTCGTTATTTTTTATAAACCAAAGCTCTATGTTTGATTTTTTTAAGTATTCTATGATCCAGTTAATTTGAACTGTGTTTTTTTATCTATCCAAGAGTAGTTGTCGTCTTTAATTGCCATGCTCCATAAGTATTTTAATCGGTCCATTTCTCTGATGGCGGAATCTTTGTTTATCGAATAAAAAATATAGAAGTAAATGCTCATATATTAAATTGAAATCATGTATTATATTAGGGTTTAAATGGTCTAGTATAGACTTAGTGTTTTTATGAATGTATTTTCCTATTATCATTTTCAATGAAGTTTATTTCATGATCTTCTGGAGGGAACATTAAACGATCATATTTATTGTACTAATAGTTAAAAGTAT
>AEZC01000110.1 GCA_000257205.1 Vibrio ordalii ATCC 33509 | reverse complement strand
GTGGGATCATGGGGCGCATACCGATTATCAAGGCTTAATTAAAGGTATTCAATCCAATATGGTTCTCATAAATGAGCACTGACTATGCTCAAATCAGAAGAAGTCCTTATTGGCGAGAAAAAGAACGATGATCGAGAGATCAATGATTAAAGTGGATAAAAATAATCAATGCATAGATAAATGGCGAGGAGAAGAAATTTAGTGAGTTGTATGTTTGTGGTTGATGAAGACAAAGCGCCCAAGCAGGGCGCTTTGTTCGGCCTTATTCTGCAACGCGGCGAACTTGAATGATCATTCCCATTAATGGATGGTCTAGATAGTGGGTTTCGTTGCTGCGCATACGGCGTTTTTGGTCCATCCGATAGCTCTTTAAAAACTCTTCCTTTTCCACCGTTGGGGAGATGGCTTCTAGGTTTCCAAGCTGAACATCGGCATTTTGCTCTTCAGGTGTAATGTCTAACTCCAATGGTTTACTTTGGAGCACGATTTCTCGCACACTCGGGGCTTTAAGGTCGATCGTAGTTTCAGCATAAAGATAGTGCTGCACATAGATTTGCAATTTACCGTCGAGTTCATAAAGAGGACTCGCGATGTTTTGTTCTAGTACCCCGTTCACTGGCGATTCTTCTAGTACAGCCACTTTTTCACTACCGTCAGCATTGAATTTAGCCGAGTAATCTTTACCTGCCTGAATATGGAAAATCGGTGCGGAAGCTCTGCCTTGATCACCTTGACGCCAAGCCGTATGCAATAACACTTCAAAGCCGGCGTGGTTTTTCAGTTTTTGTGCTTGGTCGTTAAGTTGGTAGTCTGAAAAAGGCAGCATTTTCACGCCTTTTTCTTGGCGATAGCTTAAGTCACCAAAACTACCCGCGCGTTGAATATTGATTTCTGGTAGTGAGTTAGGCCAAGACTCACTGACCTTCTCTGCATCAATTGCACGCTTAAAAATGATCACTTCTATGTCAAATTGCCGTTGTGCCAGACTTGGCAGCGAAATAAGCAAAAGTAGGAGTGGGATCAGTTTTTTCATTATGGCTCCATCATTTTTTGTGCGTAATTTATGCTCTAGGCATTAGATTTTGTTGGAATTCGCCGAGCATACTCGACACAAATTGAATTCGTTCACGTCTATCGGCTAATGGTACAGCAAACTTAAACTTAGTTGGCCCTTCCATTGCAAATTTTTTCGGTTGTGATTGCAGAAGTCTAACCAAAAATACGGGATTAATGTCAGCATCTGGATAGAACTCAATGTAGCCGCCTTTTTCATGTGCTTCGATTTTCTTCACTTTTATTCGTGCAGCATCAATTTTGACTTCAGCTACGCCGAGTAAGTTATTTGCAGCATCAGGTAATTTACCAAAGCGATCAATCAACTCAACTTTGAGCTCGGCGAGCTCATCCCGGCTAGCGACACTTGCTATCTGTTTATACATCGAGAGGCGAGTATTTACATCAGGAATGTAATCATCGGGTAATAGCGCTGGCAAACGCATTTCCACTTCAGTTTGCTCACGAAGCAAATCGTCAAGGGAAGGCTCTTTGCCATTTTTTAGCGCTTCAACCGCTTGCTCTAGCATCTCCATATAGAGAGTAAAACCAATTGATTGGATCTGACCACTCTGTTCATCGCCCAATAATTCACCTGCCCCACGGATTTCTAAATCGTGCGTTGCTAGAGTAAAACCGGCGCCAAGATCTTCAAGAGATGCAATCGCTTCTAAACGTTTCACGGCATCTTTAGTCATGGCTTTAGGGTGTGGAGTGAGTAAGTAAGCATAAGCTTGGTGATGAGAGCGTCCTACTCGGCCACGAAGTTGGTGTAGCTGCGCTAAACCAAGGTTGTCTGCTCGGTCCATAATGATGGTGTTCGCGGTTGGGACATCAATCCCGGTTTCAATGATGGTTGTGCAAACCAATACATTGAATCGTTGGTGATAAAAGTCGTTCATCACTTTTTCCAGCTCACGTTCACGCATTTGTCCATGGGCGACGGTAATTCGAGCTTCAGGGACCAGCTTTTCTAAATCGGCGGCGACTTTGTCGATAGTTTCTACTTGGTTATGTAGAAAATAAACCTGTCCACCGCGCATGATTTCACGTAATAGAGCCTCTCGAATAGTGCTCTCATCATGTTGGCGCACAAAGGTTTTGATGGCTAAGCGTCGTGCGGGTGGTGTGGCGATAATCGATAGATCGCGCATTCCGCTCATCGCCATGTTTAATGTACGCGGAATCGGCGTTGCCGTCAGCGTGAGAATATCCACATCAGCACGCATCGCTTTCACTTTTTCTTTTTGGCGAACGCCAAAACGGTGTTCTTCATCAACGATCAAAAGACCAAGATCGCTAAATTTTAGCTCGCTGGAAAGCAGTTTGTGCGTGCCAACCAAAATGTCGACTTTGCCGTCGGCGACATCTTGTAGGATCTGCTTTTGCTCTTTCGCTGATTTGAAGCGTGATAAAACTTCAACACGGATCGGCAGGTTAGCAAATCGGTCTCGAAAGTTCTCAAAATGCTGCTGCGCGAGTAAGGTTGTCGGCACTAATACAGCCACTTGTTTATTGTTGTCGGTACACACAAAGGCGGCGCGCATGGCGACTTCTGTTTTGCCAAATCCAACGTCACCACACACTAATCGGTCCATCGCTTTTTTCTGACACATGTCTGAGAGTACGGCATTGATGGCTGTGTTTTGATCATCAGTTTCTTCAAATGGGAAACCTGCTTTAAAGGTCGCGTATTGACCACGATCCAGAGCGAACTTATAGCCCGGTTTGAGCTCTCGTTTAGCGTAAACATCCAGCAGTTCTGCTGCGACATCACGGACTCTTTCGGCCGCTTTTCGTCGTGCTTTAGTCCATGCTTCACCCCCGAGTTTATGCAATGGTGCGCTTTCTTCCGCGCCGCCAGAGTAACGGCTGATGAGATTTAGTGAAGCGACAGGAACATAAAGTTTGGCTTCATTTTGATACTCAAGAGTGACGTATTCGGTCATCATGCCACCCGCTTCAAGTGTCTGTAGCCCGATATAACGGCCGATACCATGATCAATATGAACGACGGGTTGTCCTGGTTTGAGTTCGGCTAAGTTACGAATGATAGCGTCACTATTGGTGACTTTACGATCTTTCTTACGACGAAGAATGACACGATCACCGAGTAAATCACTTTCGCAGATAAACGCTAAGTTAGCATTGTTATCAATAAAGCCGTGCTCAGATGCTCCTAATACTAGGCATAGCTTTTCTTTTGCTTGGCACGCTTGGTGGAAGGTTTCTTTTTCGATAGGGCGCAGCTTTACGCGTTGCAATAGTTCTAGTAATGCTTCGCGACGGCCTTCCGATTCGACGGAAAAAATGATTTTCCCATTAAAACTTTCACTAAATTGCCGGATGGCGGCTAAAGGCTCTTTATTTTGATGCATAACCGCCAAGTCGGGTAATGCACTGACCGCTAAATTGATTCGTCCTTGCTTTTCGGTAATCGGCTCGATGCTGAGTTGTATTTGAGCCACGTTTTTGAAAAGACTAAAAAGCTCATCTTTTTTAAGCCACAATTCGTGAGGTGGCAGTAATGGGCGAAGAGGGTCAACTTTACGCTGCTGGTAACGATATTCGACGTCGGTTAAAAACTGGTCAATCGCTGTTTCGATGTTTCCTACGACAATCAGTTGGCTTTCTGGCGCGATATAATCGAACAAGGTTTCGGTGTGTTCAAAAAATAGCGGTTGCCAGTATTCAATACCTGCGGGCCAAATCCCCTTTGAGACTTGCATATAGACTGATTCTGGTTCGCGACGCGCTTCAAATCGTTGACGCCAGCGGGTGCGAAAATCTTCAATGGCACTTTCTGTGGTGGGAAATTCATGAGCAGGCAGTAAGCGTATCTCGCTGATCTCTTCAATTGAGCGTTGATTCTCAGGATCGAAGGTGCGTATGGTGTCGATTTCATCATCAAAAAAATCAATGCGATAAGGATCGCTGCTGCCCATTGGAAATAAATCAAGAATCGAACCTCGGCTGGCATATTCGCCTGGGCCAAACACTTGATCAACATGACGATAGCCCGATTTTTCCAGTTGAAGACGTAATTTATCTAAGGAAAATTGATCACTGATTTTGACCATTAAAGTATGCTGTAGCAGAAATTCTCGCGGCGTTTGACGCTGTAATATGGTGCTCACAGGCACAATGGTAATGCCTGTTTTCAAGCTCGGTAATTGATACAGGCGTGCGATGCGATCAGAAATGATCTCTTGATGAGGCGAAAAATTATCATAAGGCAAAGTTTCCCAATCAGGGAACAGCGCTACTTCGGTGTCACTAAACTGCTCAATTTCGTGCTGCAGCTTTAAGGCGGTTTTAGGATCAGGTACAGCCAATAAGGTGTGGCTATTATGCTGGTTGGCCAGTTCTGCAATTGCCAATGCTAGGCTTGCACCACGTAGGTTACCAATGTGTTTTTTGTCGCCCGCGCCAGCAGGTTTAATCAGAGTCAGTAAAGAGTGTGTAGTCATGAGAACGCTTATGGTTTATTTCGGTCTAAAGAGCGTTGACGCAGCAATTTTTGCTGCTGGTACAGTGCGGCTTTAATTAAGAGATCTTGGTCAGTATCTCGCAGTAAATCGTATTTCATCGTGATGAGATAGTGTTGATCGTCCGCTTGGCAATCAATCACCGAACTATAGCAATAAATGGCAGCCGCCGGATGATCTAAAAACAGTTTACTGCGGGCTTGGGTGCCAATTTCTAGTGCGCTTGGATAACGAAAAGAGAAGCGGCTGGCGCCAAATGTGCTGGTGATGAAGCGTGAATGCGGTTCATCTTGCTGTGATAACATAAAGGTCAGTAACAAATTCAGTTTCGAATTTTGAGTATCAAGTAACTGAACGACATGCTTGAAATCGCTACTCTTCAGCTCTAGCCGTGCACTTTCGGTGAGTGCATCCAACTGGCTAAACTCACTAGCCACAATAAATGGGGCGGGAATTTCCGCTTCAAATATCGACTGGGAAGGTAGCATAAATGCGCTGTCTAAAAGTTCAATATTGGCTGTCAGTCCATAGTGAACCGTAAAAAATTCTTGCTCGGTCATAAAGGCGTCCTTCTCATTACTTTGTTGATTATCATCATACCGGCGAACTAATCAAGGTATGTCATTGTTATCGAGCCTATTTAACCGATAATTGGCAAATTAAAGCTACAACCTTGCATCGTTTCTCGTTACAGTACTGAGCATCACTTTTAGGCGGTTTTTGTTATGTTTCATCCTATTTCGGCGTTTATCGGCTTACGTTATCTACGAGGCCGATCCGGTGATAGATTCAGTCGATTTGTTTCTTACATGTCTACGGCGGGGATAACCATTGGCGTGATGTCATTGGTGACGGTACTTTCTGTCATGAATGGCTTTGAATCTCAGCTCAAAAATAGAATTTTGGGCGTGTTGCCTCAAGCGGTAGTTTCACAAAACGGCGATCACACTTTGCTCACGCAAGATGTGCCTCAATTTATTAACCAGCTCTCTAGCGCCAGAGCGGCTGAACCGATTGTGCGCAGTGAAGCTGTGGTGCAAAGTTCATCGCAACTTGCAGCTGGTTTGTTGGTGGGAATTGAACCAAATCAACATGATCCGATTGCGGCGCACTTGATTGAAGGTCAAGTGAGCGCACTTAATCCGGGTGATTATCAACTGTTGCTTGGCCATTCACTGGCGCGGGCACTTAACGTGACAATTGGCGATAAAGTGCGCTTGATGGTGACTTCGGCTAGCCAATATACCCCTCTAGGTCGTATCCCTGCACAACGTAATTTTACAGTCGCAGGCATCTTCAATACGGGGTCTGACGTTGATGGACAACTGATGCTGACGCACATCAAAGATGCAGCGCGATTGCTTCGTTTACCATCAAATACGGTGTCGGGATGGCGGCTCTTTTTTGATGATCCTTTTGTGGTCGCAGACCTAGCTAGCGCACCTTTGCCTGAGGGGTGGCAATGGAGTGACTGGCGAGATCAGCGTGGCGAGTTGTTCCAAGCTGTTCGCATGGAAAAAAATATGATGGGTTTGATGCTTGGGTTGATTGTTGGCGTGGCGGCTTTCAATATCATTTCCGCGTTGATCATGGTGGTGATGGAAAAACAAGCTGAGGTCGCGATTTTGAAAACGCAAGGCATGACAGATCAACAAGTACTGGCCATTTTTATGGTTCAAGGTGCGAGTAGTGGAGTGATTGGTGCGCTTGTCGGTGGTGTGTTAGGCGTATTGCTGGCGGATAACCTCAATGGATTATTAGAAGGCATGGGGGTCGCGCTGTTCTCTGTAGGGGGAACGCTGCCTGTAGTGATTAACCCCATGCAAATTATGTTGGTGGTGATAGCGGCCATCACGCTCAGCTTATTCGCGACACTGTTTCCTTCCTACCGCGCTTCATCCGTAAAACCTGCCGAGGCTTTAAGATATGAATAACCTTTTACAATGCCATAACGTATGCAAAACCTACCAAGAAGGGGAGCTACGGACTCAAGTGCTAAAAGGCGTCAGTTTTGGCATTCAAGCGGGCGAGTTAGTCTCAATTATTGGGACTTCTGGATCTGGGAAAAGTACGTTATTACACATTCTGGGTGCACTGGATGAGGCAACCGAAGGTTCAGTGTCATTTTTAGGTCAGGATTTATCGAGCTTAAGCTCCAATAAACAAGCGAACATTCGCAATCAACATTTGGGTTTTGTGTACCAGTTCCACCATTTATTAGCCGATTTCACCGCTCTTGAGAATGTTGCCATGCCGTTGCTTATTGGTGGCCAAAAAGCATCGCGTGCTAAACAGGCCGCGCAAGCATTGCTAGAAAAAGTGGGGTTGGGGCATCGCTTATCTCATCGACCCTCTGAGCTCTCTGGTGGAGAGCGGCAGCGGGTAGCGATTGCGCGAGCGCTGGTCAATCAACCCGATTTGGTGTTAGCCGATGAGCCTACGGGCAACCTTGATCACAAAACGGCGCTGGCGATTTATGATTTGATGCGTCAAATGAATCAAGAGTTTGGCACGGCATTTTTAGTGGTAACGCATGATAGCGAACTTGCTGAAAAAATGGACAGACAGATGCACATGCAAGATGGTTTGCTGATTAATGTGGAGGCACTGTAGATGTTCACCTCGCTCTCTTTAGTGATTGGTCGTCGTTTTAGCCTGGCAAAGCAGCGTAATAAAATGGTGTCGTTTATCTCGCTCTCTTCCATTATCGGTATCGCCGTGGGAGTCGCGGTGATCATTGTTGGCTTGTCGGCGATGAATGGCTTTGAGCGCGAACTGCAGAATCGGGTGTTATCTGTCATTGCACACGGAGAGTTTGAAGGGGTTCAACAACCCATCGCGAACTGGTCGTCATTAGTCAAGCAAGCCGTGCAGCATCCAAAAGTGGAAGCGGCCGCTCCTTATGTAAAATTGACGGCATTAGCGGAGAAAGGCGCGCAACTGAAAGCGATTGAGGTACGCGGAATTGATCCGCAAATGGAGCGCGCCGTGTCGCGTTTATCTCAATTTGTCTCTTCCGATGCATGGCAAGGTTTTGTCGCAGGTCAGCAACAGGTCATCTTAGGCAAAGGAGTGGCGGATAAATTGGGCGCGGTAGTCGGTGACTATGTCACTTTGATGATCCCCTCTGCGAATGAGATCGCTAAAGTTCAAGCGCCAAAGCGCGTGCGCGTCAAGGTCTCAGGGCTTTTGGAGCTCAACGGCCAAATTGATCACAGCCTTGCGTTAGTGCCATTGGCAGATGCACAAGCTTACGCCAAATTAGGAGAGCGAGTGACGGGCGTTGCTATCAAGGTCTCAGAGGTATTAAATGCGACTCAAATTGTAAGAGAGGTCGGCAATACGCTTGATCAATACGTCTATCTACGCAGTTGGCAGCAAAAGTTTGGCTTTTTGTACCGTGATATTCAGTTGGTCAGAACCATGATGTATTTGGTGATGGTGCTGGTGATTGGTGTGGCGAGCTTCAACATCGTTTCAACACTTATGATGGCGGTAAAAGATCGTGCGGCTGAAATCGCTATTTTGCGCACTATGGGCGCGACCGATGGATTAGTGAAACGAATTTTTGTCTGGCAGGGTGTTTTCTCTGGTGTATTAGGCAGTGTGATAGGTGGCGTGTTAGGTGTGTTGATTGCGTGGAATTTAACAGCGTTAATCAAAGGATTAGAACGGTTAGTCGGCCATCAGTTTTTGTCTGGTGATATCTATTTTGTCGACTTTTTGCCATCACAAGTGAACCTATCGGATGTGGTGCTTGTCTCTTCGACGGCGATTGTGTTGAGCCTACTAGCTACTTGGTATCCTGCCTCTAGGGCCAGTCAACTGAACCCGGCGTCTGTGCTTATCGCTAAATAATCTCAACTCGGATTCTTTTCGTTCATCAGCATTGAGCTATTTTTAGCAAACAAAAAGGACCATTTGGTCCTTTTTCAACATCATGCGACATCGTTTTACATGCTCAGTTGTATAGCCAGTCTCAATCTCTTGAAGCTTTTATCTCGCTTGGCGCTTTTGCCAGCTTCTTACGACAGAATAGCGCCATAAACCGTGAATGCCGAAGTAGCCGATTATGGCGGAGATCACTCCGCACATCATGCAACCCAAAAGGAATGGCGGACCAATGGTACTCATTTGTTGCATGATAAAATGCCAAGAGAGTTCAAAGTGAAATGGTTGTGGTGGTGTTTGCATTACCCATGCCCCAAGTTTGTAGGCGAAGTAGAACAGCACTGGCATGGTGATGGGGTTGCTAATCCAGACCAAGGCTACAGAGAGCGGTAAATTGACGCCGCACATAATGGCAAGGCCAGCGGACATGATCATTTGACTCGGAAGTGGAACAAAAGCCATGAACAAACCTACGGCGAAGGCGCCCGCTGCTGAGCGGCGGTTCAAACACCATAAATTGGGGTTGTACAGCACATTGCCAAAAATTTTTAATGCCTTCTGACGCTTAATCACTTCATGGTTAGGCATAAAACGTTTGATGAACTTTCTTGGCATCGTGACATGACTCTCTTATCTAATTACTGGACTCTAGCTTCGTTTTCGCTAACCGCCATTTCTGCTTCTTACTGGTCTTGGATGCCAGATTGGAAATGGAGTATGCCTCTATTCGCCATTCTTATACTCTCTGTCGTTTATAGAAAACTGCGCTTTCTCTCAGGAGTAACAATGGCTGTAGTCGTCATTGTGATCAGCGGGAACCTATTGCGTGAGCAGTCCAACACTCTGTTCCAGGCAGGTCCGGATATTACCATAAATGGCCAGGTTAACAGCTTTTTTAGACAAATTAGTCATGGTTACGAAGGAACAATTTCGATTCGATCAATCAATGGTCAAACCTTAAACATTTTTTTGCGACCAAAAGTACGATTAGTTGCGCCTTTGCTGTTGAAAAAGGGCGATGTGGTTGAATTTACCATTACTGTAAAACCTATCTTTGGCCGGTTAAATGAGACGGGATTTGATGTAGAGTCGTACTCTTTGAGCCAAGGTATTGTGGCTCGAGCAACCGTGAGTAATGGGCAGCCTTATCGTATTGAACCCTTGCCAGAGCGGCGAACACAATGGTATCAGAAAATCAAAACTTGGCTCGCGGATGATCCTAATCTTGGTATTTTAATGGCGCTCACATTTGGAGAACGCAGTGATATTTCAGCAGCACAATGGCAAGCATTACGAGACAGTGGCCTGATTCATTTGGTTGCCATTTCTGGTCTGCACATTGGCATCGCATTTGGTTTTGGTTATAGCCTTGGGCTCGTATTGATGCGTTTGCATCACCGTATGGGGTGGTCGCCATTCGTCGTAGGAAGCTTGTGCGCACTAGGCTATGCTTGGTTGGCTGGCTTTACCTTGCCCACTCAACGCGCGCTCATCATGTGTTTGCTTAATGTGGCGATGATTATCCTCAATGTCCGTATCAATACGTTGCAGCGACTACTTATGACGTTATCGGCGGTGCTGCTCATCGATCCTTTTGCTGCGCTATCCAGTAGCTTTTGGATGTCCTTTATTGCTGTCTCAGTGGTGTTTTACCAACTTTCGCTACCTCAAACTCAGCGATTTTTTTTATGGCGTTTATTGACGATGCAGATTGGGTTAGTGCTGTGTATGCTTCCGGTAACCGCTTATTTTTTCGGTGGGGTGAGTACCAGTGCGGCGCTCTATAACTTAGTGTTTATTCCTTGGTTCAGTTTTGTGGTGGTTCCGGCGCTCTTTGTTGCTTTAGGGTGTACGGTTTTGACTTTTGATGGCGCACCTATGGTGTGGCATTGGGTGGCTAAATTACTCATTCCCGTTGATTGGTCAATACATTATTCAAGCCTCAGTTGGTTTCCTATTTCTGGTGCTGTTTTGGTTCTGTTGAGCAGTGCTCTGTTGTTGTTTGTGTTTTCACCGTTGATCTCGCGTTTTGCGCTTGCTGTCTGTAGCTTAATTATGATGGCTTCTTGGGTCACCATTCCAATCAAAACAGGTTGGCGGATTGATGTGTTAGACGTTGGGCATGGGTTGGCGGTGTTGATCGAAAAAGAAGGGCGCTACGTGCTTTATGATACTGGTGCAAGTTGGCAAGGTGGCGATCATATCCAAACTACGGTTGCCCCTGTGTTAACCAAGCGAGGAGCGAAACAATTAGACGGGTTGATTTTAAGTCACTTGGATAACGATCATGCAGGCGGAAGATCGGAAGTTGAGCGTGTTTGGCAGCCCAAATGGAAACGTGCTAGTCAAACGATAGCGGGTTATCAACCTTGTATTGCTGGCGAACAATGGCAGTGGCAACAGCTCTTTTTTGACGTTATCTGGCCACCTAAAACTGTAGCGCGGGCTTACAATCCTCACTCTTGCGTGATCCGGATCTTTGACCCAAATACCGGTTTTTCAGTGCTTCTGCCCGGGGATGTGGATGCCATGAGTGAGTGGTTACTTGCGCGAACAGAGCAATCCTTACAAAGTCATATCCTGCTTGTACCACACCACGGTAGCAGAACATCTTCTACTGTTGCTTTGATTAATAAGGTCAATCCTGAGGTCGCTATTGCCTCGCTTGCCAAAGGTGGACGCTGGCAATTACCTTCCGCACAGGTTGTTCAACGCTACCTGCAACATGGAACAAACTGGTTGGATACGGGTGAAGACGGGCAAATTAGCGTTATTTTTGGCATGCAGAACTATCAAGTCAACAGCCTGCGTACCTCTCGCTCTCAGCCTTGGTATAGGCAGATGCTCCGTAACGAGGTAGAATGAGCGCAATATTTTCTTAAGAACAAAACATGTCTATGTCACTCAATACTGACGAAACCACTTGGCAAACCTTCAAACGCCTGTGGACCTATATCCGCCTTTACAAATCTGGCCTAGCGGTTGCGGTTGTCGCATTAATCATCAATGCGGTTTCTGACACGTATATGGTGTCGTTACTTAAGCCTCTTCTCGATGAAGGGTTTGGGAATGCGGAATCTGATTTCTTGCGCGTGCTGCCTTTTATCATCTTGGGGATGATGGCGCTGCGTGGCTTCAGTGGCTTTGTCTCCTCATACTGTTTGAGCTGGGTTTCTGGCAATGTCGTGATGCTAATGCGTCGAAAAATCTTTAACCAATTCATGCATATGCCTGTCAGTTTCTTTGATAAGGAATCCACGGGTGGCTTGTTATCACGCATTACCTATGATTCAGAGCAAGTGGCTGGGGCGACCAGCCGTGCGCTGGTAAGTATTGTTCGTGAAGGTGCGAGTATCATCGGCCTATTGACCTTGATGTTTTGGAATAGTTGGCAGCTATCACTGGTCTTAATCGTTGTTGCACCAGTGGTTGCGATGGGGATTGGCATTGTCTCTAAACGTTTTCGCAAGATCTCAAAAGGGATGCAGACCACCATGGGTGATGTGACCTCTTCAGCAGAGCAGATGCTAAAAGGGCATAAAGTGGTACTGAGCTATGGTGGTCAAAACGTAGAACGTAAACGTTTTGACCATGTCAGTAATCAAATGCGTCAACAAACGATGAAACTAGTGGCCGCACAGTCTATTGCTGACCCTATTATTCAAATGATTGCGTCATTAGCATTGGTTACCGTGCTATTTTTAGCCAGCGTTGATTCTATTCGTGCTGAATTAACACCGGGTACCTTTACAGTGGTCTTCTCGGCAATGTTTGGCTTGATGCGTCCATTGAAAGCGTTAACAAGCGTCACCTCTGATTTTCAGCGTGGTATGGCTGCTAGCCAAACGTTATTTGAGCTAATTGATTTAGAAACCGAGCGAGATACTGGCCAGTTTGAAGCCGAAAAAATACGTGGTGACGTTAGAGTTCAGGATGTGACCTTTACCTACCAAGGTAAAGAAAAACCAGCGCTGTCTCATGTGAGTTTTGATATTCCTCAAGGTAAAACTGTCGCACTTGTTGGGCGTTCCGGCTCAGGAAAAAGTACTATCGCTAGCCTCTTGACTCGTTTTTATGATGTCGATTCAGGCGCTATCTATCTAGATGATCATGATATTCGCGATTATAAACTGAAGAACTTGCGCACCCACTTTGCGCTGGTTTCGCAAAATGTTCACCTCTTCAACGATACCATTGCCAATAATATTGCTTACGCGGCAGAAAATGAGTACACGCGTGAGCAAATTGAGCACGCGGCTAAGCTCGCTCATGCCATGGAGTTTATCGACAATATGCCTGATGGTTTGGACACTATGATTGGTGAAAATGGGGCCAGTTTATCCGGAGGCCAACGTCAACGAGTAGCGATTGCGCGAGCGTTATTACGTGATGCCCCCGTTCTTATCCTAGATGAGGCAACTTCGGCGTTAGATACGGAATCTGAAAGAGCGATTCAATCAGCGCTTGAAGAGCTACAAAAGAATAAAACGGTATTGGTCATTGCGCACCGCTTGTCGACGATTGAAGAAGCTGATGAAATTCTGGTGGTCGATGAGGGGGAAATTATCGAACGTGGTCATCATGCTCAGTTAATTGCACAGGATGGGGCATATGCCCAATTGCACCGGATCCAATTTGGTGACTAATCAGTGATTGAAAAAATCTGGTTCGGGCATCATCCCGTGCGTTTTTTGTTGTGGCCACTATTGTGGCCACTGAGTGTCTTGTTTCGGTTAGTCAGTCAAGCACGTAAGCGAGCATTTCAAGCGGGCCAAAAAAAGCGTTATAAGGCTCCCATTCCTGTAGTTGTGGTGGGTAATATTACCGCGGGTGGTAATGGCAAAACGCCGTTGGTTGTATGGTTAGTCGAAGCTTTACAGAAACAAGGCTTCAAACCGGGAGTTGTTTCGCGTGGGTATGGTGGTAAGGCCCCGGTTTATCCATTGGTGCTGCAAAGTGATACGCCAACCGCTCACTGCGGCGATGAACCTAAATTGATTCACCAGCGCACGGGTGCTCCGGTTGCTGTTGCACCAAAGCGCTCACAAGCCGTGCAAGCCCTGCTTCCGTTAGGTGTTGATGTCATTATCACTGACGATGGCCTCCAGCACTATGCATTAGAGCGCGATATTGAATTTGCAGTCGTGGACGGCGTTCGTCGCTTCGGTAATGAGCAGTTTATGCCTTTAGGTCCGTTAAGAGAGCCACTCTCTCGGTTATCGGAAGTTGATTTTATTGTGACTAATGGCGGTCAAGCTCAATACGGCGAATTGGCGATGCACCTTTCACCTAGCTTAGCCGTTAATTTGGTGACCGGTCAGCAAGTGTCAGTGAGTCAACTGCATGCGCTAGTCGCGTTTGCTGGTATTGGTTACCCCGCACGCTTTTTTAATACACTAGAAGCTTTAGGCGCGAAGACGGTATTAACTCAAGGTTTTGCTGATCACCAAGAGTATCAATATTCAGAATTAGAGGCGCTTGCGCAACATGGAGCAAACGTCATCATGACAGAAAAAGACGCAGTAAAATGTGCAGCGTTTGCGCAAGAAAACTGGTGGTATCTTCCTGTTTCTGCGCAATTTAGTTCGCCAGATGAACAGCGTATTTTGGACAAAATAAAAGAGGTAATGGAGCCATATGGATCACCGTCTGCTTGAAATTGTAGCTTGCCCTGTATGTAAAGGGAAGTTGACTTATGATAAAGAAAACCAAGAGCTTATTTGTAAGTTAGATCGTTTGGCCTATCCAATAAAAGAAGGGATCCCAGTGTTGCTTGAACCAGAAGCGCGCAGCATGACGATGGATGAGGGACGATAATGGCTTTCAGCGTTGTTATCCCTGCTCGTTATCAGTCGACGCGTTTACCTGGTAAGCCTTTGGCTGATATTGGCGGTAAACCTATGATTCAGTGGGTTTATGAGCAAGCGCTGCAATCGGGTGCTGAGCAGGTCGTGATTGCTACTGATGATGCTCGTGTTGAAGCGGCTGTCCATGCGTTTGGTGGCAATGTTTGCATGACATCATCACATCATGAGTCCGGTACTGAGCGTTTAGCCGAAGTGGTGAAATTAATGGGCATTGCCGATGACCACATTATTGTTAACGTACAAGGTGACGAGCCACTCATTCCACCGATCATCATCAAGCAGGTCGCTAACAATTTAGCCAACAGTAGCGCGCCGATGGCGACTTTAGCGGTTGAAATTACTGATCAAGCTGAAGTGTTTAACCCTAACGCGGTTAAAGTGGTAACAGATCAAGAGGGTTACGCGCTGTATTTCAGCCGTGCAACGATTCCTTGGGATAGAGATCACTTTGCAGCTGGTGGTCAAACAGTGATTCAGCCAGTGCTGCGTCATATTGGTATTTACGCGTATCGGGCTGGTTTTATCAATACTTATATCAACTGGCAACCCAGTGTACTTGAGAAAATTGAGTGTTTAGAGCAGCTTCGAGTACTGTGGTATGGTGAAAAAATTCACGTTGCCGTTGCCAAAGAAGCTCCGCCTGCAGGGGTTGATACACCAGAAGATTTAGAGTTAGTGAGAGCGATAGTAAGCCAACGTTAGTTAAAAGAAAGGAGCAATTGTGCTCCTTTCTCTCTCCGTTTTCAGCGGTTTATAACCTTTTTTCAGAAGCTTATAACCTGTTTTCAGAAGCTTATAACTAAGAGCGAGTTTCATTTTGTGGCGGGCAAGTCGCTAAAATTTCACGTCGGCCACTCTCTTTGACTTCCTCTAAAATCACATCAAACCCCCATAAACGGTAAAGATGTTTTAGTACCTCATGACAGCTCTGATCTAAAGGAATTCTATCGTGTGGAACGTGTTGCAGTGTTAAAGAACGATCACCGCGCACATCGACGTTATAGACTTGAATATTAGGTTCTAAATTACTGAGATTATATTGTGCTGCAAGCTTTTCACGGATGGCGTGATAGCCAATATCATTGTGAATTGCACTAACTTCAATGAAATTTTTACGATCGTCATCCACAATGGCAAACAGCTTGAAATCGCGCATTACTTTAGGTGAGAGATACTGGCTAATAAAGCTCTCGTCCTTGAAGTTGTGCATAGCAAAATGAACCGCATCTAACCATTCTGTTCCAGCAAGCTCAGGAAACCATTCCCTATCTTCATCGGTTGGTTCTTCACAAATACGTTTAATATCTCTGAACATAGCAAAGCCAAGCGCATATGGATTGATGCCACTAAAATAGGGGCTATTGTAAGACGGTTGCGCCACGACACTGGTGTGGCTATGTAGAAATTCAAGAATGAATTTATCAGAGACAAAGCCTTCGTCATAAAGATGATTTAAGATAGTGTAATGCCAGAATGTGGCCCAGCCTTCATTCATCACTTGTGTCTGTTTTTGTGGGTAAAAATATTGGCTTATTTTCCTCACAATGCGCACAATTTCTCGCTGCCATGGTTCAAGCAGTGGCGCATGTTTCTCAATGAAATAAAGAATGTTTTCCTGTGGCTCACTTGGAAAGCGAACCTTAAGATCTTCTTCTTTGGTTTTTGCTTTGGGTACGGTGCGCCACAGTTCATTGACTTGCGATTGCAGATAAGCTTCACGCTCTTCTTGACGTGCTTTCTCTTCTGCTATCGATATTTTTTCAGGTCGTTTATAGCGGTCAACGCCATAATTCATTAACGCGTGGCATGAGTCGAGCAGCGATTCGACTTCGGGCACGCCATATTTTTCTTCGCATTCTGAAATGTAGTTTTTGGCAAATAAGAGATAGTCAATGATGGAGCTCGCATCCGTCCAAGTTTGGAAAAGGTAGTTGCCTTTGAAAAACGAGTTGTGCCCATAGCAAGCGTGCGCCATCACTAAGGCTTGCATAGTGACGGTATTTTCTTCCATCAAATAGGCGATGCACGGGTCTGAGTTAATGACGATTTCATACGCGAGCCCCATTTGACCATGTTTGTAGCCTTGTTCGGTTTGAATAAATTTTTTGCCAAATGACCAGTGGCTGTAATTGATAGGCATGCCGATGCTAGAGTAGGCATCCATCATCTGCTCTGAGGTAATGACCTCGATTTGATTAGGATAGGTGTCAAGACGATAAAACTCAGCTACCCGACGTATTTCAGTATGGTATTTCTCTAAAAGCTCAAATGTCCAGTCTGGCCCGTCTGGTAATAATTTACTTTTTCGCTTTGAAGTTCCCTTCGCTTTTGTTGTCATTAGCATGCCTCCCTAAGCTGTTTCCTTTTGGAATAGCTCCCTAAATACAGGGAATATATCATCCACGGTGCGAATGTTTTTAATGGCAAAATTGCCAAATGAGGGTTGTAATTTTTCGTACTCATGCCATAAGGTTTGGTGTGAGCGGCGAGTGATTTCAATATAAGCGTAATACTGACAATATGGCAGTAGCTTCTTGGTGAGGAGCTCTTTACACCGAGGTGAATCGTCAGCCCAGTTGTCACCATCGGACGCTTGAGCTGCGTAGATATTCCATTCACCGAGTGGATAGCGCTGCTCAATGATTTCATGCATTAACTTCAGGGCGCTAGAGACAATCGTGCCCCCCG
Source organism: Vibrio ordalii ATCC 33509 (assembly GCA_000257205.1). Taxonomy (GTDB): domain Bacteria; phylum Pseudomonadota; class Gammaproteobacteria; order Enterobacterales; family Vibrionaceae; genus Vibrio; species Vibrio ordalii. Next base: position 44,020 of record AEZC01000110.1, on the reverse strand, counting down.
TTTCTTGAGAGTAAAAGAACTCGTGTTCATCGACTTCTTTGGCTTGTGTGTGGTGACGAATAAATACCACTTCAACGTTTTCATAAGTGCGAGTTAAAAACAGATACAGCAACACGTAAAAACGTTTAGCAATATCTTTGGTGGCTTGATCCATCGAACCGGATACATCCATTAGACAAAACATAACGGCTTGGCTCGATGGAATAGGCCGCTTCTCAAAATTTTTGAAACGCAGGTCAAATGTATCGATGAACGGCACACTTTCGATCTTTTTGCGTAGCGCTTCAATTTCTTGTTTAAGTCGCTTCGCTTCTAATGCTTGAGCTGGCTCTCTATTCTGAATGCGTAGCAACTCTTCTTCCAATTCACCCATTAAGCGGCGTTTTCCAGCAGTCATTGCAGTGCGACGAGCTAATGATTGCTGCAAAGAACGTACTACCGCAATATTGGACGGTACACCTGCGGTTTTGAAGCCCGCACGATGAGTTTTCCATTCTGTAATCTTATTGATTTGATTTTTTTCGAGATTAGGTAATTCCAAATCTTCAAACAGCAGATCCAAATATTCATCTTTAGAGATCTGGAAAATAAATTCATCTTGGCCTTCACCGTCAGAACTCGCATCACCCTGTCCTGAACCATTACCTTGTCCACCACCTTTAGGTCTCTCAATTTTATCACCGGTAATAAACTGATCATTACCCGGGTGAACTCGCTCTTTTAGGCCGCCTTTTCCTTGGTGAAACACGGGTTCTTTAATGTCGTGATTTGGGATCGACACATCTTCGCCTGACTCGGTGTTAGTGATCGAGCGACGGTTCACTGCGTCTGCAACAGATTCTTTGATCTGCTCTTTATGACGGCGTAAAAAGCGTTGTCTATTGACCGCGCTTTTGTTTTTACCGTTCAATCTTCTATCGATAAATTTCGCCATGATTATCCCCTTGAAACGTCACCTTTGCGTTAGCCATTGTTCTTATGACTAACGCATGTACAGGTTTGATTTTCTTGAAGTTAAGAAGATTTACGGACACGTAAATACCACTCAGACAGCAGCCTTACTTGTTTTTCGGTATAACCTTTCTCCATCATACGAGCGACAAAATCATCGTGTTTTTTCTGATCATCAGATGAAGTTTTGGCATTAAATGAGATAACAGGAAGCAACTCCTCGGTATTTGAGAACATTTTTTTCTCAATAACAGTACGCAGTTTCTCGTAGCTGGTCCAAACCGGATTTTGCCCATTGTTATTAGCTTTTGCGCGCAACACAAAATTGACGATTTCATTTCGGAAATCTTTCGGATTGCTAATACCAGCCGTTTTCTCGATTTTCTCTAACTCGCTATTGAGCGATGAGCGATCGAAGAGTTGGCCAGTTTCTGGGTCTCGATACTCTTGATCTTGGATCCAGAAATCAGCGTAAGTAACATAGCGATCAAAAATATTTTGGCCATATTCAGAATAAGATTCCAAATAAGCTGTTTGAATCTCTTTACCAATGAACTCGACATAACGAGGTACTAAGTAGCCTTTCAAAAACTCCATGTACCGCTCAGCAGTTTCTTGAGGGAACTGCTCGCGTTCAACTTGCTGTTCGATGACATAGAATAGATGAACGGGGTTCGCCGCGACTTCCGTTTGATCAAAGTTGAAGACGCGTGACAATATTTTAAAAGCAAAGCGAGTCGACAAACCGGACATCCCTTCATCGACACCAGCATAGTCGCGATACTCTTGATAGCTTTTTGCTTTTGGATCGGTATCTTTTAGTGTTTCACCGTCGTAGACACGCATTTTGGAGAAAAGTGACGAGTTTTCGGGCACTTTTAGGCGCGATAGGATACTAAATTGACCAAGAAATTCTAATGTACTTGGTGAGCATGGCGCTTTGGATAGTTCGCTGTGCTCAAGCAGTTTTTGGTAAATTTTCACCTCTTCCGAGACGCGTAAACAGTAAGGAACTTTAACGATATAAACTCGGTCCAAAAACGCTTCGTTGTTTTTGTTGTTACGGAATGTCTGCCACTCGGATTCGTTTGAGTGCGCTAAAATCATGCCATCAAAGGGTAGGGCAGATAATCCTTCGGTGCCGTTGAAGTTTCCTTCTTGTGTGGCGGTTAAAAGCGGATGAAGCACCTTAATTGGCGCTTTGAACATCTCAACAAACTCCATTAACCCTTGGTTGGCTTTACAGAGTGCACCGGAATAGCTATATGCATCGGGGTCATCTTGCGAGAAATGTTCCAGTTTCCGAATATCCACTTTGCCAACCAGTGATGAAATATCTTGGTTGTTTTCATCACCGGGCTCGGTTTTCGCGACCGCAATTTGATCGAGAATAGAAGGCCGTACTTTGACGACTTTGAATTTGGAAATATCGCCGCCAAACTCGTGTAATCGTTTGGCCGCCCAAGGTGATGTAATCGAGCGTAAATAGCGTTTTTCTATCCCATATTCCTGCTTGAGGATTTCGCCATCTTCAACCACATCGAACAGACAAAATGGGTGGTCATTCACTGGGCTACGAACACCATTTGCAGACAAAACATAAATAGGCATTTGCTGCATCAAGGCTTTGAGTTTCTCAGCAAGTGAAGATTTACCGCCACCGACTGGGCCGAGTAGATAGAGGATCTGTTTTCTTTCTTCTAAACCTTGGGCAGAGTGTTTGAGGTAGGAAACAATCTGTTCTATGGCTTCTTCCATACCATAGAAATCCTCAAAAGTTTTATAACGAGAAATCACTCGGTTAGAGAAAATGCGGCTCAATCGTGGGTGTTTCGCTGTGTCTATCAGCTCTGGCTCACCAATCGCCATTAACAGCCGCTCGGCGGCATTGGCATACGCACTTTTATCTTCTTTACACAGAGCTAAAAACTCTTGCAGTGATAACTCTTCATCCTTGGCGGCTTCATAGCGTGCCTGAAAGTGGTCAAAAATACTCATAGTGAATTCCCCTCTGAAAACTGTCTAACTGACAACACCGCTTAAAAACACAAATTAATAACAATTTAAGATTAGTCCGAGTTTGGCAATTTTGCTTAACAATTATGTGTTTATTTAAATTTCGTGACACTAATAACGTCGGTGAGGTTGAGTTATTTAGTGTCTGAATATCAATGATCTGAGGGATAAGTTGGTTTGGGGCTTAATAACTGTGAGGTGGAATGCAAAAAGACGCAGTGTCTGCGTCTTTTTGTTTTTCGTCAGCCTGCCTTTTTAGGCATTAAAATCTAGGCATTAAAAATTTGTGTAAATTCTGCGGTTGATAAATGGTATTGACGAGGGCAATTACGCCAAGCAGTTAACATGCGGCGGTATTTGTCCAACATTGGCATTTGGCTGTTGAAATGGTGATCGGCTTTCTCAAATTGTGGGTAAAGTCCTTCAGATTCAACCAAGAAACGCACGTAGTGAACGCGTTGTGATTCTCTGGCGATATCAAACCCTAAAAAGTGTAGGCGACGTTGATCCACATTTTTGCTTTCAGAATCGGAGAGCATTTTGTGTGATTCTTGCATGGCGTGATACATCTCCATAATATCGATTACTTCGCGGCATTCTGCTTCGGTCAAGCAACCAAATTCTTTGTTGAGTTCTCGCATTTGCAGTTCATAACCGCGTTCAACAATCGTTTGTAACCGCTTATATTTTTCGGCATTGTTTGGATCCATTTGTGACATCAAAAAATACTGATTAGATAGAATCAGTCGTTGAGCATTGGTCATTTCCATGGAAGTAGCCTCACTAAAATTTATGTTCTATTTGATGGCATAAGATTAACAGCAATTATCGGCAATGAAACATGATCTCAACACGGATTTAATATGGAAAGTATAAAATGTGCGCAATTCTTGTTACTTTTTATGTAAGTGGTTATAGATATAACTTTGTCCAAAATGAGTATTTAAAATCGCGTAGTTGACCCAATCAGCAGCAGGAGCACCGCAAGTTGTTCCTGTTGCATGGCTAGCCTCTCTATAAAAATACCAGCGTTATGCTGGTATTTTTATGGTTGTTAGATCAAGTAATCAATATTTTATGTTTGAGTGATATTGAGCCAAGATCTCGACGATTTTTTCCATGGTCTCTTTTGACGGTGGATTCACACCTTCTAATGGATATTTTAATCCCATGGCTTCCCATTTATGAGCGCCCAATTTGTGATAAGGCAACAGCTCTACTTTCTCGATATTATCCATATCTTTGATAAAATCACCAAGCATATGAGCGGCTTCTTCGTCATCAGTGTAGCCAGGAACAATCACATAACGGATCCAAGTTTTTTTACCAATGGTGTGCAAGTAGCGCGCGAAATCTAAGGTTCGCTTATTCGACACACCAATAAAATCATGGTGGATCTCATCTTTCATGTGTTTGATGTCTAACATTACTAAATCAGTGGCATCGAGCACTTCATCAATAACATCTGTGTGTTTGCGAACATAACCGTTGGTATCTAAGCAAGTGTGAATACCTTCGGCTTGCGCCGCGCTGAATAAATCACGAACAAATTCAGGTTGAAGCATAGCTTCACCGCCTGAGCAGGTAATTCCGCCGCCAGAGGCTTTCATAAAATGGCGATAAGATTTTGCTTCGGTAATGATTTCTTCGACAGTCACTTCCTTGCCTTCATGGGTGTCCCATGTGTCACGATTATGACAATACATACAACGCATTAGGCAGCCTTGCATAAAAATAATGAAGCGAATTCCAGGGCCATCTACTGTGCCACAAGACTCAAAAGAATGAATACGACCAGTTGTTGACATCAGTTCATCTCGAATAGGTTATTTGCCCGTTATTTTATTACAAATGGTAGGGATTAAGTAGGGTTAATGTGCAATTGCTGCCGCATATCCTGGACCACATGCTGTGGCTCAAAATGAATGCCATGAAATCCTGCGCATTGACTACACTGTATAGAAATAAAAACTCGTTGAATACGATAGAGTTTAAATAAGGAATAGCTCATGGATGTACAGTTTTCTAAAAAACAAAAAATCAGTCTATTTTTGCTCATCCTTTGTGTTGGTTTTTTAGGTTTAGGGATTTATACCGCAAAAAGCCTAATGGGAATGGATGATCAGTATCGGTCTAGTGGAGACGTGGCATCTGGTTCTGTGGCGATATTTACTACTCAAGCAAATTTGTTATCGATTGCATCTGAGCTAAACAGCATGCAAGGCAATCAAATCAATTCTGTTTTGAAGAAATTGGATCTGTTAATGGGAGAGGTGAATGTTGATGTGGCTTTCCTACAAAAGACCAATTTTGCTCAAGAAGGGGAAGTGTTGCTCAAGGCAGCTAAACAATTTGATCATTTTTTGCATCCTTGGTTGCAGGTGAAATCGGAAGTGGGTTTCAATGTGAACGAAGGTAAGCTGGGCGAGCTGAAAACGTTGGCTATCACAATAGAGAAAAAGATAGATGAGACGGGGATGGTTACAATCAACTCGGATTTTCAAGTAATGGTTAAGGCGCAGCAAAATTATTTATTAGAACCCTCTGAGCAAAACTTAAGGCTGTTTAATCGTGCTATGACCAGTTTTGTCAATATGTCTGATTCTTATTCGATGCTGGATCTATATGAAAAAGAGATACAACAATTTAAACAGGCATTTTTACGATTGAGTGAGCTGTCCCAGCAGTTACAAATGATGGAGAAACAAAGAATCGCTACAGAGGCGCAAGTGAAGTCGGTGATTCAAGATATTTCAACCAAGCTTTCTGCGTTGAGCGAACAATATCAGTTGGCCGCCAATATGACCGCATCGCAAACACAGTGGTCTGTATTGGCGGCCTGTGCGTTACTTGCCATATTGACCATTGCTATTTTCCTTACCTTTAGTTTTTCTCTTTCTCGTTCTTTGTCGCAAACTATTCACGTGTTGAACAATATCTCGCGTGGTGATTTGTCACGCCGTATGCCGATGACGAATAACGAAAAGGACGAATTCAATCAACTGGCATTAGCCATTAACCAAAGTTGTGAAAATTTAGGCAAATTGGTCAGTGGGGTGCAGAAAAGTAGTGAAGCTTTGTCTGGCGATGCCACATCGTTGAATATTGGCTTGGATACTTTGGTAACAAATCAATCTGACGTTTTGGGTCAGACTCAATTATTGGCATCGGCAACGGAAGAGGTTAGCGTGATGACGCAACAAGTCTCCAACTCATTAGAATTTGTTGCGAAACTCAGCCAATCTTCTATGCAAAGCGCAGAAGAGGGGGGGAAAGTAATTTCCGTTGCTATTACGTCACTGGCTGAGGTGGGAAAAATCCTAAGTTCGGCCTCGGGGCATATTCATCAACTTGAACAAGCTTCTGTAAAAGTAGACTCGGTGATGGACACGATTAATAGTATTGCTGAGCAGACTAATTTATTGGCACTCAATGCCGCCATTGAAGCGGCGAGAGCTGGGGAACAAGGTCGTGGCTTTGCTGTTGTTGCAGATGAAGTGCGAAGTTTAGCGGTAAGAACGGTCAATGCCGTGGCCGAAATTTCCGGCACTATTGAAACTATGCAAAAGGAAAGTGCCGAAGTAATCACTTATATTGCGCAATCCGAGCAGTCTATGCAGAATGCGCAAGAAAAAGGTAATGAAGCAATCCAAGCGATAGCGAAAATTATCAAAAAGGCAGATGAAGCGGCGAATAAAACAGAAGCCATTTTTGCATCGACCCGAGATTTGGCGAAAACTAGTCACTCAATGGCGGATAACATGACGCAAATATCTCGAGCCATGAGAGCCTTGGAAGAGAACAATGAACAGTTAAGAGCAACAAGCAAGATTGTAGATAAACGCTCTAGCAGTCTAAGTGCGGACTGCCAAAGCTTTACCATATGATTTCAGTTTTTCAATGTTAGAAGAAGGCAAAAAGAGAAATGCTACCAACACCGTGAATGGAGCTTTTGTCCTCCTTATACTCAGGTGTATTTGCGATGAACGTTAAACTCACGCCAACTTGTTGAATATACCAAGCCGCACCAACTACAGCGGTCGCTTGGAGATTTTGCAAGTTAACTTGGTAATATTCTGCTGGGTGATCCAATCCGTTTAAAGGCCTATCTCCTTCGATGGTGATGTCATTGAAGCGATAGCGTCCTTCTACACCTCCGAAGAGAAACCATCCAGTATCCGAAGCACCAATCATCCCTGCGGAAAAAGGGTTTTCTGCACTGATTTGAGCACTGCCAAAGTTGCCTGCAAGATCGGTCCCCCAACGCATCATGAAACCTGTCGAAACATCACTACGAAAGTTACCAACATTGACCTTTGAAACGTTAGAAAACTCAGCGTCAGTACCAGCGTAGCTGCGATAGCGTGTCAAATTAAAATGCGATTGGTAGCCAATACTACCGACGATTTTGTCTTCTACCTGGTAGGCCCATCCGTTAGGTTCGTCAGATTTAGTGATGCTGTGCACTAACTTTTGCGCTTTTTCAGAAAGCGCAGCATCGCCAATGGTTCCAATAGTTAAATTTGCCCGCGTGGCTTGTTGGGGATGCAAACTAATATAGTTAAGCTCGGTGTGTAAATACCCAGCGTAAGGTCGTTCATTCGGCTCTGGTTTGGTAAGAGAAATCTCCGAAGGAGTCCACATTTTGTGACCGATAGTGATTTCCCATTTATCTAACGGAGCTGTTCCCCAGATCGAAAGGCTGAGTGGTTTAGCCCACCAATATGGAGTAATCGCCTCTGAGGTGTAGCTTAAAAATAAACCATTGGTGTAGTCGCGATCTACGCCAAACACACCATCGTTGTCGAGGTTAAAAGCAACGGTTGCGTGTTGAGAGGCCAGCGCAGAAGCACTGAGTAACGTCAATGGAATAATGTGAAATAACTTCATACGGACACTGCAGAATATAGACAAGCTCTAATCATATAGGAAAGAATCGCTATTTAGTTGATTAATGGGCAATTGAATCAAAATAAATGTGGTAGCCGTAACATTTGTGACCGATGGATTACACATTTTTGATCTCTGAGTATAAAAAAAAACCCACTCACCGAGCGGGGCTTAACTACTTTGCTAGTAATTTAACTGAAATTATAGAGATTCAGTGAAAGTACGCGCAATAACGTCAGCTTGTTGTTCTGCAGTCAGTGAGTTAAAACGCACAGCATAGCCAGATACACGAATGGTTAGCTGAGGGTATTTCTCAGGGTGTTTAACCGCATCTTCAAGAGTTTCGCGATTAAGCACATTCACGTTTAAGTGTTGACCACCTTCAATGCCCGCTTCATGGTGGAAGTAACCATCCATAAGGCCTGCAAGGTTTGCACGTTGACTTGCTTCTTCTTTGCCTAACGCATTTGGAACGATAGAGAAAGTATAAGAAATACCATCTTGCGCATCAGCAAACGGTAGTTTCGCTACTGAAGTCAATGATGCTACTGCACCTTTTTCATCACGACCATGCATTGGGTTCGCACCCGGTGCGAAAGGCATGCCAGCACGACGACCGTCAGGTGTGTTACCTGTTTTCTTACCATATACCACGTTTGAAGTGATAGTCAGGATAGACTGAGTTGGGATTGCATCACGGTACATCTTAAGTTTACGGATTTTGCCCATAAAGGTAGAAACAAGTTCACATGCAATGTCATCAACGCGGGCGTCATTGTTACCAAATTTAGGATAATCACCTTCGATTTCGAAATCGATCGCTAGGCCATCTTCGTCACGAATTGGCTTAACTTTTGCGTATTTGATTGCTGATAGAGAGTCAGCAGCAACAGACAGGCCAGCAATACCACATGCCATCGTACGTTTAACGTCACGATCATGCAGTGCCATTAGCGCTGCTTCATAGCTGTATTTGTCGTGCATGTAGTGAATGCTGTTTAGTGCAGTCACATATTGCTTCGCCAACCAATCCATGAAGTGGTCCAATTTTGTCCATAGTTCGTCATAGTCAAGATACTCACCTGCGATCTTGTCCATTTTAGGACCAACTTGGATTTTCAACTTCTCATCAACACCACCGTTGATAGTGTAAAGCATGGTTTTGGCAAGGTTTGCACGCGCTCCGAAGAACTGCATTTGTTTACCTACAACCATTGGCGATACACAACATGCGATAGCATAGTCGTCAGAGTTCATGTCTGGACGCATTAAATCGTCGTTTTCGTACTGGATAGATGAAGTATCGATAGATACTTTTGCACAGAAACGTTTAAAGCCATCAGGTAGCTGCTCAGACCAAAGTACAGTGATATTTGGCTCTGGAGAAGGACCCATAGTGTATAGGCTGTTTAGGAAACGGAAGTTAGAACGTGTAACGAGTGTACGGCCGTCAAGACCCATACCACCCATTGATTCTGTTGCCCAAATTGGGTCACCAGAGAATAGTTCATCGTATTCAGGAGTGCGTAGGAAACGAACCATACGCAGCTTCATTACGAAGTGGTCGATCATTTCTTGAGCTTGTACTTCAGTGATTTTACCCGCTTCTAGATCACGTTGGATGAAGATATCTAGGAAAGTCGAAGTACGGCCTAGCGACATTGCTGCACCGTTTTGTGACTTAACAGCAGCTAGGTAGCCGAAGTAAGTCCACTGAATAGCTTCTTGTGCGGTTTCTGCTGGGCGAGAGATATCAAAACCGTATTTTTCAGCCATTTTTTTCATTTGGCCAAGTGCACGGTGTTGTTCGGCAATTTCTTCACGAAGTTGCATCGTTGCCGTTAGGTCTTCGCCGTTCTCAAAACGCTCTTGTAGCGAAGTGAATTGAGCAAGCTTATCCTTCATTAGGAAATCAACACCGTAAAGTGCTACGCGGCGGTAGTCACCAATGATACGGCCACGGCCATAAGCATCAGGAAGGCCAGTCAGAACACCAGACTTACGACACGCTAGGATATCAGGAGTGTAGATGTCGAAAACGCCAGCGTTGTGAGTTTTACGGTATTCTGAGTAGATTTTTGAAATCATAGGGTCAAGAGTTCTACCGTATGCTTTGCAAGAGCCTTCCACCATACGCACACCACCGTTAGGGATGATAGCGCGCTTAAGTGGCTTCTCAGTTTGTAGACCAACGATAGTTTCAAGATCTTTTTCGATATAGCCTGCATCGTGAGCAGTGATGGTAGAAATAACGTCAGTATCGAAATCGACAGGGGCCTTAGTCGCGTTTTCCTGTTTGATACCTTCCATTACTTTAGCCCAAAGCTTGTTTGTCGCTTCAGTACCTTCAGAAACTAGGAAAGATTCGTCACCTTCATACGGCGTATAGTTCTTTTGAATAAAATCACGAACGTTAACTTCATTTTGCCACTCACCTGCAGCAAAACTTTCCCAAGCTTTAGCAAATTGCTCTGCCATGACATACCTACCTTTTTAGTAGAAAAAACACGCACTGTCTTCACTGTTGAGCCAGTTATCCTCGAAAGGAGCAGTACACTCTATTAATACAATATCTATATTCACACTATTCAATTATCTGAATATAGATATTGTGCTTTGAAGCCTTGAATACAAGATTAGGCTAAAATTTTTTTGTAAACCTTAAACTAAATCAATAAAAGTTAAACTTTTCAAATAAAGTTTGGGTAGTGCGAGCACTACCCAAATTAGTATTAGTCGAATCTCATTATAGCCAAGCTTTTAAACCGTATTGGTTTTCAAGCATACCAACCGCAAGCATAGCAATTAAACAGATGATCAGCACACCACCTGGAATGATGATTTTGTCGACAAAAGACAGCTTTGATGCACGTTCTTTGTCGCCAATCAGGCCATTATTGTCCAGTAGCATGGTCAATGCCCAAGCCAGAACAGGGTTCACCACAGCGCTACCAAAGATACAAATGCCCGCTGCTTGTGAATCTTTTGTGTTTCTTACCATTTGCATACCCGCTTCTAGTAAAGGAAGAAATACCCCTACTAATAGAGCAATACGCATTACTGGCGGCCAAACCGCTACGTCCATTGGGAAGCCAAGGATAGCAATAGTCATGACCAATAAGCCTAAAATGATGGCACCACCAGGAATTGGGCGTTTAGCAATCGCCGCTGGGATCATATACGTTCCCCATGACGATGTGATATTACCACCACCCATGGTCATTGTGTCATCAACATCCATCAGTACTTTTTCAGTTCTCTTCGGATAGTTCAACTCTTGGAAAATTCGGTGACCAAGGAAATCTGGTGACCACATCGCAACGGCCAAAATAGCAAAGGGCAATGAAGCGATAAAGTGTTCTACTGTTGGCAAACCAAGCATCCAACCTTCAGTGGTTGAGCCCCACCAGTAAACAGGATTAAGGTTAGGTAAGCCCATCTGAGTTTCAAATTGAAGATCAAAGCCAGTACCGAATAAAAGTGCAATCGCAAGGCCTGTCATTGCACAGACAGGAATTGCCAACCAACGCATGTTGATTTTTGCAAGAAATGCATACAACACAATATTGACACCTAAAACCACTAGGCCAACGTAACCTAAGCTGCCTGCGGCGACATCGGCCGATTGCAAACTGGTAGCCCAAGTTTGGATAGAACCAATTTGACTCATTGTTCCGGTAAAGCCGAGGAAGATAAGCAACCCGCCTGCGGTTCCCTCGGAGGTTAGATTGACCAGTTTCGAGCCTCCTTTAAAGTAACTTAAGAGAAGACCAAAAACGCCAAGCAAAATTGCCAATGCCAAAGGGTGTGCACCAGCTAATGCGATTGAGCCGATAAGAGGGATCATTGGGCCATGGTTGCCAGCTAAGTTGGCTTTTGGGTTTAAGAAACCAGAGGCAATAACACAGAAGAAGAGGGCAGGAAATAACATCTCTACACGTGCAACTTCAATCGCGAAGTCTTTACCTAGATGAATGTGATCCCATGCTTGGGTTAGGCCATCAGCCCAAGACATCATTACCGCTGAGTACATGGCGATAATGCCGATTGTACCCGCGATAGCTGGTACAAAATCTTCAAGTTCAAAACGGAAGTCACGACCAGGTAAGTTCAAACCAAAGCGACGGGGCTTCATGATCTGCAGTTCGTGGTCTAGGTAATCTTAACGGCTTGCAAACTCAGATGCTGGACGATGCAGCTCTTTATAGCTTTTCGTCTCGATTTCTGAGCGCTCATTGTTGACTACGTCTGGCATAGATTCCTCATATTTGTAAAAGTTAGTAATTCGTACTGAATCCTAGTAATCCGCGAAGAAGCGGTAATGTTTTTAATTGAATATGTAGCACATCTCATATGTGCTTGCATAACAACAACTAAAAAAAGTGTGTGGTTATTTATACAACCTTATCTTTGCTCGCGAGTTTATCTTGCTTATCCTTTAGGGTGATTGATCTTGATCACTTTAAGAATAAATGTGAAAGAAAACTACAGCAGCCTAATGAAAACAGGAGGTTGAGGCGTTACTTACTTGAAATAATGTTTCATATTGTGATGTTTGTAAAAGAGTTTCAATGATATTAATGACCTTAAATATCCTATGAATCTAGGTGTACTTTATGCCTGCATAGGTTGTCGATTTTTAAGTTTATGTTAATAGAATGAATTAAGTGTTAATCGCTTGGTGTGCCATTTATATGCGCCATATGGAGAAGTATTGGCTAAAATGTGAATTTTTAATCAGATAAAATAACTAAATATCCTTATTTTATAGGTTAATAATTTGTTGCATGTTTTTGGTGTGAATGCTAGTTTGTATCAAAAATGGGAGTTGGAATACTCTGCAGTAGCAAATACAGGGAGTTAAGCGCATGACTGATGTACTGGCGCTGAATATTAAAGAGCTGCACAAAACCTTTGGTCAAAACCAAGTACTAAAAGGAATCTCACTAGAAGCTCGTAAGGGTGATGTGATCTCCATTATTGGTTCTTCTGGTTCGGGAAAAAGTACCTTTCTTAGATGCATCAATTTACTTGAAACACCAACCTCTGGTGATATTTGGGTCAATGGTGAACTCATTCAAATGAAAAAAAATCGGCAAGGTGAAGCTTCACCTGTGAGTGAAAAGCAGGTGCAACGAATTCGCTCACGCCTTGCTATGGTATTTCAGGGATTTAACCTTTGGTCGCACATGACGGTGTTAGAAAACGTTATTGAAGCACCAATTCATGTGTTAGGAGTACCGAAAGCACGAGCCATCGAGAGTGCTGAGGTGCTGCTAAAAAAAGTCGGCCTGTATGAACGTAAAGACTATTATCCTGGACACCTTTCTGGTGGGCAACAACAACGTGCGGCGATTGCTAGAGCGTTAGCCGTGGAGCCAGAAGTCATGCTGTTTGATGAGCCCACTTCCGCACTTGATCCTGAATTGGTCGGTGAAGTGTTGGGTGTTATGAGAGACTTGGCAGAAGAAGGCCGTACTATGCTGGTAGTGACTCATGAAATGGCCTTTGCTCGCGACGTTTCAAACCATGTGATGTTCTTGCACCAAGGTTTAGTGGAAGAGCAAGGAGACCCTGCAATCCTGTTCACCCAGCCCAAATCTGAACGGTTAAAACAATTTATATCCTCTATTTATTAATGTATTCATTGCGTTGTGGTGTTCACCACGACATAAATATTAAGCAAAACCAACACAAACACAACATGATAAATAAATAAGATCTCAATCACAGGAGTATGGAAATGAAAAAGTGGTTATTAGTTGCAGCCGTTGCCGCTAGTGCAATGACTGGCATGGCCCAAGCGAAAGAATGGAAGACGGTTCGTTTTGGTATAGAAGGGGCTTATCCTCCTTTTAGCTGGACAGAGGCAGATGGATCTCTCAAAGGCTTTGATGTTGATATGGCCAATGCGTTGTGCAAGGAGATGAAAGTGGAATGTAACATCGTTCCACAAGACTGGGATGGCATTATTCCATCACTGCTCGTACGTAAATATGATGCGATTATTGCAGCCATGTCAATTACCGACGAGCGTAAGAAAAAAGTCGATTTCACTGGTAAGTACGCATTAATTCCCAATAAATTTATCGCCAAGAAGGGAGCCGCGTTGGATTTTTCTAAAGAAGGTCTAAAAGGGGTGAAAATTGGTGTACAACGTGCAACAACGCACGATAAGTATCTTACTGATAATTATGGCGATGCAGTTGAAATTGTCCGTTATGGTTCATTTGATGAAGCCTATATTGACCTAGCCAATGGCCGTATTGCGGCAGTATTGGGTGATGCCTCTGCATTGGAAGAGGGTGTGCTTAACAAAGCGGGCGGCGAAGCGTATGAGTTCGTCGGCCCATCATTAACCGATCCGAAATGGTTTGGCGATGGTTTTGGTATTGCGGTTCGTAAGCAAGACAAAGATCTCACTCAAAAACTTGATATGGCGATTAAATCTCTTCGTCAACAAGGGATTTACCAAGAAATTGCGGCCAAATACTTTAATTACGATGTCTACGGTGAATAAGCTGTAACATCATATCTTACCCATATAATTAGAAGGTGAGAGTGGGCCGAGCATATGAATATGTTTATCGATCACTCTGTAATTAGGACTGGTTAGCTCAGTTGACTCCACCTTCTCAATTATGATGGGAATCCATTGATTCTTAACGGCTGGATCCTAGTTCCAGAAGTACCCAGTCGTTAAATTCTCCAGGGACTAGGGATGAATTATGTTGGACCTACACGGGTATGAAGCCTCAATTTTGAAGGGAGCGGTGCTGACCATTGAAGTTGCCGTGCTCTCTTTATTACTTGCCATGTTACTTGGCATGCTAGGTGCACTAGCCAAGCTTGCACCTTACCGTTGGGCAAGAGCCATTGCCACTCTTTATACGACCATCATTCGCGGTATTCCAGACCTTGTGTTAATGATGCTTATTTTCTTTGGCGGTCAAATTTTGTTGAATAATAGCCTTTATTCAATCAACGAATGGCTAAACAGTTGGTTTATGGCAAGTGACCCGAGCCATGAATGGACCGCTTATCTCCCCGATTATATTGATGTTAGCCCTTTCATTGCAGGGGTGCTAACCATAGGTTTCATTTTCGGTGCCTATATGGCTGAAACCTTTCGTGGCGCTATTATGGCGGTTGATAAAGGGGAGATGGAAGCGGCGAAAGCGTATGGTATGAGTTCCACGTTAGCATTTAGACGCATTTTGCTTCCTCAAATGGTCCGTCATGCGTTACCAGGATTTGGTAACAACTGGTTAGTATTGCTCAAAACGACGGCACTTGTTTCCATTATTGGATTAGAAGATATGGTCAGAGTCAGCTCACTCGCGGCGGGTTCGACAAAAATGCCATTCACCTTTTATATGGCTGTTGCAGTGATCTTCCTTTTCTTTACCAGTGTATCAACTGGTCTTCTCAAATTGGTTGAGCGCAAGTTCAGCATTCACACGAGGTAAATATGGATTTTTCCCTTATTACTCAAAGCCTACCAATTTATTTTAGTGGGCTGTGGACAACGGTTTGGCTGGTGGGGTTGTCGTTAATCATCGGTTTGAGCCTTGCCATCCCCTTAGCGATTGCTAGAAATAGCCACAACTATTTTATTCGTACTCCAGCATGGGCTTATACCTACTTTTTTCGTGGTACACCGTTATTGGTCCAGCTTTATCTCATCTACTATGGAATGGATCAATTTTTCCCGGTGAAAGATACCTTGTGGGAAAACGCTTGGTTTTGCGCGTTGGTTGCTTTTGTTCTCAATACGTCCGCCTACACGGCTGAAATTATTCGCGGCGCGATCAATGGATTGCCGAAAGGCGAAGTTGAAGCGGCGAAAGCATACGGAATGAGTACTTGGAAAACGTATCGACGAATTATTCTACCGAGTGCGTTAAGGCGCGCACTGCCCGCTTATAGTAATGAAGTTATCTTCATGCTCCACGGCTCTGCGGTTGCTGGTATTGTTACCATTATGGATTTAACGGGAGCTGCGCGTTTAGTGAACTCTCGTTATTATGCTCCATTCGAGTCATTTTTAACCGCAGGTTTGTTCTATATGGGCTTGACCTTCATTATTTTGTTCTGCTTCAAACAGGCTGAAAAACGCTTCTTAGCTTATTTGCGCCCATTAAGCTGAAGGGCTGCGAGTAGCAATTTATTGTGCGAGTTTGTTTCTATAATCCAGGCATAGATTAAAATAAGAAGCGCGCTGAATGCGCGCTTCTTATTGGCACGTGACTTTCTGTTCCTACAAAGAAAAACTGGACCAAATTGGCGCGTGATCAGAAGGTTTTTCTATTCCACGAAGCTCATAGTCGATGCCGACCTCTTGGCATTTTTCTGCTAGGTTCGGGGTCGCTAAAATGACGTCGATTCGCAGCCCACGGTTATCATCAAAGCCGCGTGAGCGATAATCAAACCACGAAAATTGATCATTTACATCCGGATTTAACTGACGGAATGTGTCAACAAAACCCCAGCCGATTAAAGTTTGTAACCATTCACGCTCTTCAGGTTGGAAAGAGCATTTTCCCGTTTGCAACCAGCGTTTTCTATTGGCTTCACCAATCCCAATATCCAAGTCGATAGGGCTGATGTTAATGTCTCCCATCACAATTATTTGTTCGTCAGGGGAATGATGTGACGTTAAGTAACCCATTAGATCTTTATAAAACTGACGCTTATAGGGATATTTTGTTTCATGGGAAATATTCTCCCCTTGAGGAAAATAGCCGTTGAGTATGGTTGTTTTTTGGCCGTTGTCATCTTCAAAAGTGGCCATAATCATGCGTTTTTGATGATCTTCATTATCGCTAGGAAAGCCTTTCTGTACTGAAATGGGTTCCTTTTTGCACAACATGGCGACGCCATAATGTGCTTTTTGACCATGAAAATAGACGTGGTAGCCCATGGCTTCAACCTCCTCAAGAGGAAAAGCGTCATCGTGTACTTTGATTTCTTGAAGTCCAATGACATCAGGTTGATGCTTATCAATAATCGCTTGCAGTTGATGAAGGCGAGCTCTCAACCCGTTGATGTTAAAACTGATGACTTTCATAAGGGATCCTTAAGATGAGTTGTGCGGAAGATGTTACCATTTCAAGGCGCAAGGACAAGACGAAAAGCGAATCGATTCTAATAGGTGTTAATGGTTGACATTGTCATTACCATTTCGGTAAACAGAACAATATGGCATGTTACGCCTTCGCTGCTTCCTCTATTTTACGCAATAAATCCTGCTGTACGATTTTCAGCGCTTCAAGTGCGGTGTGTGGTTCAATCTGATTGGTTTCTAATAAGTAGATGAGATCGACAGCGAGCTTTATCTCTTCAGACGCACCGTCTAGCGGTACAGTAGGATCATTCATTTTATTGGTTTTTCTCCCTGAACGTAATTTGTTTCTCAATTTTGGCTTTGGCTTCTTGGCAACGCTTGAGCCGCTGCTCTACGGTCAATAACGCTTTTTGTGCTTGCTGCTGACTAACAGCCGAAGTTTGCTTGAGCCCGAGTTCTTTTTCTCTCACCATATCCATCAGCCTCCGCTCCCATTCTTGGTGCTGGGCCAGCTCTTGATATAACGCATTGATCGGTTTGCGATAATAGCTGCGATGCTTGGGCTCACTTTTTCTGATCGATACTGTCGATATTTCGCGTTGGATTGCCGCAATTTGTGCAAGCAGTCGATCGGTTAGATATTGAGCTCGTTGACTGGTTAGCCGTTGGCTCTCTTGTTCGCGCACGATGGAATCAAAGGTCGCTTTTGCTTCCATAACACAAGGGATTAATAAGTGCGCTTTACAGTGGAACAGGCGCTCATCAAACAGAGCCTGATGGTGTTCACCACGAGTTCGGTCAACACTGGCGGCTTGTTGCTTCAACTCTTCAATTAAGGACTTCAATTGAGAAAAATGGTTCATAAGCCTGCAAACCACGCATCATAAGTCAGCTTAATTGCAAGCACACTGACCACACTCACAAACACCGGACGAATAAATTTAGCGCCGAAACGAATCGCTGAATGTGCGCCAACAAAAGCTCCAGCCATCAAACAAACTCCCATAGTCAGTCCCAGCACCCAGTCAATATGCCCCAAAATGGCAAAGGTAACCAATGACGTTACATTACTGGTAAAATTCATCGCTTTAGCAAGGCCAGAGGCCAATAAAATGTTGAGTCGGTATAACGCCATCGAACTGACTGTCCAAAATGCGCCAGTCCCTGGCCCTGCCAGCCCGTCATAAAATCCAAGTATCAAGCCTTGCGCATACTGCTTTTTGTGAAGTACAGGGCAGGGAGGCGGGCTGACATTCTGGTGTGCATGTGGTGTTTTATGCCATATCGTATAGATAGCGGCCGCTAGAATAATGAGCGGCAGTACTTTTTGTAGCCAATCGGTGCTGATCGCATCGACAGCAAAAGTACCTATGGTTGCGCCAATTAAGGTGGCAATGAAAGCTCTGACCCAGCAACTTGGTTGAAACAACTTCTTCTGATAGTAGGTTAATGCGGCAGTTGATGAGGCAAATGTTGCTGCCAGCTTATTCGTTCCTAGTGCGATGTGCGGCGGAAGACCGATTGATAATAACGCGGGTACAGTAAGCATGCCACCGCCGCCAGCGACTGCATCGATAAAGCCAGCAATAAAAGCAACAAGCGCCAACACAATCAAAGTGGTTGGCTCAACAAATTCCATGAATAAAATCGGCCCTGAGTAATGAGATGAAAGGGCGCAGCGTTAAGCCCCTAGCTAATATTCTATTGTTCTTTTAAATGGAGGAAGCGAGTCCAATAATGATTTTCCGTAGCGTTTTGAAACGATTCGGCGATCGAGAATCACGACTCTACCAGAATCACGCTCTTTGCGCAGCAATCTCCCGACGGCTTGGATCAGCTTTTTGCTGGCTTCAGGAACGGTTATCTGAATAAAAGAGTTTCCGCCTCGCTTCTCTATGTATTCGGCGTGAGCTTGCTCAACTGGAGAGGTTGGTACGGCAAACGGAATTTTTGTGATCACCAGATTCTCCAAAAGTTCTCCTGGTAAGTCTAGCCCTTCCGAAAAGCTACTGGTGCCAAACATCACGCTCGTTTTACCACACTGCACTAGCATTTTATGTTTATTTAGAATTTCTGTGCGTGATATTTCACCTTGGACTTGCAGCGCCCAGCCTCGTTTAACAAAATCTGTTGATATTTTTTCAGCCACTTCGCGCATTTGCCAGTAAGAAGCAAACAGCACTAAATTAGCTTTGTTTGGCTGAATAAACTCAGCGAGCCGCTCTACCAGATAATCAGTATACTCTTTCGCTTGCGGTTCAAAACGCATTGCTGGAATGAGTAACTCGGCCTGATTTTGATAATCAAACGGTGAAGCGAGTGCTAGGAAACGTGTGCCATCTTCGGCCTTTTCACTGATCCCTGCTTGCGAGCAAAAGTAGCTGAACGAGTTAAGAGCTCGCATCGTCGCGGAGACTAAGATTGCGCCGATGCAGCGGCTCCAGATCTGTTGATCAAGTTGCCAACCAATTTCTAGCGGTGAAACGTTAACAATGAAATCACCTTCACGTTCAGGGTGAATTTCAAGCCAACGTGCCAAAGGGGCTCCTTTTTCTCGCTTAGGTTCCGCCATCAGCAGCCATACTTGGGCAAGGTTCTCTAAACGTTGAATATAAAAGCCTAATTCAGCCAGTGCCGATTCTGCCAACCGAGCGGCGAGTTCGCCTTCCTTAACTCGTTCCGCAATCAAGTCCGCAATTTTAGCGACGGATTGATTGGCTTTTTGAGAGAGCCGCTTCAGGGTTTTAGATTCTTCTTCAAGCCATTGTGGCAGTTCGCCATGCTCAAAACGGTATCGCTTTTCTTCAAATTGTTCGGGCACAAACTGCTTTGTCAGTTGGCTCAAGCTTGGGATAAGCTGTTGCAGTGTCTCCTGCAGTTCGTTACGAAAACGTGCCACTCGTTTTTCTTCGGCTAAGCTTGAAAACTTGGTTACGGATTGATTGAGTTTTTCTAACCAACTTGCTGCGCCTTTCAAGCTTGCGGACGCTGAAGCGTGATCTCGTGCTACATGAGGTAAGTGGTGTGCTTCATCAAAAATGTAAATGGTGTTTTCGGGCTCAGGCAGAATGACACCACCGCCAAGGTCAGCATCCGCCATGACCAAACTGTGGTTGGCAATAATGACATCGGCTTTATCCAGTTCCGAACGGGCCTTCTGAAAAGGGCAATCTCTGTGGCCAGCAAAGCTACCATTACAACTATGCTTATCACTAACAATCAGTTGCCATAACTCATCTTTAATCGCTTTTGGCCACGAGTCGCGATCACCGTTCCACTTTCCTTGAGTTAGTTTTTCATACATGGTGGTGAATAATTCAACGTCTTTTTTTTGTGGCTTTGATTCGAACAGGGCAATTTGTGATCCATCTACTCCACACGCAGCCGCGAGTTTTTCGGTGCAACAGTATCGTTGACGTCCTTTGGCAAGAATAAAAGAGAATTGACGATCGGTGATGCGTCTAAATAAAGGCAAATCTTTGCTGATCAGCTGTTCTTGAAGTGCCACTGTGGCTGTCGAAACAACAACCTTTCTATTATTCAACACTGCAACAGGAACCGCTGCCATTAAATAGGAGAGTGATTTCCCTATTCCTGTACCCGCTTCAGCAATCAAGATTCGGTTGGACTTGTGATATGAACCACACAATGTTTTTGCAATCTCAGCAACAAGATAGTTTTGTCCTCGACGAGGAATGAAGTTTTCGAGCTGAAATTGCAGATTTTGATAACTATCCCGAATGGATTTTTGGATTTTTGTTGTAAGCATACACAGACCTAAATAGCAGAGTGCCGAGTCTAGCACAGTTCACTAAAGGATACGCAGTTCACGAAATCGTATGCTTTTAGATCAAATCTAGATCTTGTTCACAAAAAAAACTGAACCTTCAGGAACTTATATTTAATTCTTATTATGAAAAATATAAAACTATCCTGATTGCAGAATGATGATATTAATGTCGGTTTAGTGCCGTTTAATGCAATTCTTATGGAATTTAATGCTAATGTTGCATGATTGTTGTTTTTTAGATTATATGATGTTTTTGCTTGGAAGTCGCCCGTAATTTTATGAAAATTTCATGTAACCATATGTTTTTAATTGTCTTTACCTTTATTTTTGTTTGTTTTTTAGGATATTTGACATGCAGGATAATCTTTTGCAATCTAATCCTTGAGATTTAATGGCGGCAACGAACCGAGTTTAAATTTGGAAGTTGCCAGCAAAAACAAAGGGAACCGGATAAGGAATTCCCATACATAAGAAAAGGCAGTGGATTAATTATGAAAAAGACTCTATTAGCACTAGCAGTGCTTGCGGCAGCAAGCTCAGTTAACGCAGCAGAAATTTACGCTAACGACAGCACTTCAGTTGGCCTTAAAGGCGAAATTGATGCTTACCTAATTCAGAAAGAAAAAACAGCTTCTGATGTTAAAACAAAAGAATCGGCTGATTTCTCTACTTGGGCAAAAATTCAATTAGATGCTTCTCATAAGCTATCTAATGGTCTAACCACTTTTGGTTCTTTTGAATTTGAAGGTGATGGTTCTGCAGGAGTTGAAGTAGACGACCTATATGTCGGCGTGAAAGGCGATATCTGGGGTGTGGCTGTTGGTGAAACGGGTGACTTCGCAGAATCTTTTGATGCAATTCAAAAAACCGATATTGCTAACGAAGGTAACTACATCGGTCTAGATCGTCCTTATGAAAGCAAAACAGAAGGTCTTGCACTGAAAGTGACTCCAGTTGGTGGCCTAACCTTGGTTGCGGATGTATATACTAATAACACTGACAAACTAGATAACTCTTACGGCCTATCGGCTAACTACGCGATGGAAATGTTCTCTGTTGGTGCTTCATTCAACAGCAGCGAAGTGACAAAAGACTACGATGCAAGTTCATTCGGTGTATCTGCTTCTGTTGATGTTGCTGGTTTCTTCTTCGCGGCAACTTATCTAAGCACTGAAGGTTTAAGTACGCTTGGTGCGGTAGATACACAAAGTGTAGCCATAGCTGATAAAGATAAAAAAGTACTTGCTGCTTTAGAAGGCGATGTATGGAACTTGGCGGCGTCTTACAAAGTTGATGATCTTCGTCTATACACAACTTACGCATACGGTGATTTCGATAAGCTGGTAAGCTTCAGTGATGTAAACAACAAAACTAAGCTAGATGCTCAAGTTACAGACTTGGTTGTTGGCGTGGACTATGCCGTATCTAGTAATGTGCTAGTTTTTGTTGAATATGAAACAGCGAAAGCTAAGAAAGATTTTGCTGGTAACAAATACCAAGATATTACTCTAGGTGTTTACTACACGTTCTAATCCGAGTAATTTGATGAACAAAAAGCCGACGCTTAGCGTTGGCTTTTTTCATATAGGGGCTGTAAAAGTGAAAATGGTCAAGAACGTTATTGTAAGTTTATTGCTGTTAGTGAGTTTTTCTTCATTATCTCAATCGCTTGATTTGCAAAGAGGTATTACTTTGGAAGTGCTGAATGAAGCGCTATTCACGGATGAAGAAAAACCAATATTTATTGATGGTGAAAACCAACTGGTTCTCACCTTTGCTGGTCGATTAAAGAAAGTGGCTAAGCCAGAGTATTTCTCGTCTCTCCCTTATGTTATTCGAACAGAAATTAAAGCTGGAGATAAGCTATCTGTGGAGCTGGTTTCGGGTCGATACGAAGTTATTCAGGAGAAGCAGTTTAAGAGTGAGCCGATTTTTGTTTTGAAGAAAAACGGAGTCGAAGTCACAGATAGTAATAGTAAACAATATCGCCTTGAGCCAGAAAATGGTTCGCTGATGCCTTATTCAGATATTCGTTCTTTGACGATTAAGCAAAACCGCAAAGAGGGTGTCATTTTTGAATCTGGAAAGTTTCATCATTTGACCGACGAATTAAAATCGTTGGGCACTTCAACTCAATCGACAAAATACACTGAATCGGAAGCGGCCTTACAGCTAAAAATTTGGTTTAGTAAAGCTTCAAAAGAAGAAAGACGAGAGTTTTTGAATTGGGTTGTACAAGGTCTTTATACTGAATAGGTTATTTCGTACTACACCATAATTCCAGGATTCAAAGTCACAGCTGTGTGTGACTTTGAATCTATTACCCACAACACTTCTTAAATTTCTTGCCGCTACTGCAATGACATGGGTCATTTCGTCCTAGCTTCGTTGGTGTGTTCTCCTGTGGAAATTCACCATCAATGTAGAACCAGATACCATCTTCTCGTATAAATCTTGAACGCTCTTGCAGACAAAATTGCTGTTGATTCTGTGTGTAATAGGCTTTGAAATGAACGAAGCCTTCATTTTCGTTGTTGCGGATACTTGCGGAGATGACGTCTAGCCCACACCATTGGCTGTTGATTGATTCTTCAATTGCGTCGCGTTGCTGTGGTGCATTGCAACTCGGATGATAGGTATTGATGACGAAATCAACCAAGCCCAGAACATGGGCACTATAGCGGGCTCTCATCAGTTGTTCTGGATAGATGGCTAAGGCTGAATCACTGTGGATTGGTTCACAGCAGTGTTGGTAATCTAAATGGCTACCACAATAGCATTGGTTCATAAATCCTCTCAAATTGCCCATGCAGATAAGACGGGGAAGTTTAAGGGGATCTAAACTCGATGTCTACTCAGGAGTGGACACCCAGTAAATCAGCTGTCCATTTCACAGCTTCGTTGTAACACTCTTTTACCACGGGTTCTTCGATACTTAATGTATGAGCAATTTTCTCAACATTTTGCCAGTCAGCCTGTTCATAAGCTCGAGTTAATTCAAGTACCAGACCTAATTCTCCTTTCCCCTCTATTAGTGCAAGTTTAACGTATTCGTCGATAGGCATCTCTTCCATGATACTTTCTAAAGGTTGATCAAGTAGGCTATCGAGTAACGAAAACATTCCTGTCAGGAAGGCCGAGCCTGGTTCAACATTAATTTTTGCTGTTACACCGATCAGTTCGCAATATCTTGCCCTTTGAATAGACAAGCCATACAAATAATCCGGTTTAGATTCTTGCGTCGAAGCAATCGCAACCAAGGAAATAAACTTTCTCAATCGTTGTTCACCGAGATAAATCAGTGCTTTTTTAAATGAGTGGATCTTTGAACTTACGGTCGCGGATGAGTTAACGAAGGTTAACAGTTTATAAGACAAGGTAAGGTCTGTAGCGACAAGATCCTCAATGGCTTTGTAATCGAGGTTAGATTTGGCTACTTCTTTAAACAGTTGCACTACAGTAAGAAATGAGGGCTCTAACGCTTTGCGCTGTAACATCTCTGGTTTGCTAAAAAAGTAGCCTTGAAAATAGGTAAAGCCCGCCTTTCTGGCTTGTTTAAATTCTTCATAGGTTTCTACTTTTTCTGCAAGGAACTCAATTTTCGTCGCGCCAAGTTTTTTAATGAAGCGAGTGGCTTTTTCAAGAGAAATAATGCGGATGTCAAATTTGATAATTGATACATAAGGGAGGAAAGCGAGCCAGCCGGAACTGGGTACAAAGTCATCAAGCGCAATTCTGTAGCCAAGCTGTGCCATCTTTTTTATTGCTTCTAATAGCTCTTGGGTTGGTTCGCAATCTTCCAAAACCTCAACAACCAGACTTTGCGCAGGAAAAAGCGTCGGAACGAGGTTAATCAGGCTTTGATAAGGGAAATTGACAAACCCTAAATGCTTACCCAGCGTATTGTAATGAGTAGATAAAAAATGATCAGAGAGTAACCGGCTCGTTGCTAAGTCTGGGTCTATATCTGGAAAGGTGTTCTTAGGGCCGTCTCGAAATAGCAGCTCGTAGCCGATGGTTTTTCGGTCACGATCGAGTATCGGCTGTCTGGCGATATAGGAGCATTTCAAGGCAAGACTCTTATCTAGTTATTGATATCATTGATATTACTTATTATAGCTTAACTTGTGATACGACCACTTAAACCAATAGTACCAGAGTGCGACTTGACGTCAGTTTTTAGAACTAAATGGCCGAGTTTGCAGTTCGTAACCATCATTAGCATAGACCAAGACTGAGCCTTGGGTGTACCAGTCACCCAAAACAATTCGCGTTGCGGTGCCATGAAGTTGATTTTTGTGATGAATCTCTGGTCGATGAGTATGGCCATGAATCATTAAGTCAACCTCATATTTTGCAAGAACTTTATCCACTTCACTTTGTGTGACATCCATAATATCCATAGCTTTCATTTGTTTATCGTTATGGATGCCCGACTGTACTTTACCCACAATACTAACCTTTACAAAAAATGGCAGCCGATTAAATACCCATTGTAGCCAAGGCTGGTGAACCTTCTTTCGATAGGCTTGATACTTTATATCATCAATACAGAGTGTGTCACCATGCAACACCACGGTTTTTTTTCCATAAAGGTCAATTACTTGTTCTTCTTGGAGAAGGGTGAGCCCGGTTTCTTTCGCAAATCGTTTGCCAAGCAAGAAGTCGCGGTTTCCTTGAGTAAAATAGCAAGGAACCCCTTCGCGAGTCAGTTGCTTAAATTCCGATTTTATTTGGTTGGCGAAAGGTGAGTTATCATCGTCACCTATCCAAAATTCGAAAAGATCGCCAAGCACGTACAGCGCATCGGCATGAATGGCTTCTTCGCGCATGAAACGGATAAAACACTCGGTGATATCTGGTCGAGAAGGGCTTAGGTGTAAATCAGAAATAAATAGTGTATGCATAATAAAAATAAGGAGCGCTATGCGCTCCTTTTACCGTTACTCTTCGATGGTTGTGCCAGAAATGAACACTTCTTCTAGTGGAACATCTTGATGCATGCCCATAGAGCCTGTGCTTACTGCTTTTATTTTGTTCACAATATCCATACCTTCGATCACTTCAGCGAACACGCAGTAGCCCCAGCCATCTCGGCTTTCTGAACGAAAATCTAGGAATGTGTTGTTGTTCACGTTGATGAAAAACTGAGAACTGGCCGAGTGTGGGTCCATAGTGCGCGCCATGGCAAGAGTACCGATCTTATTGCTTAGGCCATTGTTGGCTTCGTTTTTAATCGTTGCGCGAGTTGTTTTTTCTTTTAGGCCAGAGGTCATGCCGCCGCCTTGAATCATGAATCCATCGATAACGCGGTGGAACAGAGTGTTATCGTAAAAACCGTCACGGCAGTACTGTAGAAAGTTTGCGCTTGTTTCTGGTGCTTTTTCTTCATTAAGTTGAATTTTAATATCACCAAAATTCGTGTGAAGGATGATCATGATAGTTACCTTTATCTATTTTTCGTTGAGGGCCGGATTTTAACTGAACTTTGGACACATTCAAATCAACAAATGTCTTTAGGGGCCGTATTATTGCGAGAGAATAAGGATGACCAAGCTAGGCTAGAGTTGTTATACTGTGAAGCCATTTTAGTTCAAACAGTTATTAGATAGAGATCATGCTGAAAATATATAACTCAATCACTAGACAAAAAGAAGAATTCAAACCAATTCATGCCAACAAAGTGGGTATGTATGTCTGTGGAGTCACCATTTATGATCTCTGTCATATTGGCCATGGTCGCACCTTCGTTTCTTTTGATGTGATTTCTCGCTACTTGCGCTACTTAGGCTATGACCTTACATTTGTGCGTAACATCACTGATATTGATGACAAAATCATTAAACGTGCTGCCGAAAATGGTGAATCTTGTGATTCGCTAACCGAGCGCTTAATCGCAGACATGCATGCAGACTTTGATGCATTGAATATGAAACGCCCAGATGTCGAGCCTCGTGCAACCGCTTATATCCAAGAAATCATAGGCTTGGTGCAACGACTGATTGAACGCGGTTTTGCTTACGTTGCTTCTAATGGCGATGTGATGTTTGAAGTCAGCAAATTTGACGAATACGGCAAGTTATCCAAACAAGATCTCGATCAGCTTCAAGCGGGCGCTCGTGTTGATGTTGATCTTGCTAAGCGCAGCCCACTTGATTTTGTGTTGTGGAAAATGTCGAAGCCGGGCGAGCCCACTTGGGAATCCCCATGGGGAGAAGGACGCCCGGGCTGGCACATCGAATGTTCGGCGATGAATTCAGCGATTTTGGGTAACCACTTTGATATTCATGGTGGAGGCTCTGATTTGCAGTTTCCTCACCATGAAAATGAAATTGCTCAATCGTGCTGCGCACATGACACTCCCTATGTGAACACATGGATGCACAGTGGCATGGTGATGGTGGATAGAGAAAAAATGTCTAAATCATTAGGGAATTTTTTCACAATCCGCGATGTACTTGCTCACTATGATGCGGAAACGGTGCGCTATTTCTTGATGTCGGGCCATTATCGCAGCCAATTAAATTACAGCGAAGATAACCTAAAACAAGCGCGTGCCTCGCTAGAGCGGCTATACACTGCGTTGAGAGGGTTGGATTTAACCGTTCCAGTTGCGGGCGGTGAAGAGTATGTCAGTCGCTTTACGATAGCGATGGATGATGACTTTAATACGCCAGAGGCTTATTCCGTATTGTTTGATATGGCACGTGATATCAACAAGCTGAAGACAGAAAATCATCAGCAAGCCAGTGCGCTTGGCGCACTCATGCGTGAGCTTGCCGATGTGATTGGCATTTTGCACCAAGATCCAGAAGTGTTTCTTAAAGGGGACACTAATGGTGATGACCAAGTGGCTGAAATTGAAGCTTTGATCAAACTGCGTAATGACTCACGTGCAGCGAAAGATTGGGCTAATGCTGACGTGGCACGCGATAAGTTGAACGAACTCGGCATCATTTTAGAAGATGGCCCAAGCGGAACTACTTGGCGTTGTAAATAATCAGGCAGTGAACTTGTCGATGATGGGCTTGAACTTTATTGGTTAAGCCCATTTTGTTTTTCGTCTACGATTAAGGTTTTCATGTCAATTATTTTAGGTATAGATCCCGGCTCGCGAATCACAGGTTATGGTGTGATCAGGCAGCATGGACGATATTTGTACTATCTTGGTAGTGGATGTATTCGTACATCCGAAAAAGAGTTACCTGGTCGGCTCAAGCAAATTTACGCTGGTGTGACGGAAATCATCACACAATTTCAGCCTGATGCTTTTGCCATCGAGCAAGTCTTTATGGCAAAGAATGCGGACTCAGCACTCAAACTCGGGCAAGCAAGGGGCAGTGCTATTGTGGCGGCGGTTAATGCAGATCTTCCAGTCTATGAATATGCCGCTCGACTGGTTAAACAATCTGTAGTTGGTACGGGTAGTGCTGATAAAGCGCAGGTGCAACATATGGTCCAGCAAATGCTTAAATTATCGGCTAAGCCACAAGCGGATGCCGCCGATGCTTTGGGTGTGGCAATTTGTCATGCGAATACCAATAAAACCTTGATTGCCTTAGCTGGGCGGGCAAGCAGTGCTAAAAAAGGCCGATATCGCTGAAAAACCGATCTCGAGCGAGGTGGTATTTTTTCTACTGGCTATACATCCAGTTATTTATTATCATCCAAGTCAAATAACCTCATTTCTCTAAGGAATTTCCTGTGATTGGACGTCTTCGCGGCATTCTGATTGAAAAGCAACCTCCAGAGCTACTGATTGAAGTCGCTGGCATTGGTTATGAAGTCCAAATGCCAATGAGTTGCTTCTATGAACTCCCTAAATTAGGCGAAGAAGCGGTCATTTATACCCATTTTGTGGTTCGAGAAGATGCGCAGCTTTTATATGGTTTCAACACGGTAAAAGAGCGAGCTTTATTTCGTGAAGTGATTAAAGCGAATGGCGTCGGGCCAAAATTAGGCTTGGGTATTTTGTCCGGAATGACGGCCGGACAATTTGTTTCATGCGTTGAGCGTGAAGATATCTCCACATTAGTTAAGCTTCCTGGGGTGGGTAAAAAAACCGCTGAACGTTTGGTTGTTGAGATGAAAGATAGGTTGAAAGGTTGGGGAGCTGGCGACCTTTTCACTCCCGCTACTGACGCTGCGCCAGTCGATAACAATTCCTTGGAAGCGCTCACGAGCAATGCGGAAGAAGAAGCGATCAGTGCGTTACTGTCTTTGGGTTATAAGCCTCAACAAGCTTCTAAAGTAGTGGCGCAAGTAATGAAAGCTGACATGACCAGCGAAGTGCTGATTAAAGAAGCCTTGAGAGCAATGGTATGATTGAAGCTGATCGCTTAATTGCCCCTGATAGCCCTATTTTTAAAGATGAAGATATTATTGATCGCGCGATTCGTCCCAAAAAATTAGCGGATTATCGTGGCCAAGATCATGTACGCAATCAAATGGAAATCTTCATTAAAGCGGCACAAATGCGCAGCGAACCACTCGACCATCTGCTGATTTTTGGCCCTCCAGGGCTTGGAAAAACAACCTTAGCCAATATCGTTGCCAATGAGATGGAAGTGAATATCCGCACAACTTCTGGTCCGGTATTGGAAAAAGCAGGCGATTTAGCGGCATTACTGACCAACCTTGAAGAGAACGACGTTCTTTTTATTGATGAAATTCATCGTTTAAGTCCGGTGGTTGAAGAAATTCTCTATCCAGCAATGGAAGATTACCAGCTCGATATAATGATTGGCGAAGGCCCAGCCGCTCGGTCCATTAAAATCGATTTACCCCCTTTTACGCTGATTGGGGCAACAACTCGCGCTGGCTCGTTAACCTCTCCCTTGCGTGATCGTTTTGGTATCGTGCAGCGCCTTGAGTATTACAAAATTGAAGATCTGCAGTATATAGTGCAGAGAAGCGCGGATTGTTTAGGATTATCGATGGAAGCGGATGGTGCGCTTGAGGTGGCGAGGCGTGCAAGAGGGACCCCCCGTATAGCCAACCGTTTACTGCGCCGAGTTCGAGATTACGCTGAAGTGAAAGGCAACGGACACATATGCATAGAGACTGCAGATATGGCTCTAAACATGTTGGATGTTGATAGCCAAGGTTTTGACTATATGGATAGAAAGCTATTGCTAGCGATCATGGACAAATTTGGCGGTGGACCTGTTGGTCTCGATAACCTAGCAGCGGCGATCGGCGAAGAAAAAGATACTATTGAAGATGTGTTAGAACCCTTTCTTATCCAACAAGGTTATTTACAACGGACCCCAAGGGGGCGAATGGCGACCGATCGCGCTTACCTTCACTTCGGAATTGAAAAATAAGTTTGCAGTTCATTGTCGCTTTTTCTCGATAGTTATAAAGTGTGACTCATGTCTTCTTTATGGCATTTTTTTACCGCCAAAGAGTTAATAATATGGAGTGCGTTGTTAACTCTCTGTGTGATTCGTTGTTCTAACCTCTAACCCCTTCACTAAATGCTTACAATATTTTCATTCTTCCTTTGATACAGATCATTTTGTTCTTTTTTTGTTCAGGATTGCCGTATAAAAATTGATATAAATCAAGGTATTTTTCTCCTATAAACCTTTTGAAACAACGTGTAATTAGCAGTAGTATTAGCCCTAGCTATATTAGCTAATGCTTAACAATTAACTAACCATAACGGTACATGTTCGCAACAAAGAACTGATATTTTTCAACATTTGATAATGTTCATATCACTGATGAATTTTGAGGATTTTTAACCAGCTCAGCATGTCAAAAGTGTCATTCAGCCGGCACAAAGGAGTTACCATGATTGACGTCGTTGATCTATCGCGGTTGCAGTTTGCACTGACAGCGATGTATCACTTCCTGTTCGTTCCATTGACTCTAGGTATGGCTTTTCTTTTAGCCATCATGGAATCTTTGTATGTAATGACTGATAAGCAAATCTATAAGGACATGACAAAGTTCTGGGGTAAGCTTTTTGGTATTAACTTTGCTCTTGGGGTGGCCACTGGCCTCACTATGGAGTTCCAGTTCGGTACAAACTGGTCATACTATTCCCACTATGTAGGTGACATTTTTGGCGCCCCTCTTGCGATTGAAGCACTTGTAGCCTTCTTTTTAGAATCAACCTTTGTCGGTTTGTTCTTCTTTGGGTGGGATAGACTATCAAAACGCCAGCACTTGGGCGTGACTTGGCTAGTTGCGCTGGGGTCTAATTTCTCGGCACTTTGGATTTTGATTGCGAATGGTTGGATGCAAAACCCAGTCGGCGCAGAATTCAATTTTGAAACCATGCGTATGGAAATGGTCAGTTTTGCTGAAGTCGTTTTCAACCCAGTTGCTCAAGTGAAATTTGTGCATACCGTCGCTTCTGGCTATACCACGGGTGCGATGTTTATTTTAGGAATTAGTTCTTACTACCTACTGAAAGGTCGCGATATCGCTTTTGCCCGTCGTTCATTTGCTATTGCCGCGTCATTCGGTATGGCTGCCATTTTGTCTGTAATTGTACTTGGTGATGAATCAGGTTATGAAGTCGGCGAAGTTCAAAAAGTAAAACTTGCGGCGATTGAAGCAGAGTGGCACACAGAACCCGCACCCGCTGCTTTCACCTTGTTTGGTTTGCCAAATCAAGATGAGATGCACATCGACTATGCGATCAAAATTCCTTATTTAATGGGGATTATCGCTACGCGCTCTCTCGACACCGAAGTCACAGGGTTGCGTGATTTGCGCGATGATCACGTCGATCGCATCCGTAACGGTATGTATGCCTATGGTTTACTAGAAAAACTTCGTGCGGGTGAAAAATCTCAAGCAAATATGGATGCATTTGACGAAGTGAAAGGTGACTTAGGTTATGGTTTACTTCTGAAGCGCTATACCGACAAAGTGACTGATGCAACGGAAGAGCAAATTCAAGCCGCCGCTGATGATTCAATTCCAACCGTATGGCCGCTATTCTGGTCATTCCGTTTGATGGTCGGTGTCGGTTTTGTGATGTTGTTTGTATTTGGTGCGGCATTTGTTCAAACCTGCCGTCAAAAAATAGAGCAGAAACCATGGGTTCTTAAAGCGGCATTATTCAGTATTCCTCTGCCGTGGATTGCGATTGAAGCGGGTTGGTTTGTTGCTGAATATGGCCGTCAGCCATGGGCGGTTGGTGAAATATTACCGACCAATGTTGCCGCTTCTGCACTAACTCTTGGCGAATTATGGACTTCACTGTTCGCGATTCTTGCACTGTACACTGTGTTCTTGATTGCTGAAGTTTACTTGATGGTTAAATTTGCTCGTAAAGGGCCTAGCAGCCTGAAAACTGGTCGTTATCACTTTGAGCAAAACGCAAACTCTGTTGAAGACAAAGTTAGCCGTCAAGTTGAAGCATAAGGCAGGGAGATAGAATAATGTTTGATTACGAAATCTTGCGACTAATTTGGTGGGTGCTGATCGGCGTACTGCTGGTTGGTTTTGCAATCACGGATGGTTTTGATATGGGCGTTGGTGCTCTTGTTCCTGTCATTGGTAAAAATGACAGTGAACGTCGTGTCATGATCAACTCGATTGCCCCACACTGGGATGGTAACCAAGTTTGGCTTATCACGGCAGGTGGCGCACTGTTTGCGGCTTGGCCGTTAGTCTATGCGACATCATTTTCCGGATTTTATTTGGCGATGATTGTTACATTGGCTGCATTATGGCTTCGTCCGATTGGTTTGGATTACCGTTCAAAAATTGAAGATCCAAAGTGGCGTAATACTTGGGATATCTGTATTTCAATTAGTGGTTTTGTACCACCAGTCATCTTTGGTGTTGCCTTTGGCAACTTACTACAAGGCGTACCATTCCAACTTAGTGATTTCTTGATGCCAACGTATCACGGTTCATTTTTTGGTCTGTTGAACCCATTTGCTCTGCTTTGTGGCTTAGTTAGCTTGTTTATGATTATTTTACAAGGTGCCGCTTGGCTACAGATGAAAACCACCGATGAGCTGCATACACGCGCTCGTGGTGTTGCTCAACTGATGGGTTTGTTGGTTACTGTTACTTTTGTCGCCGCAGGTTTTTGGATCCAAAATATCGATGGTTATGTGATTACCAGCGTCATTGATACACATGCGGCATCAAACCCACTCAATAAAGAAGTGATACGTGAAGCAGGGGCATGGATGGCTAATTTCAACGCTTATCCATTACTATGGATAGCGCCAGCTTTGGGTGTTGTCATGCCACTAATTGCTGTGTTGGCGTCGCGTTTTGAAAAAGGAGGTCTCGCATTCTTGGCTTCTAGCTTAGCCAATGCGGGTGTAATTTTCACCGCTGGTTTTGCTATGTTCCCATTTATCATGCCTTCAAGCTTAGTACCAAGTAACAGTTTGACCATGTGGGACTCAACATCGAGTGAATTGACGTTGAACTTAATGACAGTAGTTGCTTTTGTAATGGTACCTATCATTCTTGGTTACACCACTTGGACTTACTACAAGATGTTTGGTCGTCTTGATAGCAAGTTTATTGAAGAAAACAAAAACTCACTTTACTAAGGAGCATAGATATGTGGTATTTCGCATGGATTCTAGGTGTGCTTTTAGCGTGTGCATTTGGCATTATCAACGCTCTTTGGTTAGAGCATTCTGAAATGATGGACAAAGACCGTGAGTAAACTTGCTTTGCAAGTCACTGAATACCATAAACCGCTTGATAAGACTCTGTTCAGAGTCTTATCGCTTGTGCTTGGTTTTTATCATGTTGCCATGATTATGTGGGATCCTGAGCTTTATTCTCAGAGCATTGGTGGTTTTAACGTGGTTATTTCACCACTCATGATATGGTCGCTGTGTGCAAGTATGGTTTTTGGTGTTGATTTTAGACCACGCAAATGGTTTTGGCAATTATTGTTTAGCCCCTACATTTCATTATCGATCTTAATTTATCTAACGACTATTCGACTAGTTTGATATTTACTGTGTATGAATAGCCTATCGAAGGTTGATTAAGGACCCACATTAGTGCTGCCTCTTTGAGACAGCACTAATTTTTTGTTTCAAGTTTTGTAAAAGTCCACTCAATGCTTGTACTAACGCCAATGAG
Organism: Vibrio ordalii ATCC 33509; assembly: GCA_000257205.1. Classification (GTDB taxonomy): domain Bacteria; phylum Pseudomonadota; class Gammaproteobacteria; order Enterobacterales; family Vibrionaceae; genus Vibrio; species Vibrio ordalii. Next base: position 10,220 of record AEZC01000110.1, on the reverse strand, counting down.
TTGCGTTATAGTACTTACCTAAATCTGTATGTATGTTGGAACCTTTGTGCAAAATACAGCTTCAGCCTTTTCCTTTTATTGGCCTGTGACGATTTACTATGAAGATACGGATGCTGGCGGTGTCGTCTATCACTCAAACTATCTTAAATTCTTTGAACGAGCCCGAACCGAAATGTTACGTGCAGTTGGAGTGTCTCAGCAGACGCTTTTGCAGCAGAACATCGGCTTTGTGCTCAGACACGTTGACATCGATTTTCTACAAGCTGCACGTTTAGACGATATGCTGACGGTAAAAACCGTAATTTCGGCTTTGAAAAAAGCTTCTTTGCTCTTCTGTCAAGAGCTCGTCAATCCTGAAGGCAAAGTATTGTGTAAAGCAATAGTTAAGGTAGCATGCATCGACAATAAAAACATGAGACCAAAAGCGATGCCTCAATCAATTATTTTGGAGTTAACCCATAGTGACTGCTGATATCTCAATTCTCGATCTGTTTTTGCAAGCCAGCTTATTGGTCAAGATGGTGATGCTAATCCTTTTGGGGATGTCTATCGTTTCATGGGCGATGATCATCAAACGCAGCAAAGTACTTTCCTTAGCGGAAAAAAATGCTGAAGCTTTCGAAGATAAGTTTTGGTCTGGTACTGACTTATCTGTTATTTATCAAGACGTAAAAAAGCGTAAAGATGAACTTTTGGGTACAGAAGAGATTTTTTATTCTGGTTTTACCGAATTTGCACGTTTACGCAAGACTAACGCCACTTCACCCGATTTCATCATGGAAGGCACGGGACGTGCGATGCGAGTTGCCGTTGCAAGAGAGGTGGACGAGTTAGAAACCAGTTTGCCATTTCTAGCGACTGTGGGGTCTATCAGCCCGTACATTGGATTATTTGGTACGGTATGGGGTATCATGCACTCTTTTATTGCATTAGGTGCAGTGAAGCAAGCAACATTAGCAATGGTGGCTCCAGGTATTGCGGAGGCGCTGATTGCGACGGCAATGGGTTTGTTTGCGGCGATTCCTGCTGTAATGGCTTATAACAGTTTAAGCAACAAAGTCAGTAAATTAGAGCATAATTACGCCACATTCTCTGAAGAGTTTCATAGTATTCTTCATCGCCAAGCGATGGCCGGTAGGGAATAGACAATGGTTGGTTACCAGCGTAAAAAGCGCAAGTTAACAGCCGAGATTAACGTTGTTCCCTATATCGACGTTATGCTCGTGTTGCTGATTATTTTTATGGTGACATCGCCGTTTGTGACTCAAGGAGTTGATGTAGAACTTCCTAAAACCACTACGGCAAAGTCGACGTCGGATCTGAAAGGTGATAGTGATAGCAGCTTTATCATTGTGGAGATCGATAAAGAAGGCCGCCTCGGGCTGAGCGTAAATGATGATGAGGTCGAGCGGGGTCTTTCGCTACAAGATGTCATTATCAGAGTTAAAGCTGAATTGTCGTTGAAACCGGATTCACCGGTTGCGGTTGGTGGTGATGCAGCAACGCCTTATGCAGAAGTGATACTGGTTCTGGATGAATTGAATCGTGCGGGTATTTCAAAAGTAGGTTTGCTAACCGAAATTAAAGGATAGTTTGTACTGTTCATGAAAGATCATAAATCCAAAAAAAGCGATTACAAAAAGCCCATCATTATCTCGGCTGCTTTGCATATAATGTTGATCACTGCTTTGTTATGGGGATCGGATTTTAACCTAACTAAGCCCGAGCCTGTAGGGCCGATGGTTCAAGCCGTGGTGATTGACCCACAATTGGTACAAAAACAGGCACAGCAAATTCGTAATCAGCGTGAGGCCGTCGCCAAAAAAGAGCAGGATCGGCTGGATAAGTTACGCCGCGAAAGTGAGCAGTTGGAAAAAAGCCGCAAAGCGGAAGAAGAGAATATTCGCCAATTAAAAGAGCAACAAGCTCAGGAAGCCAAAGCGGCCAGAGAAGCTGAAAAGCAACGTGCCGCAAAAGAACAAGAGCGTAAAGTAGCAGAAGAGCGAGCCCGTAAAGAAAAAGATCGAGCATTAAAAGCAGAAACGGAACGCAAGATAAAAGAAGAAGCAGTTAAAAAAGCGGAACAGGAGCGCATTGTTAAAGAGGCTGAAATTGCGAAAGCGGAAAAAGAACGCATTGTCCGCGAAAAAGAAGCTGAGCAGGCCAAAGAGAAAGCTCGTAAAGAGCGTGAAGCCGAAGAGCGAGCCGAGAAAGAGCGAATAGCCAAAGAACAAGAAGCGAAAAAAGCGGCCGAGAATGCAAAAAAAGAGAAAGCACGCTTGGAGAGATTGGAACGCGAACGCAAAGAACAAGAAGCGGCACTGAACAACATTTTTTCCGGGTTAGAATCAGAAGCCGAGCAAAATAGCTCAGCTCGTTCTCAATTTGTAATGAGTGAAGCTCAGCGATATGGAGAAATTTATGTGCAGCTCATTCAACAAAATTTGCTGCTTGAAGAGAGTTTTAAAAGCAAACAGTGCAAAGTGAACCTGCGGCTTATTCCTACGGGAACGGGAGCGGTACTCGGGAATCTAAGCATTATTGAGGGAGACTCTAGGCTATGCGCGGCGACAAAACGTGCTGTTGCGCAGGTGGGCACATTTCCACTTCCTAAAGATGATCTTGATGTAGTCAATAAATTGAAAAACATTAATTTAACTGTAGACCCAAATTAAAAGGAAAAGCTTGTGTTAAAGCGATTGATGTTAGGATGCCTACTTACCATTATAAGTAGCGTACAGCTCGCCAACGCCGCATTGGAGCTTGTGATAACCGACGGTATCAATTCAGCAAGGCCGATTGCTATCGTACCGTTTAAGTGGGAAGGTAAAACAAAATTACCACAGGATATTTCTGCGGTGATCGCGTCAGACTTACAGCGTAGTGGTAAATTCAGTCCAATCGATACTAATAAAATGCCACAAACCCCTTACAATGAAACCGATGTCAAGTTTGATGCTTGGACCAGCATCGGCGTTGATGCTTTGCTCACGGGTAGCATTACGCAAAATGCTGAAGGTAACTATGTCATCAACTATCAGTTAGTGGATGTGGTCCGTGGGCAATTGACGCAAGGGCAAAGTAAGGCATTAAGTAATGATGGGCAGTTGGTACTCTCTAAAGATCACGTGTTATTTAATAAAGTTGCTACCGTACCCGCCAATCGTATGCGTGAGTATGCGCACCGAATTTCAGATTTAGTCTACCAAGAACTTACGGGCGATAAGGGTGCCTTTCTTACTCGCATTGCCTACGTGGTGGTCAATGACGATGAGCAATATCCTTACCAGCTAAGAGTTGCCGACTATGACGGTTACAATGAACGGTTGGTACTTCGTTCAAAGCAGCCTTTGATGTCGCCGACTTGGTCACCTGATGGCAAGCAACTGGCGTACGTGAGCTTCCAAAACGGCCAAGCGGAAATATTCATCATGAATATTTATACTGGTGAAAGAGAGAAAGTGACCTCGTACCCACGCCATAATGGGGCACCAAGGTTCTCGCCAGATGGGAAAACCCTCGCCTTGGTGTTGTCTAAAACGGGCAGCTTACAGGTTTATACTCTGGACTTGGCAACCAAGAAGCTTAAACAAATAACGAGTGGCAGATCAAATAATACAGAACCGTTCTGGCATCCTGATGGTAAATCGCTAATATTTACTTCGGATCGGGGTGGTAAACCACAGATATATCAAGTAAATTTATTTGGCGGTTCTACCAATCGTCTGACATGGCAAGGCACTCAGAACTTAGGTGGTCAAATCACACCTGATGGCCGATTCCTTGTTATGGTAAACCGAAGTAATTCGGGTTTTAATCTGGCGAAACAGGATTTGGAAACAGGTTCAGTGCAAATTCTAACAAAGACTTTGCTCGATGAATCTCCAAGTATTGCACCCAATGGTGGTATGGTCATATACAGTTCTATTTATAACAAAGCGAATGTACTTTCGATGGTGTCTATAGATGGGCGTTTCAAAGCTAGATTACCGGCAACAAATGGTCGCGTTAGGGCTCCTGCGTGGTCTCCGTTTTTATAGCAAGTAAGTATCAAAAAGTAAGGAAAAAAAATGCAACTTAATAAAGTTCTTAAAGGGCTGCTGATTGCGCTACCAGTACTTGCAGTAACTGCATGTAGTTCAAGCGATGAAGCGACTAACGCTTCTGGTACTCAAACTAACCAGTCTACTTCAGGTTCAGCAAACAGCGTCGATACAACCGTAGTTTCTCCAATTGATGCGAATGGCCAACTCGCTGAACAAGAGCTAAAGGAACAAGCTCTTCGTGAAACCCAAACCATCTATTTCGCATTTGACAACGCGACAATTGCTGGTGATTACGAAGATATGCTTGCTGCACACGCGGCTTACCTAAGCAAAAATTCAGCAATGAAAGTTACCATCGAAGGCCATGCTGACGAACGTGGTACGCCTGAATATAACATCGCGCTAGGTGAGCGTCGTGCACAAGCTGTAGCAAAATATCTACAAGCGCTAGGTGTACAAGCTGACCAAATCTCGATCGTTAGTTACGGTGAAGAGAAGCCACTTCTTCTTGGGCAATCTGAAGAAGTGTATGCGAAGAACCGCCGCGCGGTTCTCGTATACTAATCGAGGAATCGCCTCATGTTCAGTAACTTTAAGCGAATTGTAACGCTTACGTTACTGGCAAGTGCAGCGGGTCAAGTGCCCGCTGCACCAGCTCCAGTAGCCGATCTTAGCAACAGCGTTTCAGTCAGCACATCTCGCGCTAAAAAACCATCATCTGAATCTGATGTGCAACGTCTTGAACGTCTGCTTGAAAACCGTAATAGTGTTCAACTTAAAATGCAGCAGCAGCTCGATGATATGGCACTTGAAGTCAGTGAACTACGTGGTCAGCTAGAACGTAACAGTTACGATATGCAGCAAATGTTGCAGCGTCAACGTGAACTCTTTATCGAGTTAGATCGCGTACGTGGCGAAATGAAGAATAAAACCACAAGTTCGTCACAGCCGACAGTTGACACTGATATTGCAGGAACGTTTAGCAGCAATGTTGATGAGCAAACCGCTTATCAAAATGCGGTTGATTTGATCCTAAAGAAAAGGGATTACAGCGGTGCTATTGCTGCGTTTCAGCAGTTCCAAAAAGATTACCCGGATTCTAATTTTGCCTCTAATGCCCATTATTGGCTAGGGCAGCTCTATTTTGCGAAAAAGCAAGATAAAGAAGCGACGCAAAGTTTTGCTGCGGTGATCACTTACAGTGATTCTAACAAGCGTGCTGATGCGCTGGTTAAGTTGGGTGATATTGCCAAGCGCAATAATAACTTGGCACAAGCCAATAAGTACTATCAGCAAGTTGTCGATGAATATCCTAGTAGTGCATCGGCAAAGGTAGCTAAAGAGAATTTGAATTAATAGTAATTTGAGTTATTAAATCAGAGGCCGTAAGGCCTCTTTTCAAATATGCAATTTATGAATCACTTTTGATCCTTCGTTAGGTGCGGTGTACAATGCTCGGATTCTTGGAAGTTGCGTAGAGCAAGAGCAATGAGCCACATATTAGATACGATTGAAACTATTTATCCATTTCCGCCAAAGCCCATTCCACTGACGGTTGAGCAAAAACAAGCCTATACAGCAAGTATCAAACAACTCTTAAAAGAAAAAGATGCAGTACTGATTGCGCATTACTATACCGACCCTGAAATTCAAGCTCTTGCTGAAGAAACTGGTGGTTTTGTTGGTGATTCATTAGAGATGGCCAAGTTTGGTAATCGCCATCCTGCCAGTACATTGATCATCGCTGGTGTGCGCTTTATGGGCGAATCAGCAAAAATCTTAACCCCTGAAAAACGCATTTTAATGCCAACGTTAAAAGCAGAATGCTCTTTGGATCTAGGGTGCCATGCCGATAAATTCACAGAATTTTGTGATGCACACCCAGATCATACCGTTGTTGTGTATGCAAACACATCGGCGGCGGTCAAAGCTCGTGCCGATTGGGTGGTGACATCAAGTATCGCGCTGGATATTGTCGAACACTTAGATGCGGAAGATAAACCGATTATTTGGGGGCCAGATCGCCATTTAGGCTCATACATCGAGAAAAAAACAGGTGCAAAGATGTTGCTCTGGCAAGGTGAATGCGTCGTTCACGACGAGTTCTCTGCCGATGCATTGCGTAAGATGAAAGCACTGTATCCCGATGCGGCCATCCTTGTACATCCAGAATCACCAGCCAGTGTGGTAGAACTTGCGGATGCTGTAGGCTCTACCAGCCAGTTGATTAAGGCAGCAAAATCCTTACCTCAACAGAAAATGATTGTGGCGACCGATAAAGGCATCTTTTTTAAGATGCAGCAGTTAGTCCCTGAGAAAGAATTAATTGAAGCACCGACGGCAGGAGCTGGGGCAACATGCAGAAGCTGCGCGCATTGTCCTTGGATGGCGATGAATGGTCTGCGAGCGATTGAGTCAGCTCTTATGGAAGGCGGTAAAGATCACGAAATCTTCGTCGATGAAGCCGTGAGAGTGAAATCACTCATCCCATTAAACCGTATGTTGGATTTTGCTGAACAGTTAAATTTGCAAGTCAAAGGGAATGCCTAATTCCTTTCGGCGGTAGTGGATGAAAAAATGCTCTTATTCAGAGCCTTTTTTATCGCAAGCAAATTGATGTGAAATTAACGTTATTCGAAAATAAAACTATTCAAAAACACAGTTATTGCTCTAGTGCCAACTGAGCGCCGCGTTGCGTTAAGCCACACAACATCACCGGTATGGCCTGATAGATTTCTTCAAACTGGTCGAGTCCTTGCATACCTTGTTGGGAAAGTGTTGCCAAGGACGTCTCCGGATCATAAAGCATACTCAGCGAAAGGAGTACGCCCCCAAGTAGCGCATTGTCTTGGCTATCTTCAGGCATTAACGTTTCCCAATCATCACGCGTAAGTTGCCAACCTTGAAGAAAACCTTCACAAAAATCACGGACACGTTCAGTCACTATTTCTTGTTCATCGAGTGAGCAACCCACAGGCCAGCTCCATTGATTTTCGAGCAAAGCAGGGCGATAGTCATTCCACATTTCAACGATCAGTTGGAAATAGGTTTCTAGCTGTTTGCCTTCGCTAAATGGCGCGATCTCTTCTCCTCCCCATAGAAAAGGGAGCCATTCCTCTGGTGGGAGCAAGTTAGGCGCTGACGCCATGGATGCCACAAAACCTTGAGTTTTGGCCTCATTAAGCAATTTATCTTCTAGTTCGGGTTGGGTAAGGAGTTCTTGTAAATTCACAGCAGATCCCATCAGTTGCCGAGTGTATTTGCGGTCATTTTAACGTTAAAGCGATGCGATGTGCGAATTTTGCTGATAATTTGTTGGCTTTAGTGAGGTTTTACAACAATCAACATATTGCTCGCTAAGATTGTTCACTATAATTTGCACAAAAGAAAAAGTTGAAAGGATTTATGAGAGCACTTATTTCATTGAAGAGAAAGAGCATTATCGCTCTTGCTTTGTATCTCTGCTTTTTTATTGCGATCACAGGTAGCGTCACTTATTGGGTGGTCGAAGCGCCACTACGAGCTGAATTAAATCAGAATTTAGATCTTCGTGCGGAAGTACTATCAGCTCAAATCCGCGAACCTCTCAATCGTTCTATTGGCGTGCTCCAAAGCATAGTGAGCCTTGGACAAGCTGCAGCCAACCAAGCTGAGCAAGACAGAATGCTCTATTCGCTGTTCACTATACTTGATGATGTTGTCGTCAGTGGTGGACTATGGCCGAAACCCTATAGTATTAATGCATCGCAGCGATACAGTGGTCTGTTTTATAACCGAGCCGCTGATGGTCAAGTCGACAAACTACACTCTTGGAACAATCCAGAAGCACATGGCTACGATAACGAAGAGTGGTACAACGCAGTAAAAGAGAAGCCTGTTGGTAGTGTTGCATGGTCAGAAGTCTATGTAGATGCGTACACGCATGTTCAAATGATCACGGCTTCATCGCCCTATTACGTTAACGGTGAATTTGCTGGAGTAGCAACAGTCGATCTGTCATTGGCGGGGTTAGCCACATTTATTGCCAGTCAAGCGGAGCTTTATAACCTTGGCGTATCCTTAAGTGATTCGGGGGGATCCCTGATCACTGAACATAATTTTATAATACGTGAAGAAGCTAACGTAAGTCATTTCGGTTTTGGTGATTTTGAATGGCGAGTTGATGTTATTAATGCCCATCGGTTAGTGAATGACGAAGTGTTTGATCTGGTGATGAATATCGAACGGAGTATCATTCCAATCCTTTTAGTTTGCGTTATGATCGGTTATTACTTGATCAATCAATATGTGATCAAACCGATTACCATCATCGCCAAAAAAGTGAGCGATTCTAAACAAGGCGGTATTATTGATATGCCGTATCGAAGCCAAGATGAGATCCGCCAACTTATCGATTCCTTTAACCAAAAAACCGTTTATCTTGAAGCGGAAAAAGTGAAAGCTCAAGCTTCGACTCAAGCCAAAAGTGCCTTCTTAGCGACCCTGTCACACGAAATCAGAACTCCAATGAATGGTGTTTTAGGAACCGCACAAATCTTATTGAAAACAGAGCTTTCCCCAGAGCAGAGACAGCACCTCAATAGTTTGTATGAATCGGGTGAGCACATGATGGTGCTGCTTAACGAAATTCTCGATTTCTCCAAGATTGAACAAGGGCGGTTAGAACTTGATAATACCCGTTTCACTTTGGATTCGTTGATTGGCAGTGTTAACAGTGTTTATCACACCTTATGCAATGAAAAAGGACTGCAGTTTAGAGTTTACAGCGATATTGTTTACGACCGCTGGTATTACTCAGATAAAGCACGATTAAGACAGATTCTGTTTAATTTACTGAATAATGCGGTTAAGTTTACCTCTCACGGCTTTGTCGAAGTGACTTTAAAAGAGCAGCAGATGGAAGAGAAACGGTATCTTTCTATTCGTGTACGAGATTCAGGGATTGGTATAGCAAAAGAGGCTCAGGAAAAAATATTCCGCCCATTTGAGCAGGCCGAATCATCGACGACAAGGCGTTTTGGTGGAACGGGGTTGGGCTTAGCGATTGTAAAACAAATTGTAGAGCTAATGGATGGGACAGTCACGGTAACCAGTGAGTTAGGAATTGGTACCAGTTTTCACGTTATGCTGGCGATAGAAACAACGGCGCCTGGGACCATTGAAGTCAAGCCACACCGCAAGCTTAATTACCAAGGGCTGAAAGCCCTTATCGTGGAAGATAACCGGACCAACTCTATCATCATCGAAACCTTTATGAAGAATAAAGGGTTTACATGCGATTGTGTTGAGAATGGTGAATTGGCAATTCAAGCGGTTGTTGGCGGGAATTATGATCTCATATTGATGGATAACCATATGCCCGTAATGGATGGCGTAGAAGCGGTGTCTGCGATTCGGATCTTAGTTGGGGAGCAACGTAATGTGCTCATTTTTGGTTGTACTGCTGATGTTTTCAAAGAAACACGTGAGCGAATGCTGTCGGCCGGCGCTGATTATATTGTCACCAAACCCATTGATGACAATGAATTAGATGATGCTCTTTTCCAATTTGTCGAAAAACTGTATCAATATCATCCAGAGTCCTCGATGCCGATAAAGATAGGCTCTGCAGAGGAATCATTAGTGACGTTTTATATGGCCGTAGAAGATCAAAATATAGAACTTGCATTAGCCATGATTCAACGTTTGATACAGCAGTTGCCGGAGATTGAAAACACTCATATTCATCAAGTGTTACTCGACACCAAAACGAGCTTAGAAAAGCAGAACTTACCTACACAGCAACAAGTCGATCTGCTAACGGTGTTGCTTACCGATTTTTGCAATTAAATAACCATTTTGAGATTTAGCAAGAATGCGTTGTAACAAAAATTTAAAGAATAGCGTTAGATTCTAGTTTGCAATTTAAAATTGGTTATAAATTTACCTAAGTCAGTTGAATTTGGTCACTAAATCTACAAAATATATGTTCTAATTCCCTCATCATCTATCTTAATGCTGTTTTCTAGGTATCTGTACCGCTTATTGGTGTATTGGCTAGTTATATCTATTGTGTAGAGGGAAGTAATGAAAGCTCGTGGCCCATTTTGTATTCGTCATGCTGCGGCGGACACATTCGCAATGGTTGTTTTTTTGCTTTATCTCAGGAATGCTCAATTGTAAATTTTGGTCGTG
>AEZC01000109.1 GCA_000257205.1 Vibrio ordalii ATCC 33509 | reverse complement strand
GGAGTCACGACCAAGTTTCTTAAGTGTTCCTTAAGAATAATAGAGAACACCAACCCATAAAATATAGAAAGGGCATAACTTGGTGTTTCTGATCTAACTAAAGCATTTAAATTCAGATTATTCAATATTAATGACAAAAAATTACACTCCCAAGACAATAAATTACAATTATTTCTATCAATAGTATTTTATAATTTAAAATATTCGAATGTTCAATACTCTGAATAAAAGTAATCGACGCTTTTATTCGACGCTTTTATTCAGAGTATTATTAATAGGTTATTAAGTTTATGAAACCAGGCCGTACAGGAATGAGTCGTTTATTTTACGCTACCGGTTATTCAATAAAAGGGCTTCAAGCTGCATGGAAAAATGAAGCCGCATTTAGGCAAGAGATCATCACCTCTGCCATTCTAATTTAGGTTACTTTTGCCTTACCTATCAACAAATTAGAACAGTTAATAATGATAGGCAGTCTAGTGCTAATCGTTATCGTGGAACTGATAAATTCAGCCATTGAAGCTGTAGTTGACCGCGTGGGTAGTGAGTGGCATGAACTCAGTGGCAGAGCCAAAGATATAGGGTCTGCCGCTGTTTTGATTGCGCTACTTTTTGCTGTGTTTACATGGTTTTTTATCTTGGTATGTTGAATGAAATTATTGTTTAAAAATTATTCGTTTTCTTATGTAGGTATTAGTTTCTTCCTAGCACTGTATTTTGTTGTTATAGTCAACCTACCTGTTTACTCAGCACTCAACGAAATATTTTCTCGGCTTGATGGAGTAAAAATAGGCTTTGTTATTTCTATACCCATTTTCTTTTTGGCAACTTTTAACTTCCTGTTTAATCTAATCAGTTGGCCATGGATCACCAAACCGTTTTTTGCCATTTTAATTTTGCTCTCTGCGGCGGTGAGTTATGCGGGCTTCAATTACGGTACGCTGTTTGATTCAGATATGGTCACTAACATCATAGAAACTGACTCGAGTGAAGCAAGTTCTTACCTAAGCCTTTACTCCGTACTGTGGATTACTGGAATGGGCATTATTCCTGCGTTAGTACTGCTGGCAACGCCAATAAAAAAAGCTAAGTCGGTGGTTAGTCTTATTAGTAAAAAATTAATATCCATGGCTCTATCTCTCGTTGTAATTGGCACTGTTGCTATGATGTATTATCAGGATTATGCATCTGTAGGGCGGAATAATAGTCATCTAAACCAATTGATTATCCCTACCCACCTTGTTTACAGCATCGCTAAATATGTCAATCGCACCTATTTAGAGGCCCCCATCATCTATAAAGAAATAGGGTTAGATGCAACACAGACACCGGAAGCGCTTGCGACTGCACAGAATAAACCCATTTTAATGGTATTTGTGTTGGGTGAAACCGCTCGTTCACAAAACTATGAGCTTAACGGTTATGCTCGCCCAACTAATCAATATACAAAAGAGTTGGATATCATCTCATTTCAAGATGTCAGATCTTGCGGAACATCTACTGCAGTTTCAGTCCCCTGCATGTTTTCGTCTTTAAATAAAGATAACTATAAGCGCCAAGTCGCTGACAACCAAGATAACGTTTTAGACATACTGAAGCGGGCTGGAATCGATTTATTTTGGATAGAAAATGATGGTGGCGATAAAGACGTCGCTAAAAATATCAACAAATTCGAAATTAATCGCAACCGTATTGATGGAATGTGTAATGGAAATACCTGCTTCGACATGGCGATGTTAGAAAATTTTGAGCAACACAGTGAAAATATGGACGGCAACCGGATGTTGCTTATGCATTTAATTGGTAGCCATGGCCCCACTTATTTCCAGCGTTATCCGAAAGAAATGGCCGTATTTCAACCTGATTGTCCACGCGCTGATATCGAAAACTGCAGCGTAGAACAAATTGTAAATAGCTATGATAATACGATTTTATATACTGACTTTTTCATGGCACAAACCATTGAAAAGCTAAAAAACTTGGAAGGAAAATACAATACCGCGCTTTTCTATATTTCTGATCACGGTGAGTCATTAGGTGAAAATGGACTGTTCTTACATGGTATGCCTTATTCTCTGGCGCCCATTACTCAAACTCAAGTACCGATGATGGTGTGGATGTCTCAAGGTTTTAAACAAGGAAAATCCATTGATACTGACTGCATAAAAAAACACGCTCAAGAGAAAAGCTACTCACAAGATCATGTGTTCCACTCCATGCTTGGCATAATGGATGTCAAAACTGAAGCTTACGACTCTAATCTGGATTTATTCCAAAGCTGCCGTCACTAACATAATATAAAATCAGCCATTAAAGATTTGTAATGGCTGATTTTTCTACTGCAGCTTAACAAGCTAAGGTGTTGATTTTAAAAGGGTACTTCAGAAGGGTGGAAGCCCCAGCCACATCCCGGCACACACGTCGCCTGCTGCGGCTGCTCCCTTCCGGGCCTGACCGAGTTCACAAGTTAGTGTTGCGGGAGGACCAGGGCCTCCATTGATTTGTTTTCTTGGCTCACTAGCCAGAGAGTGCGGCGATTATCAAGCATCATAGTGATGATTGCAAGCCGAAATACCAATGGATTCAAGCTTTTTGTTTTAAGTGACCACCATTTGAACAAATCTGTTAGATCACCAATGCCGCGTACCTGTCCTATTCCTAATCATAAGTATTTTACTAATCATAAGTATTCGTGATTTTCTATATATCAATCGTCTTAATGATACGAGTAAACACGACTCGACTTAGCATTCGTGTTACCTATCTTCTAACCTTGATTATTCTAGCTGCTCTTCGGTGCTCTTGAGTAGATAATCGGTCATCCAAGCGGTAACCAGTAAACAGATCCAAACCACGAATACTGGGTTTGGTACGTCACTTGTGGGCGAGACGACTAAGCTTGCAAAACCTACCGTTGGAAGTGTCCAGCATAACAAACCATTCCAATTCACTGCGACTGGTTTGGATTGGGTTAAACTTTCCATCGACGCCATAATGCCAGTAATGCTTAACGCAACTAACACCGCATACGAGAAATCGGCCATCCATAGTGGTAGCAGTAGCCCTAACGCCCACCAACGGTGCTTATTGGATGGTTTCCAGTGCGCAACCGACCACCAAACAACGATAACAGAAAGAGTCTGAATAACAGTAAGCCAACCCGTACCACCCAATTTTCCGGCCGATTGCGTAACGATGATCCCAACTTGCAACGTCAGTACGATTAACGCGCTGACCAAGATGACTCCCATGCTACTGCGTTTAGAAAAGACCACCATCAACAACGGGAGTAGCACCCAAACACTGACAGAAAGGGCGATCGGCTGATAAGATAAAGTGAAACCGTAAGCGGTCATTGCGGCCAGTAGCAACACACCCGCGACGCCCCCTTGCGGTAAAATCCACAGCGCAGGGATCACGATGGCCAACACAGGGATGTCCCCTTCGCTTAAACCTATGGCTCTTGCACAAACTACAGCCAACACGGTTGTGATTAAAAATTGAGTAACCGTTCACCAGTAGGAGCTTGATTTAATGGATTACAGA
>AEZC01000108.1 GCA_000257205.1 Vibrio ordalii ATCC 33509 | reverse complement strand
GCGTATCACTCTATGCTTATTGCGTCCGGTTAGCCACCGATGCGTCTCCTCTTGCCAAGCTTTTAAATCGATCATCGCTCCATCCAAATAGGGCGAGATTTTGTCCCATCCCGATTCGGATAGTGAGCCATTACTATCAATAAAACAGCTGAGATGTTTCAATTCTTCATCGTGTTTGATGGCTTTGAAAAGAGCGATGATAAACGGAAGTTGTAGGGTTGCTTCCCCACCTGAAATGGTAATACCGGCTAAGAAATAATGATTTCGGCGGATAAGTTCCACGAGTTGTTCAACACTGTAGTGATGAATTTTGGGGTTTGATTGGTGCATGCAGTGCTCAATGCAGCGATCGCAGTGAGTGCATTTATCTGCTAGCCATTCGACTTGCTGGTCAGCATTGAGGCGCAGTGCTTGCGATAGGCAGGTTGCAACACAATCACCGCAATGGTGACAGTGACGAATCGTATGTGGGTTATGGCAAGACAAGCAATTGAAGTTGCAACCTTGCATAAAAATGACCAGTCGGTTGCCCGGGCCATCAACGCAGGAGAAAGTCAGCACTCGGCTGACTTTTGCTCGGAGCGGCTGTTTTCCACTCACCATTAGTTTGGCTTACCATTAGCTTGGCTGACAGAGTTTAGCTGATAAGCCGGTTGCATTTCATGGCTAACCACGCGTGCTTTTCGCTTGAGTACGGCCGTGTTTTTGGCCGCTTCTGCCCCAAGAAACGTGGTGTTGTTGCGTGATCCGCGCTGCTCAAATTGCGCTATTTCAGACAATTTCACCATGTAACCCGTAATGCGAACTAAATCGTTCGAAGCCACGTTGGCCGTAAATTCGCGATAGCCAGAGTGGAGGGCTCCTTTACATAGGTTGAACATCGCCTCTGGGTTGGCCTTTATGGTTTCATCCAGAGTTAAAATATCGCTGATACCAGAGGTGTAATATTGATGATGTCCAGCCGTTGCTTGTACATATTCAATCGGGTTGGGTTCGGTGCCATAAGGGATGCGCACGCCCGGAGTGACATCAAGATCAAGGCTGATACCACCTTGCGCGTGCAGCAAAGCACGGCCGTTGAAGCCATATTTGACTGGTGAGTTTTGTACAATGTTGGCCAGCTTGGCGGAAATGGCGATGCCTAATTGGTTGGCGATATCATCATGGCCATAACGAGCGTTACTCTGCTCCTTTTCCAGTAATAGGTTAACGGCTTCAGCCATGCCATAAATGCCAAACATCGGTGCGAAACGAGATTCTTCAATCAACCCTTCTTGAGTCAGAAAACCTTCAAAAAAATGAGATTGTTGGTGCAGATGAGCAGCTCGAACATCCATCAGATCAATCATATATTGGCTGTAAGTGGGTAGAATCTGATCTAAAAATGTTTGGCGGTCACAGGCTTTTTTCGCGGCCTCTTTTAAATTCATTCTGACCAAAGTATTGCAGCCACCCGCTAAAGGAAGTGAGTTGTAGCAACTGACAATACCAAAACCTTGCTCGCCATAGGCGGTGGTATGAATCGGATAGTTGGCGATGTGCGGTTTACTGCATTGACAGATATTATCGGTCGCTTGGCGCAGTAAATCGTCAGGGGTGATGGAAGGGTCATACATGAAGGTAAGGTTGGGAGCGATCTGTTTCAGTTCAGCATCGACACGTAAAATAGTCCGACAAATAATATTGTCGCTCGGGCCGATGTTGGCGTGCATGAAAGCATCGGGCAGAGTGCGATCAAGCATGATCCAAAACAGCTTCAATTTTTGATAAATCGCCACTTCGCTCAGTTCGCCCACATAGGGTAATAACACGCTATCCAATTGCCCCAAATAGACAGGAATAGAGGTCACTGAAGGCACGTGATGGTACAAAATGGTCAGCATATTGAGTGCTTCATCAAAATTACTGGCAGGCGAAAGCTCTAAATACTCACTGCCTTGTGCTAAAAATTTGGCGTAGTCAGGCAACACGTAACGTGGTTTAAAAGGGGCATGGCCTTCAAACATATCGCAGATAATGTCTTGTTCCATTGCACGAGCTAACTCAGGAGAGAGTTTCAGATAGGGCAAGCTTGCTTCGGCCTCTAGCGCAAGGAAGTGTGACTTTTGTTTAGGCGAGAGGTATGCGTCAGTGATGATGGCTTGGAAGCGTTGCTGTGTATCGAGTGAATGGCTCATGAATTAAACCCTTATATTATTGTGGTTTAATCCTAATGTGCTTGGTTACTTTTCACTATTGATAATACATCAAGTAGTCATTTCCATAATGGAAATAAAAACGCCACTTAGTTATCGTCGAAGTGGCGTCATCAGGAACCTAAGGTTAGGCGTATTGCGCTTCGATTTGGTTCGATTTTAGATAAGCAGGGTGAGTGGCGAGCTGCTCTAAGTAACGTTCAATATTCGGGAAGTGAGTAATCGCTCCGTTGGTCAGCAATATTTCAGCAATGAATGACATCATGAAATCAGCGCCAGTGAGTTGGTCGGCCACTAAGTAGCGTTTACCCGCTAAACACTGGTCAAAATAACTCATCACTTTGGCCGTTTCGCTTTCTGCATAGCCACCAAGGAAATTCGTTTGACAGCCATCTTTGGCAACAAACATTTTTAATAGCAGCGGCAATATGGCAGAGCTTTCTGCAAAGTGGAGCCATTGCTGGTATTGCACATATTCCACGCTGCCACGCTGAGGCGCAAAGTGTTGGCCGTATTTTTCTATCAGGTAATCGGTAATGGCGCCAGATTCAGCAATCACCAAACCATTGTCTTCAATCACAGGTGACTTACCTAACGGATGCACGCTTTTTAGTTCGGGCGGTGCCAGAAAGGTCACACTATCACGTTGATATGGAACTACTTGATACTCAACCCCTAGCTCTTCAAGTAACCAGATAATGCGCTTAGAGCGTGATTTATTTAGATGGTGAAGTTTGATCATTATGCGGTCCTTATTAAAGTGGTTGGTTGATTTGGATAACCAGTTTGCCAAAGTTTTTGCCTTCCAATAGACCAATAAAGGCTTGTGGTGCGTTTTCTAAACCGTCAATCAGTTGCTCGCGGTATTTCACTTTCCCTTCGCTTAGCCATTGAGTCATGTCAGTAGCAAATTCGTTATAGCGATGGCCGTAGTCATCAAAAATAATGAAACCTTGCATGCGAATTCGTTTGGTAAGCAAGGTGCCCATCAGCATAGAGAGACGATCAGGTCCTTCAGGCAGCGACGTTGCATTGTATTGAGAAATCAAGCCACACAGCGGAACTCGCGCTGCTGTGTTAAGCAGAGGTAAAACCGCATCAAAGACTTTGCCACCGACATTTTCGTAGTAAACGTCAATCCCTTGAGCACATGTTTTAGCCAATTGCTCTGCAAAATCGTCAACTTTGTGATCAATACATTCATCAAAACCTAATACTTCTTTAGCGTAACGACATTTTTCTTCACCGCCAGCAATGCCCACCACATGGCAGCCTTTGATTTTAGCAATTTGACCAACCGTTGCCCCTACTGGGCCAGTAGCTGCGGCGACTACCACCGTTTCACCTTGCTTCGGCTGGCCGATGTCTAGCAAACCCATATAAGCGGTAAAACCGGGCATTCCCATGATGCCTAGTGCGTATGAGGGTGAGGTTGGATTTTTACCGAGTTTGAGTAAACCTTCGCCGTTAGAAATAGCGTAATCCTGCCATCCGGTATAAGCGAGTACCCACTCACCTTGCTCAAATTTTGGGTGGTTTGATACTTCCACTTGACACACGGTCCCGCCTACCATGACATCATCAATTGCGACAGGATCGGCGTACGATTTAGCATCACTCATGCGGACGCGCATGTAGGGGTCAAGTGAAAGATAAACACTACGCAGCAGTACTTCACCAGCGGCCGGTGTTGGTTTAGGCGCATGTTCTAAGCGAAAGTTGGCCGGCGTTGGTGCACCGACAGGGCGTGAAGCGAGTACAATGAGGCGGTTAGTTTGTTCAGTCATTGGAGAGTCCTTTATTATTTTAAATTAGACCAGTCGTCTAGTTTGAGTTTCAAAAAAACCGCTATCGAAATAGCGGAGTGAATCTTAACTAGGGCACTGGCCTTGTAAAATGTGTTCGGTGCTCGTAAGCGCTTGTGCAAGTCCTTGGTTATCTTGACGCAGTTTACTGAGCAAACTTGCGCCGAGCCAAAGGTTATAAAGCAATTCTGCGGTTTGCTGGCTGTGTTGTACGTGAATGGAGCCGTCGTCGATCCCTTTTTGGATACATTTTCCGACCGCCTCAATAATGCTGTCTGCACCTTTCAATAAAGCAACACGCATCGCATCAGACAAGTCTGAAACTTCCGCGCTTAATTTCACCACCAAGCAGCGCTGTGCATTACATAGGCCATTGCTCTGCTCATACCAACATTGCCAGTAATGCATCAGGTGTTGGTAGGCGTTGCCTTCTTCTTGGTTAAACAGGGCATTGATCCGCACTAAATAGTGCTGAAAATAGTCCGTAATCAGTGCCTCGCCAAATTGCTCTTTTGACTTAAAGTAGTGATAGAAAGAGCCTTTGGGCACATCAGCGGTTTTTAATAATTCAGACAAGCCTACGCTGGTGAAGCCTTTGGTTACGACAAGTTGGTAACCGACCTCAAGGATGTGTTGGCGAGTATCATGGGTTTTTGTATTCATGGACGGCACTATAATTCAAATTAGACCAGTCGTCTAGTTTTGTGTGCCCATATTGTCTTTGTGCTACTGGCTATGGTTGCTGAATAACAGAAATGGACGCTTCCTCCTTGAAGTGTCGCACTATTATTTATCTTTTAATGAGTGAGCGATGAGACTATTTTTCTGTCTTTAGCGTATCCGATGGCCAAATGAGGTTTTGCCCATTGCTGGGTTCAGCTTGAATAGTCAAGGCTGGAACTATTTCCTTATCCTCTTTTTTATATGGCTGCGTAGAGAAATTGGCGGTAATTTTACTGCCATCACCAAAGGTTGTTTGTTGTACCATCCCTTGTTCATCAAGCCATTTAAAATCGACTAAAGGTTGGTTCCACACTACTTCATGGATTGGTGTAAACCCTTGTTGATAGCGGCGTAATGCGTTGACTCGAGCGCTGTTAGGCGTCGCTTCATCACGGCTAAGGTGAATCATCGCTGGGGTGTTATACAGCATGGCGATTAAATCTCGCTCCGCTTGCACATTGGAAAACTTCACGCTGTCGCTGTGCCAGTGGTGACTGCTGATCACCTCATCATGGAACACGGCCTGATAGAGAGGAATACGGTATTGCGGTGCAAATAACAGTGTTTTGTACGGCTCTTTGACTTGTGCGGGTTTGAAGAAAAAATCGGGTTTATTGTCTGGAAACCATGCCCCAAGAAAATAAGGCGATTGACGGTTAGTTTTCATATCCGGATCTGTCCAGCCAAATCCTACCGTTTCTAAACCATGAGCAAAGGCGAGCCCTTGTGCCGTCAGGCTGTTACCATCTTCAGAGCCGAGAACCACATTCTGTTCATTGGCTATCCAGCGCATGCGTTGATTGAATGCCTCCAGCATCGCGCTTTCTTTCATTCCTTGGCCCTCTTGGTATGAGTAATCTTCACGGGCCATTCCGGTCCCATCCACATCAAGAAACAGGCTGTTAAAGCGGCCATATTTTAAAATCGCCGCAATGCGTTGCTGCGCAAATCCTAATTGGCAGGCAGGGTTAAGGTAAAAGCCGTTGCCACGAAATCCTTTATGTTGTTTACCGTCGGCGTTTTCTATCGCACATTGCTCACGCATCGAATCCGGTAGCTGCGCGGTAAGCCAACCATCGTTGATGCCTTTTGCAATGGCGGTATTGTAGGAGTCGTACACCCCAACTAAGTAGCCAGCTTGTTTTGTTTGGTCAACCACTTGTGGCTGGTAAAAGGCGGGCATCCAATTATCCAAACCTAGCCAGAGGTGCTGCAAACCAGCTGAGCTGAGTGCGTCAATCATGGAAGTCGATAGCCCCTGTCCCCAAGTGCTGGCATCACGTAGAAACGTTAGCTTCTGCTCTGCGAGCCATGCTTTTCGTGCCTGAGCGGCTTGGTATTGGCTGGCAATTCCAGCCTCGTTATTTGAGGGCGACTCTTTGATCCAAGAGTTCAGCCCATTATTCACCTCTTCAATCAGCAAACGTTTATGATAGCGGCTTAAGAAATCTTTGCCCTTGATGAGCGGTTTGAGTTCTTTGAGTGCTTCGTTTGACGCTGTCCACTGCGGCTGCTCAAAATACCAAGCTTTCAATGCCCAGAAGTCGCTAACATCTTGCTCAGAGAGTAAGTCTCTACCAAACAGATAGACATGGCTTGCGCCGATAAGCTCTTTTATGGCCGGATTTTGCTGCGCTTTCTGTTCGAGCGTTTGCGATAGTCCATTCTCTTTTCGCCACTGGCGATAACGTTTTGCGCCATCTAACGGCGAGTTGCCAATAGAGATTTCCACCTCAAAAGGCTCATTTTTGTTGAGCACAGTGAAAGCGTGCGTGGCTTGCATGTCTAGCTTGTTTTGCTTGGCGCTAAAATTGAGTTTGTTGTTGGTGGCGGTATTGAGTTGGTAGCTCACGTACTGCTCATCGCTTGCTTCCACACTCCAAAATGGCATTTTGAGATCTTGGGTGGTATTGCTGGCAGAGCGTTCCGCTATGAGGTAGTTCACCCACTGTGGGTTATCCGTTGGAATCCGCATTCCTTCACTAAAAGGAAGAATGAGCGTTTTGCTTTGCTGCTCAGGCAGTTCAAACCACTGCACGGTTAACGGTTTAGCACGAGAGATTTTACTCTCGGCGCTCGCGGTAATCGACAGCTTCAATGTTTGTTGTAAATTGGCCTCAACCTTTAACTGGCTAGGAACAAGCAGCCAAGAGGCGTGATGTTGATTATCTTGTTGCAGTTGGCTGACTTGCTGTGGCTGGCCGTTAACGGTTAGCTGGCCTTGGTTAATGGTTAGCTGGACATTTTGCTGCCAATCAATAGCAAAATTTTGTGGCTCTATTTGCACGGTTTGGTTTTGATTATGCAGTGTAATTGACGCCGGTTGTGATTGGCTAGCCAACGCCAAAAGTGGCGTACAAGTGATCAATAAAGAACAAAGTGGTTTATACATGGTTTGTCATTTCCAGTGTGTCTCGGTATGCTGATTACATAAGAAATCGACAAATCAATTGTCACCCTGATGTCTTCATTGAGCCTGCTTTGGCAGAGTCAAACGTTGTACATATTCCACTTTGATTGTTCCTTGATACTCGATAGTTTTGATCAGAGTACTGAGCCATTTAGCCGAGCTGGGGGATGAGCTTGGTTTGTCCAATAATTGCTGAGTATTACTTATTGCTACCATATCTTGCTGCTTGATTAACTGAAATTGGTCGTCAAACCATTGCCAAGCAAGGCTTGTTGGGGGGGCAATTTGTCAATGCAGTGGGGGACTCAAGCGCTAGTGGGTAGCCACCGTTGGGAGAGGCGGATTGCAACCATGTGGAGCCAAAAGGCATGGTAAGAACTAACCAATAGTGCTGTTTGTCGAGTGTCAGTCGATAAACGCCATCTTGGGGAGCAAAGAGCAGCTCTGGGCTTTCTAATTCTATATAAGGGGCTGATGACGTTACTTGGCTCTGTGAGATGATCAAGCTATTGTCAGGGCCAAGAAGTTCAACCTGGCTAGGCAGCTTCGCTCCCTCCATTGATAATTTAAACTGGTAACCTTGCTGCATCACGTTGGTTTTTT
>AEZC01000107.1 GCA_000257205.1 Vibrio ordalii ATCC 33509 | reverse complement strand
CTATGTTCTTGCGCTTATTTTCGATTGTCTTTGGTACAACTGTGGTCAGAAAATCATCCACTGAATGATCTGATTTGAGGTTATTGATATAAGAGTGAGTCGATTGAAAGTTTGTATCTTGGTTTGCAAGCTCTACGCCGTTGAGACCAGCAAGCACTCTTCCTGCATCATCGTGGACCTCATGAGATGATATGATATGATCAAGCTGGCGCTGTTCATCACCGGACATCGTTTGGCCACGGTATTCATCAACTAACTTGGCGCCTTGTTGCATTTTTTTATCTTCTTTACCTTTCGCCTTATAATTTGGGTGTGAATGGTAAAGATCTTCCTTTTTGGGTTTGCCATTTCCATCGGTCATGACGTTGCCGTTCTCATCAAGTTTGGTCGGTTTGTAGTCACCTCTATCGGCATAGTCTTGTTGCACACTATCGGAGATGTAAATTTCCTTGTCACCGTGTTGATGTTGACGAACATTATTGACCGTCGCAACCTCTCCACCTTTTTTGTCTTCGAAAAGTAAAAAATCTAAGCCGAATGTAGTGACTAAACTAGTTGTAATTGTTTTGTTTAGCTCATCGACCAATCGGAAATTTTGTATATTAGTTCCATGCATATCATACAGTCCTATAGAGAAGGGAGGGGACCTCCCTTCCATTATATTTGAATCAGTTCAGTGTTAACTTTGCGTAATACTGGATGCGGTGAGCACTGTATCAATTGCTGATTCGTTGATGACTTGCATACCCTCACTATCCATTTCTATTTCAACGATATTCTTATCACTAACAACTATGTTACCTTGTTCATCCTGCTTTGGTTTAAACAACGGCGTTGTGATGATATCGGTAAGAATAGCAGCGATTTGGTAACCATTGTGGATCAGACGGATAACATCATCTTCAAATTTAGATATGTCAGTTTTTCCCGCAATGAGTTGGTCAAAGGCTTTCAGGTTGTCAAAGTATTCTTTGAACACCAAGTACAGACGCTCAGTCTCGGCGTAGATCCTGTCAACGTAGAGTTTAGTTTTGTCCAGTTGCTTGCGTCCTTTTGCCATCTTTCCTACGGCTTCATTGACTTCTGATCTGGTTTTCCTCGCATCGCTTAAGGCTTCTTCTGCGTGTGACGCAAAGGCCCAACCTGCAATTGCCATGATAGGAGCGGCAACAACACCACCGAGTACCATTGCGCCTCCAGCCATTCCAAATCCACCTGCGGCAATCGATCCGCCACCAATTGCGGCCATAGTGGCGTTATAGGCAGCTGCGCCCGATAGAGCTGCAATAGGGGTACCTGTTGAAGCTGCAGCGACCGCCATTACACCACCATACACAGCGTATGCTGCTGCGCCAGCGGCGCCAGCCCCTGCAATCTTGCCCATGTAGGCTGTCGTGGACAGAGCTAGGCCATCAATTTTGTCAAGTTTGTGCTGCGGGAAGTCGATCTCAAGATTTTTTGAGTTTGATTGATTCAGCTTTTCTAGGAGCTTTTCAGCAATCGTTCTGAACTCCTTAAAATCATTACCGATCTTTAATTGCAGCTCGCCAAGTTTGACCAAGCTTTGGTTTGTCAACTCATTCTGCTTATCGAAAACCGAACGCTCGTTTTCGTATTTTCTTTTAGACGTATCTAAAATATCGTTTGCTTCAGATTTGTCCTGGTAGCCATCATAGCCTTTTTTGGCACCATAACCTGCCGCGACAATAGCAGCTCCAGCTAAAATAAATGGTAACGGCATTTCTATTTCTCCAAAAACTTTTGTGCTTCTGCTACTAGAGCTATCTGGCGCTGAACCCAGTCTTTTAGTTCTTCCAAACGTGATAGTTCAACACCGATGGTTTCTGCAATGTGTTTGATGAAATTACTTTCGCTTTCTTCCAAAGTCTGATCTGCATACCCCACACCGATAAGCTCAATAAGGAAGGACATTTTCTCAGAGTTTTCCGAAAACAGTGTCGATAGTTCAGCTAAGTCAAACGTTTTATCTAAATCAACATTGTTGCAGCATTGAGCCACGATGGTCTCTAGTAATAACGTTTCACGTTCATCGATGTGACCATCGGTTGCAATGAGTTGTTTGGAGAAATAATACAACGCTGACTGTTGCTGAAGATTAAGGTGTTGAATAAACATTATTATTTTCCTTTTTTATCAATATTATAAACATCAGAGCCAAAGCTCTTTAGCCACTTATCGAGTAGTAATGAGTCGATTACCGTAGCTGAAATCCTATAGCTATTTTCAAGTTCTTCTACAACTTGATCTTCTGATAATGGCGTCTCAAGTAGGTGGTATCCGGCCTGCTTGATGATTTCGAACTGGATTCGACAATGCTCGCCTTCACCAAAGCCAAATCTGCCATCGGAATCGTATTTAGCCAGTGAAAAACCTTCAGGTCTCTTAAAGTGAAATGACGATATTTGTGCATCATCAATACGATGCACGGCCAAGCTTCTCTCATTATCAAAGCCCTCAAAACGACAAACCAGATACAGTCTAACCCCTTGCTGTGCTAGGCCGAGCGGCATAATCGTAGCCTTTCTTGTTTGCTTATTGGCGTTGTGATACATAACCGTCAATAGACGCTCCTCATATAGCGCCTTACTTATGTTTTCCAAGACCTTTTTATCAATTTGGGGTGGTAAAAGAGGTTGAAATTCTCCTACTATTTTTATCTTATTTGTCCAGACTCGATCTTTTTGGTTTTTAGGGTCGAACTCAAGGTTGTATTTCGCCTCATTAAAATGAGTCCGCAGCGAGTTCACCACATCTTTTGGTAACAGAAGTTTTAGATGTTTTTCAGCCAAAGCAAGAAGTAGAGATTCATGTGCATTGAGTGAACCGACACCTAATGCATGGCAACTACTTGCTAGGCTGTAACCATAGGGTTTTGAGCGTGTATCTCTATCTATGGCAAAGTGTTCACTTAACATTTCTAAATTTCGTTGTATCGTTCGGATATCTCTCAATATACCAATTGCTTCGAGTTGTTCTCGTAACTCTAGAGCCGTGGTTTTTTTGTGCTTCGGTATCCTCTTCAAGATTTCAAGTGCAAGAATTAATGAATCCTGTGTGCTTTTTCTATTCGACAAGTAGCGACTATTCCGTTGCTGAAACTAGATTGAGATGTTAGTTCCATCATTATAATTACTGATATCAACAGAACGCCAATAGTAAGTGTATGCACCTGATATCCATGTGATCTAATGCTCATAAATTATATTTGCGAGAAGCGACAACTTAGGTCGCATGAGTTTCAGTTTGGTGATGATGCACAACAGGCTACTTAGGCTCTCAAGATAACTTTTATGTGGGCAACTTGAAGGTCGTTGAACGCATCTACCAACTAGAGCGCTATGTTCTAAGTGATGCGCTCAATATATTGCGCTGCCACTTTACTTAGCAGCGCTTTTCATTTCACGCATCAGACTTCATCCATAAATCAACTAACGCCTCTCCAAACGCTCTTCCATCCACTCATCCACTTCGCTTTCCACCCAGGCAATAGCCCTTTCTCCCAAGCTCACCGACTCTGGAAATTCCCCATCATTCATTTTGCGGTAAATTGCTGAACGGCTTAGTGCGGTCTTTTCCATTACTTCTTTTAGTTTCAGAAATCTCATGGGATGTTCTCCTATATCTTGTTGTCCCATGGGATGAACTGACTCTGTAAAAAATAGTTAAATCAGATCCTTACCTATATTCAAAGCCAATTTAGATATATGTCATCACTGTGAACCTTCCCACTATTGTTAAGGAGCAGGCTATGACTCATTTACCTCGCCACCGCTATCTACTCTCGCAACGAGCTTATGAGCATCGAGTACTGGAAGAAGCAGCAGAGATCCTTGAACAGCGTTATGTGCGCGGTGAAACCTTTGCACGTACGGAAAACACCACGGAATACTTGCGCTGTAAACTTGCTGGATATGAGCACGAAATGTTTGCCGTACTGTTTTTGGATAACCAGCATCGGCTAATTGAATTTAAGGAGCTATTTCGCGGTACGGTCGACGCCGCCAGTGTCTACCCAAGAGAGGTACTAAAGGAGGCACTAAACGTTAACGCAGCAGCGGTGATCTTTGCCCATAACCACCCCTCTGGCGATCCGGAGCCTTCACAAGCCGATAGGCGTATTACTCAGCGCTTAAAAGACGCCTTATCACTGGTAGATATTCGTGTGCTAGACCATGTGGTCGTTGGCAAAAGCAGCGTGTCATTTGCAGAAAGGGGCTGGCTATGATTGTGGAAAGCTATCAAACGATCCAGTTAGCAGACAGCTTTTGTCATGCGCTGAGCGCGATACTTCGCCGCTTTGACATCCCGCAAGAGGCAGAGCGAATAGTCCTCAACTGTCGAGATCCAAACTATTACCGCTCTCGCCAGGGCCTACATCCGGTCGAAATACTGTTCAAGCGAGAAAACAACGATTCCCTGTGGTCCATCGCGTTTATCGCCAGTTTTTCTTATCAGAATGACAGGCATGACTCGTTGGATGTCGAGCTCTACTTTCACCTTGCTAACCGTTGGTGTTACCAGCCTGATGCCGGTTCTGCTGATTTAGCTCAACCAGCAGTGCTAGACCTGTTTTATAGCTGGTGCTCCGCATTTGAGCGCCACCTTGCCAAACAAGCGTTGCAAGATATTCAACTCACCATGATTCGCTAACCCAAGGCGATTCTTCTTAATCGAATCTTATTTTTGTAGGAGGCATAACCATGTCTAATATTTTGTTCAAAGCCACCCATCTTCCCATTTCCAAACCGTTTCATGCCCTACTCGCTAACATACTTTCTGAACATCAAGCAAAAAGTGAAGTTCAGGCCACCAGCAAAGAGGTTGTCATGAACTTTCGAGACAGTTCTTACAGTGCCGAAGATGGCGGTTTTCATCCGGTAGAAATTGCACTGAGTCAGTCTAGTGATGGCCAATGGTGTATTGAATACATCACGGATTTTGCTTATGCCGGCCACCACTTTCCTGAGCTAGAACGTTGCTTGGATTTTGATTTCCAGCGTGGGGATTTCTTCACCGCCTATCACGGATGGAATCCTATCGTAGGTAACCGTGATGCTCGAGAGCTCTACCAGTTATGGGAGAGTAACTTTCTCGCCTATGTCGCAACGGAAGCCTTTGATGATATTTAATTAACCTCGGCTCCTTAGTTACCCCCATCAAGAAAACCGACAGGTTCATAAAGATAATCACCGTGTTCTGGGGCTTCGCGCTTTCCCAGTTCATCATCTCAACATTGAAAGAGGATCCACAACAATGAAAACCAATGATTTATTCTCAACTCTAGAAAATAACATTCTTCACAACTCGTTAGATTCAACGT
>AEZC01000106.1 GCA_000257205.1 Vibrio ordalii ATCC 33509 | reverse complement strand
ACCCCACAAGGCCAACCCTATATTTGGGTTGATTGTTTAGCCATCAACAGTAATTCAAAAAATAAAGAGCAAGCAAAAGCATTTATAAATCACTTATTGAGTCCAGAAGTTGCTGCAATCAATGCAAAAGATATTAAAGCTGCGACACCGAACTTAAGTGCCCTAAATTTAATGCCAGATAGTTACCTAAATGATGCATCATTATTTCCAGATCCTGCTTTGTTAGAACAAAGCATTATTGATAGCGAATTGCTCCCAGAAGACCTTAGTTTGAGAGCAAAAATCATTAACAGTATTTTGGAACAACATGAAGCTCAACAATAGAATTCTGTTGCTGGTAACACCGGTTATTCTTCTCAGTGCAGTGGCATCAAGTTACATTATCTACTCAAATCAGAAAGATGCTTTACTAAAAAGAGAGGAAAGCTATCTTCAACTGAGTATGGAAAAACTCGCAGGGCACTTTCGTCAAACTCAATACCTTGTGAATAGCTACGCTTACACTCTAACGAAAAGCGATATCATTCGTCATTACATCACACATGAGCGCAATCCTTATCGGGAATTAGAGTTGGTTGATAACTTCCAACAGACCTTAGATATCCTTCAAGCTCAAGAGAATCGTTTTATTGCATTGTCGATTTTAGATGGCAGTAAAAATGTGCTTTATTACGCTGAAAATAGTGGTGATCCTTTTGCAAAAATTGACACTAAAATACTTAGTCATATTCAAGATACTTTTTATAACACGCAAAAGACCTCTTATATTGACTATACGACAAATTCGAGTGGTGAAGACGTTTTCGTTCGCTATGATGTCTTAGATACACAGACACTCACCACTCCGCTGAGTTATAACCGCGATAAAATTTTCTTTGTGGTTGTTTTTGTCGCCTTAGAGCCCTTTAATCGACTGAAAACAAAAATAGAATTTGATAACCAAAGCTCCATATTTTTTACTGATAGGCCCGATATTAAAAAAGTAGGCTTGACGCAAACGGTTGAATTAAAATCTGATCTGTATGCCACGCTTGATCCTGCACAGTATCTAATTAACGACAAACTTTATGCAATTAAAAAACGATTGGCATTATCATTTGGAATATCGACATTAGTCACTGTATTGCTACTCTTGTATTTACTGTATCGATATGTCATTAAACCCATATCTCAATTAGATCAACAGCTAAAAGAGGTCGAAAATAAGCAACGTGACAATATCGAAACACTCAATAGCAACGATGAAATTGGTCGATTATCCTCTCGTTTTTACGATATGTATCAGGAGCTTGATACCACATATAAGAAAACGAAAGCGCTTGCTGAATACGATCATCTGACCAAACTGGCTAATCGTCACCACTTTCAGCAATCAGTAGAAAGAGTGCTATCCAAAGCAAAGCACACAGATAACATCTGGGTTCTATATATTGATTTAGATAATTTCAAATACGTTAATGACAAATACGGCCATCAGGTCGGTGATGCATTATTAGCCAACTTTGCACAGCATATTGGCTCATTGCGCCACTTTTTCTTTGAAAAGTATCAAGTAAAAAGCCTAGCAGCGCGACTATCAGGGGATGAGTTTTCAATTTTTATTTCTACACCTGATAGTAATTTTATACAAGCGGCAAGCGAATTTGCCACTCAGCTATTGATCCCATTACAAAACCAGCATAATTCACCGCTCGGAAATTTTCCGATCACAGCAAGTATTGGTATCGCTACCTACCCAACCGATGGCTATGCCTTAGAAAAATTATTATCTAATGCTGATACGGCCATGTATCAAGCAAAAAATGCTGGGAAGAACCAAATAGCTTACTACTCGCCAGAGCTCAATAAGGGTGTTCTGCGCAGAGCCAATATTGAGCAAGCATTACGCCGAGGTGATTTTGATCAGGAATTTAGCTTGGTCTATCAACCTTATTTAAATCGTGCAGGTAATACAGTCTCAGGATTTGAAGTTTTACTTCGTTGGGAATCCAAGCTGCTCGGTACGATTTCACCAAAAGAATTTATTCCGATAGCCGAACAAACCGGGTTATTTGGCAACATTGATCGCTGGGTCGTCCGTTCAGCTTTCGAGGATTTCCACGCACTGCAAGCGATATTTGAACACCCTGTTCAGTTATCAATTAACCTTTCATCAGCAGAATTAAACTCTTTGCAATTGGCTCATTATATTCATAAACACGCACAGGAGAATGCGGTTCCTCCTCATTTGATTGATTTTGAAATTACAGAAACTTTTTCAACCAATTCAAAAGGTTTTCCGCTACTTCACGAACTATCGCACCTGGGCTACGGCTTAGCAATTGATGATTTTGGTTCTGGTTACACCTCTATTACTCAATTGGTTCAGTATCCCGTACAAAAAATTAAGTTTGATCGTCTTTTTTTAGATACACTCATCACCACGAATAATCACAAAGTCATTAAACCTTTGATCGAACTTTGTCATTCTCAATCAATGCAAGTCACCGCCGAAGGTATTGAAAGTAAAGAGATGCATCATTGGCTTGCTGATTACCAATGTGATTTTATGCAAGGCTACTATTTCGCCAAACCGATGCCATTAAATGCGTTGGTTTCATGGCATCAACAACAAAAAGAGTTAAACGCTGTTTATGAAAAACGTGATCATTGCCTCTCTTAACCCGGCCAAAATCAATGCCGTCAAAAGTGCATTTGAAAATACCTTTCCACAGGGTATTTTCTCATTTAAAGGCGTGAGTGTGCCCAGTGGTGTCGCGGCTCAACCGATGACAGATGAAGAAACTCACCTAGGTGCACTTAATCGCGTACGAAATGCGAAAGAGCAAGATCCTACGGCAGATTACTACGTTGGATTAGAAGCTGGCATTGAGAATACCGTGACTTTTGCATGGATGGTGATTGCATCTACCACTCATAGAGGAGAATCTCGCTCAGCCAGCTTAATGCTACCACCTCAAGTATTGAAGCTGTTAAGCCATGAAAATGAGCTAGGCGATGTAATGGATAAACTGTTTGACTGCCAAAATATCAAACAGAAAGGTGGGGCAATAAGCGTGCTTACTCATAACCAGCTCACTCGCAGCTCGGTCTACCATCAAGCGTTGATTCTCGCACTAATCCCTTTTATCAACCCAGAGCATTTTCCTGCTAATTTGTAAAAAGCTGGCAAACTCAAGGGGTCACTAAGACACCTTGAGTAGCAAAGCAGCTAATTGCGACTTTTCTTGTTCTGATTTACTTTTGAGCTCATTTGAGCCGCGCGTAATGGTCGCAATTCCCACTCCGAGCAATTGGCTAATCTGCCGCTGTGATAACTCCCCTTTAAGTAGCTCACATAAGATGTTCGCACGCGCCACGAGCGCATCTCGCTCATCTGGGGTCATCATCATGGTGAGTAGCATGGTGTGCTGCTCTTGCTCTGTGGCAGATTTAACCAATTCCATTAACTGCTGCCAATCAGTGTACTCAGGTTGGTGTGGCATGAATGTACTCGCTAAGTGATACGTTCCGCTATTGTAGAACTTTCACTTTGTATTGGAATTAATATTTTGTATTGAGCTCATCTTGGTTGAGAAATTCACCTTCAATGCCCATCAAATCTCGGTAGTAAGTCTCAAACATCAAAATATTTTGCACATACCCACGTGTTTCTCGAAAAGGGATCGCTTCAATAAAAGCGTAGGCATCTAACTTGCCTTGTGTCTTCTCTCGCCACTGATTGACACGATTTGGCCCCGCATTATAAGCAGCCAATGCCAAAATACGGTTGTCTCCGTATTGTTTTAATAAGCCATTTAAGTAATGGCTGCCTATTTCGATATTTTTGCCCACCTCATATAACTCTTGCTCATCGTTATAGGCCAACTGATATTTTTTAGCTGTGTACTTAGCCGTACTCGGCATAACTTGCATGATGCCACGAGCACCTACGGGTGATTGAGCCTCGACATCCATTCCGCTTTCTTGGCGAGCAAGTGACATCAACATAATCGGATCAATACCATGTTTTTCGCCATAAAAATTAAACCACCATTGATGGGCTAACGGAAAACGCAATTGTATATTGTCCCACATCTGAGCCGCGATCGAGGCCGTTACGGTCAAACTATACCAGTGCTGAGAATCCGCGTAGGCCGCTAGCATCTCTTTTTCTTTTGTACCGACGCGCTCTAGTAGCCATTTCCATTCACTTTTTGCAGCCGCGATTTTATCTCGTTCAATCAGCTCTTGGATTCGTAATAACGTTTTTTTATGCGCTGTCAGTAGCTTGGGGTTTAAAGTAATTGATGAACTCGGATAATTAACAGACTGTTTCACCATATTGGCGGCCGCTACACTGTAAAAATTACGTTGTCCTACCATCGCACTTAAACGTTGTAATCCTTTGGCGTCATCCCCCAACGCAATATCCGCCCGCCCAAGCCAATACTGCCAGCGTAAGCTGGCTTTTTCATCGGCGGGGAGCTGTTCTGTCCAGAATTTCACTTCATCCCAATGACCTGCGGTCAGTGCCTTGCGGATCCTCAGCTCAAGTAAGAGACTGTTTGAGCTTTGTGCTATCACATTATCTCGCCAGTTTGCGAGTGCTTGCTCCTCGGTATCAAGTAATATTCTGGCTATATATTCTGCAATAGGACGCTGATAAGCATCCGCCAGTATTTTCTGATCGAAAAGAGTTTGATACACGCTTTGTGCAAACTTCGCATCTTGGCGTGCTAGTTTTTCTAGAGCAAATTGAATTGACTGCTGATTAAAATCACCATTGGAGTGTTGCTGAGCAAAAGCCAGTACATTGTCTGGCGAGTTATAGAGCGCAATCATCGCTTGCGCCATTACTTGCGATTTTGGCTTGGTTAACTTTTTCTGTAAGAATTTCATTAACGTCAAATTACGCCCCTCAAACGCCAGTAACATTCGCTTGAGTAGCAAATCATCACTTAACCCACCATGTTCACTCAATGCAGTAAAAAGTGGATCGCAAGCATCGGAAATGCTACTGCCACTGAGCCATAGTTTTTGCGCGCCTTTGAACGCAATATCTCTATGGCCTGTTTGGTAGTGCGCGTTGTAATAGTGGCAACGATAAGACTCATCATTCGGCTCCTTTTTTTGAAAATCAAGCAAGGTGGCCCATTTCCCTTTCGCCGCCAACGCATCTAAATACGGTGCTCGAATGCGGTTTGAAAAAGGGAAATCTTGATGTGTATCGATAAAAACCTGAACCGCTAATGGCGGTTTATTACCAATATCGACCAGCAGAGATCGATAATCCAGATAAGGCGTCAATGGATAGTTTTTGATCTTATTTCTAATTTTTTTAGCTTCATCAACTTTATCTTCATCAAGCCACCTCTGCGCTTGATCGTACAGCTCTCGTTGACTATCCAAATCCTCTATTGCGCCTGAAAACGCGGTGCCGCACACCAAGGAGCTCAAGGCTAATATTGATGATAACAATCGCTGCGGTCTTATAAAATGCATGAGCGTCATGTGTGCTCTCGTCCTATCCAAAGCAAGGTGATTTCCGTTTCATTACGCTGATTCTAGATAAAAAAGTAAAGGCCATAGATGTAAATAATATTAAATTCATAAAAGTGCGACATATGAACTTAGTAACTTAATGTTTCGTTACTTTTTTATCGATGAAAAACACCATCTAAGCTCTAAAAATTAGGTACCTAGTAACAAATGCGATCGCTTTGGTATAAAATGACCACTTTCTTCTGTTACTAAGATTAGGAACAATCGGCAATGGCTGAATACGTATATACCATGTCGCGGGTGAGTAAAATTGTCCCGCCTAAGCGTCAAATTCTCAAAGACATCTCTCTGAGCTTTTTCCCTGGAGCTAAAATCGGTGTTTTAGGTCTCAATGGTTCAGGTAAATCCACCCTGTTACGTATCATGGCTGGCATCGATACTGATATTGATGGAGAAGCACGCCCGCAAGCAGGATTGAAAGTCGGCTACTTGCCTCAAGAACCAGTACTCGATGAATCAAAAACCGTGCGTGAAGTGGTGGAAGAGGCCGTTTCTGATGTGGCTGGCGCACTAACTCGCCTCGATGCTGTTTATGCGGCATATGCAGAACCCGACGCCGATTTTGATGCGTTAGCCAAAGAGCAAGGTGAGCTCGAGGCTCTGATTCAAGCCAAAGATGGCCATAATTTAGAGAACGCTTTAGAACGTGCGGCCAATGCACTTCGTCTACCAGAATGGGATGCTAAAATCGCCGTTTTGTCTGGTGGTGAGCGCCGCCGTGTGGCGATCTGCCGTTTGCTACTTGAAAAGCCAGACATGCTGCTGCTTGACGAACCAACCAACCACTTAGACGCGGAATCTGTTGCTTGGCTAGAGCACTTCCTTGTCGACTATTCAGGCACAGTCGTCGCCATCACCCACGACCGTTACTTCCTTGATAATGCTGCGGGTTGGATTTTAGAACTTGACCGCGGCGAAGGCATTCCTTGGCAAGGTAACTACACCTCGTGGCTCGAACAGAAAGATGAACGCTTAAAGCAAGAATCATCTCAAGAGAGTGCTCGCCAAAAAACGATTGAAAAAGAGCTGGAATGGGTTCGTAAAAACCCGAAAGGCCGCCAAGCAAAATCCAAAGCACGTATGGCACGCTTTGAAGAACTTAATAATACTGAACATCAAAAACGTAATGAAACCAACGAACTCTTCATCCCGCCTGGCGAACGTTTAGGCGACAAAGTATTGGAAGTTCGCAACTTAACCAAATCGTTTGGTGATCGTGTATTGATTGATAATTTGTCATTTAGCATGCCGAAAGGAGCGATTGTCGGTATCATCGGTGCTAACGGTGCGGGTAAATCAACGCTGTTTAAAATGCTAAGTGGCGTAGAGCAACCAGATTCTGGTGAAATTGAATTGGGTGCAACCGTGAAACTAGCTTCGGTTGATCAGTTCCGTGACAGCATGAACGACAAAAATACCGTCTTCCAAGAGATCTCTGAAGGGGCGGATATTATCAAGATCAACAATTTTGAAATTCCTGCGCGTGCTTACTGCTCTCGCTTTAACTTCAAAGGCGTCGATCAACAAAAAGTGCTCGGTCAGCTATCGGGCGGTGAGCGCAACCGTGTTCATTTAGCCAAATTGCTTAAAGCTGGCGGTAACGTCCTATTACTCGACGAACCAACCAACGATCTGGATGTTGAAACGCTACGCGCATTGGAAGAGGCGCTGCTGGAATTCCCGGGTTGCGCCATGGTTATCTCGCACGACCGTTGGTTCCTAGACCGTATCGCGACCCACATTCTGGACTACCGTGATGAAGGTGAAGTGAAATTCTATGAAGGCAACTACAGCGAATACACTGAGTGGTTAAAACAGACGTTGGGCGCTCAAGCAGCAGAACCACACCGCATTAAATACAAGCGTATGACCAAATAACTCTGTATTTGAAGTCTCTGGCCGCAATCTATTGCGGCCTTTTTGTTACTTGTACATCACCCATCACACAACAAAATGCTGGATCCGCGACACTGCCTTCAATTAGGTCTAAACTTAATGGGTATAATTTTTCAATGATCGATACAGAGCCGAAGCTGGCACAGGTCAACGCTCAACAAGAGAGAGTACCATGATTGAAAGACGTCGCTTTTCACGCATCATCTATCAGATGCCTGCCACCTTATTGCAAGGTAAACATACCGTCACCACGACGATTCAAGATTTATCGCTGCATGGGTTATTGCTCTCATGCCCTGACGCGGACAAATTGGTGCTCAATGAAATGGCACAAGTTCATTTCACACTTCCAGACAGCGATGTCACTATTAATCTGGTCGCCAAGCTGATCCACATTCAAAACAACATTATTCGTATCAGCATCGATCACATTGATATTGAAAGTATTGGTCATTTGAAACGTTTAGTTGAATTGAATATGGGAGATGAAAGCTTGCTCCATCGCGAGCTGGAATACTTGTCTGATTTAGGGGATGAACCGGAAGAATGAGCGGCGGCCATATTCACAACCACCGCACTCGCCGTTCAGACAGCCTTAAGCACGATGAATGGCATCGTTCGCTTGTTTTAACAAGTTTTGACTTTCAAGCATAAATTGTTGTGAATAACTGCCAAACCATTCGCTCACTTTGCTAAAGTTTTCCACAAAAGCTTGCTTCTCACGTCCATCAAGTAAGGTTAACGCTTCGCCAAAACAGGCATGAAAACGTTTTATCATCTCAACGTTCTCTTCCGATGAGAAAATGATATCGCCATACAAGTGAGGGTCTTGACCAAAAAGCCGTCCAACCATCGCCAGTTCTAAACGATAAATCGGTGAACTCAGCTGCAGTAATTGTTGGATATTCGGATTTTCTTTAGAAAGATGTAAACCGTATACAAACGAAGTGAAGTGACGCAGTGCTTGGATCAAGGTCATGCCGTGATCGTGTTCTGCGGCATCAATCTGGCACAAACTCGCTCCCCATATCGAAAACTGTTTTAGCAACCACTGATAACTCTCTTCTCCTCGCCCATCGCAATAGACGATCACTTGCTTGGCCATGCTAGGGACATCTGGGCCAAACATTGGGTGCAACCCAACCACTGGGCCAGAGTGTGTTTTAAGCATCGCCTGTAGCGGCTTAGATTTAATCGATGTGAGGTCGCACAAAATACAATCGGCAGGCAAATGAGCGAGTTTTTCAATCACACCGACCGTTAAATGAATAGGAACCGTCACCACAACCAAACCAGCATCATGCAGTATCTCATCGGCTTGGTGCCAATCTTTACTGCCTAATACTTTCACCTGATAGCCCGACAGTTTGAACATACGGCCAAATAAGCCGCCAAGTTGACCATGACCGCCAATAATCACCACAGAGCGCAGCTCTGGGTTTAAGCACTTAAAGCCAGAATCCTTTTCACTGGCATAAGATTCACGCATAGTACGGCGCAAAATATCTTCAATCAGTTGCGGGGGTACGCCTTTTCTTTCCGCTTCAGCGCGGCGAGAAGCCAGCATCGCCGCTTCTCGATCAGGAGCATAAATCGGTAGACCATGTCGGCTCTTGACTTCCCCCACCTTTTCAACCAAAGCTAATCGGCGTGCAAGCAGCTCGACCATTTGTTTATCGACAGCATCAATTTGATCACGTAATTCGTTAAGTTCAACAGCCATGGCACTTCCCTTTATTCACCTTTTTTTAGGCGATTTTCTAAGAACGGAACGAGCTCTTGATGAGCATGTCGTAATAGTGCCTCAGTTGATGACCAATTAATACAGGCATCCGTAATCGATACACCGTATTCCATTTCGTTGCGAGGAAGGTCAGAAGATTGATTACCTTCATTGAGGTGACTTTCAATCATCAAACCAATAATAGACTGATTTCCTTCACGAATTTGATGAATCACATCTTCAGCGACTAACGGCTGACGACGGTAATCTTTACGTGAATTAGCATGGCTGCAATCCACCATTAACGAGGCATCCAATTTATGTTTTGCCATCTCTTGCTCACACTCGGTGACCGACACTGAATCGTAGTTGGTTTGCTTACCGCCACGTAAAATGACATGCCCATTTGGGTTGCCTTGTGTGGTAAGCAAGGCCACTTGCCCTTCACTATTAATGCCCATAAAGCGGTGGCTGGATGATGCCGCCTGCATCGCATTAATTGCCGTTGCTAAATTGCCATCGGTACCATTCTTAAACCCAATAGGCATCGACAAACCACTGGCCATTTCTCGGTGTGTTTGAGATTCCGTGGTGCGCGCACCAATCGCCGCCCAACTGAATGTATCGGCTAAATATTGAGGGCTGATCGGATCAAGCGCTTCGGTCGCCAGAGGGATCTCCATCTCCGCTAGCTCAACTAACAATTGACGACCAACGTGTAAACCATGTTCGATATCAAAACTGCCATCAAGATGAGGATCGTTAATCAGCCCTTTCCAGCCAACCGTTGTACGCGGCTTTTCAAAGTAAACACGCATGACAATGTACAGTTGATCGCTCAACTGCTCTGAGAGTGATTTCAGGCGCTTTGCATACTCTTTTGCCGCATCAATATCATGAATAGAGCAAGGGCCGCACACCACCAGTAAACGGTGATCTTTTTTATGGATAATATTGGCAATTGTCTGACGAGAGTGTTGGATGAACTGGCGAGCTTGATGACTGAGCGGCAGCTTAGCTTTTAATTGTTCCGGAGTGATCAGCACTTGCTCATCACTGATATTAATGTTACTTAGTTCACTTTTTTGCATCTCATCACCTGTAATTATTTTCTTACACGAAATTTTATCGCATACCTAAACACCAATAAAAGACAAATTAACAGGCTTTAAAAACATTTCAAGTGTAAATTTAAAAAAACATCATGTGTAAAAATAAAATTACACACATATTTATCTTATCTTAAAACGAAAAATATAAGCTGACGCGTATTTTATTCTCTCTATCTCACCTAAAATAGTGAGGATGAATCGTAAATCATACCCAAAAAGATTGGCGTTACAGTCGGGCCATCCGTACATAAATCCTAATGTATATAGAAAACTCTACGCTTAGGAAAATGAGCAAAGCCAATACCACTGTAGCTTCAAGTGAAAAGGGGATCACCAAACCAACGGGTTTTTGACATGGATTTAATTCTTTCCTTACTGCAACAGATGTGTGTTTACCTCGTTCTCGCTTATATGTTGAGTAAAACACCCATTTTCTTACCGCTGCTTAACATTTCCAGTCGAATTAGCCACAAAATCAGTACCTATGTTTTGTTTTCCCTCTTTTGCATCATGGGCACCTATTTTGGTTTGCAGATCAACGATGCGATTGCCAATACGCGGGCAATAGGTGCCGTCATGGGTGGGTTATTTGGTGGCCATATTGTGGGCTTTGCGGTTGGGTTTACTGGCGGTATGCATCGCTACACTTTAGGCGGTTTTACCGATGTGGCATGCGCCATTTCAACCACTGCAGAAGGTTTGATTGGTGGATTGCTGCACACCTATTTACTGAGAAAGGGCAAAGGACAACTCCTGTTTAGCCCCAGCATTGTCTTTGCCGTAACACTGTTTGCTGAAATAGTGCAAATGTTGGTGATTTTGTTAGTCGCTAAACCGTTTGTTGATGCATACGCCTTAGTCTCGACCATCGCCGCGCCCATGATCATCGCTAACTCAGTCGGTGCGGCGCTGTTCATGAGCATTTTACAAGACAGAAAAACCATTTTTGAAGAGTACTCCGCCACCTTTTCTCGTCGCGCACTGAATATTGCTGAGCGTTCAGTTGGCATTTTGGCCAACGGTTTTAATCCACACAATGCAGGCAAAGTGGCTCGAATTGTTTATGAAATGACCAACGTAGGCGCGGTATCCATTACCGATAGAGAAAAAATACTCGCGTTTATCGGTATCGGTGATGACCACCACAAACCCAATACACCCATCTCATCACAAAGTACATTGGATGCGATCACCAAAAACCGCATTATTTACCTCGACGGAAAAGATTCCCCTTATCAATGCTCACTTTCTAAAAGCTGCAAACTCGGTTCAGCGTTAATCATTCCACTTAGAGCAGGTGATCGCGTAATTGGAACCATAAAGCTGTACGAGCCGAAACGTAAGCTTTTTTCAACCATTAACATGTCAATGGCGGAAGGGATTGCACAATTACTGTCAAGCCAAATTCTGTACGGTGAATACCAACAAAAACAGATGCTACTTTCCCGTGCCGAGATAAAACTGCTGCATGCTCAAGTCAACCCTCACTTTCTGTTTAATGCGCTCAATACCATTAGTGCCATCACCCGCCGTGATCCCGACAAAGCGCGAGAACTTATCCAGCATCTTTCGCACTTCTTTCGTAGTAACCTCAAACAAAATATTGAGACAGTAACTCTTAAAGAAGAGTTAGCACATGTCAAAGCTTACTTAACCATAGAGCAAGCGCGTTTTGCCGATCGCCTTGAAGTGGATATCGCCATCGATGATGCATTACTGCTTGAACGCAACGTACCCAGTTTTACCCTACAACCACTGGTAGAAAATGCGATAAAACATGGCACCTCTAACTTGTTAGAAGGCGGGCGGGTACGAATCTACAGCCAAGTGCAAACGGAAGGATACAAAATTGTAGTGGAAGATAATGCGGGCAGTTACCAAGCTCCGAATGAAGATTACGATGGTTTAGGTATGCAGATTGTCAATAAACGCTTAACCAATAAATTTGGTGAACAAGCCGCACTAAAAACGGAAGTATTGGCTAATCAATACACACGGATGAGCTTTCTCATTCCTCATCAAGGATTTTACTAAGGGAATAACATGTTATCGGCACTGGTTATTGATGACGAATTACTTGCTCGGGAAGAACTGAGTGAGCTGCTAGAAGAGACGGGTGATGTTGATGTGGTTGGTCACGCCAGTAATGCGATCGAAAGGGTTAAAAAAAATCAATCAGCTAAAGCCAGACGTGGTGTTTCTCGACATCCAAATGCCACAAGTTACTGGTATTGAGTTGCTAGGGATGCTTGACCCAGATACGATGCCCAATGTGGTGTTTGTCACCGCTTATGATCAGTATGCGCTGCAAGCGTTTGAGGAAAATGCGTTTGATTACCTACTCAAGCCGGTTGACCCCGAGCGCTTAAAGAAAACACTGCAACGCTTAATTCGCCAAGGGCAAAAAAAGCAGGATTTTTCGATTTTATCGCCTGCAGGGTTAGATCAAGTTCCTTGCATTGGATTAAATCGGATTGTGATCATTGCCACCCAAGATATCGAGTTTGCTTTGAGCGACATCAGTGGTGTTCATGTGCAAACCAATTTACAACGAGCCACCAGCCAATTAACGCTCAAAATTTTGGAAGAAAGAACCGCACTGGTTCGCTGTCACCGCCAGTATCTAATCAACACTAAGGCCATTAAAGAGATCAAATTATTGGACAATGGGCTGGCGGAAATCATCACCCTTAGCAATCACAAAGTGCCCGTCAGCCGACGTTATCTGAAAAATTTAAAAGAAGTTCTAGGTTTTCACTAACCGCAACGAATAGGAAATAACGGCGCTGAAGCTCTGACGCGTAGCGCCATTTTTTTACTCACCAAGCAGTCGTTTCATCGCTTCTGAAGCTTGTTTCCACTGTTCAGTACTTTGCAGTTGAGACAGATTAAAAGCACGGCGTTTGAGAAGAGACTCGGCCGCTGGCACGTCCAAAATCGGCAAATTATCCAATACTTCAATTTGAGCTGCGCGTTGATTGCACACTAAAATCATGTCACATCCAGCGGCTAACGATTGATGCGCGCGCTCGGCAGGACCGCCCATGACAGATGCCCCTTCCATTGTTAAATCATCAGAAAAGACTAATCCTTTAAAGCCTAACTGCTGACGAAGTACTTGCTTCAACCAAAACCCAGAGCCGCTGGCCGGTTGATCATCATAGTGAGGATAAATCACATGCGCAGGCATCATGGCATCGAGCACTCCAGCTTCAATCTGCGCTTTGAATATCGCCATGTCTTCTTCCATCACAGTGCTGCGCTCATCATAGGGCGTCTCAAGATGCGAGTCAGCGATTACCCCGCCGTGACCGGGAAAGTGTTTACCTGTTGTTGCCATGCCAGCCTCTTTCATGCCTTGCATATAGGCTGAACTGTGGCGAATGATGCTCTGTACATCATCACCAAAAGCACGATTACCAATCGCTTTACACGCATGACCTTTATCCAGCACAGGAGCAAAACTGAGATCAATATCATGAGCAATCAACTCCGCCGCCATCAGCCAGCCGCCTTGGCGAGCTAATGCTTCACCATTATTCTGCTTGGCATACTGCTGCGCGGCGGGGATCAGCGAAAACCCATCACGAAAACGTTGTACTCGCCCACCTTCTTGATCAACACCAATTAAAATCGGACGTTTTGCTGCGTGGCGAATCGCTTTATTAAGCGCAAGCAACTGCGCGTTATCGTGATAATTACGCGCAAAAAGAATGACCCCGCCGACAGTCGGATGCTCAAGAATCTCGTTGTCTTCAACGCTCAATTCACAGCCTGCCACATCTAGCCACAACGGTCCCATGCTCACTCCAAAAATTTACTTAAACAGTTAATTTAACGAGGTTATTCGCTTTGAATTTCTATTACAATGATTTTGTTTTCGAGTTGAAGGAGAAGCGAATGAAGAGCATTGAACGCTACATTGGTGTGATGTCTGGCACCAGCATGGATGGTGTCGATACAGCGCTGGTCGAAATGGATGGCAACCAAATTCGTTTATTGGCTCACGCTGATTTCCCAATGCCAGAAGATCTCAAACAGCGTTTGCTGAATGTCTGTATTGGGCAATCAACCAATGTGCAAGAGATTGGCGAGTTAGACCACTTGCTCGGCCATCTGTTTGCAGATGCAGTCATTGCTTTACTGGCTCAATCAGGCTATCAAGCGTGCGATATTCGCGCGATTGGCTGCCATGGCCAAACGGTTTTTCATCAACCCAACGGCAATACGCCTTTTACGATGCAACTCGGTGATGCCAATATTATCAGCAGCAAAACTGGCATCGACACGGTGGCTGATTTTCGGCGCAAAGATATGGCGCTCGGCGGCCAAGGAGCTCCATTAGTCCCTGCATTTCACGACACCATTTTCAAATCAATCGATTCGAGAGTTGTAGTACTCAATATTGGCGGCATCGCTAATATTTCGGTACTGCGGCCGCAGCAAAAAGTATTAGGCTACGATACGGGCCCGGGCAATATGTTGATGGATGCGTGGTGCTTTGAACAGACAGGCCATAAGTTTGATGATAATGGCATGTGGGCGAGATCGGGAAAGGTGCATCAGCCACTACTCGAACGTCTCAATCAAGAGCCGTACCTTGCGTTGAATGCACCGAAAAGTACGGGCCGCGAGCTGTTTAATCTCCCTTGGCTTCAGCAGATACTGGCTGAGTTTTCGTTAGCAGCAGAAGATGTTCAACGTACACTCTGTGAATACACAGCACTCACCATCGCCACGCAAGTCGCACACTACCAATGTGGGCCAGCGCCGGAATTGCTGCTGTGTGGGGGCGGCGCCCGTAACCCGCTATTGGTTGAACGTCTGCAGGCCCATTTAGCACACTGGCGCATCATGCCCACCAGCGATAAAGGGGTGGATAGTGACTACATGGAAGCAATGGCTTTTGCTTGGCTTGCTCAACGTCGTCTGCATAATTTACCCAGCAATCTACCAGAAGTAACCGGAGCAAGCGCTCTCGCTTCGTTGGGTGTGGTCTATTTTACTCATTAATAAGTAAGGAATGGTATGACTAATGACGCGCTGCTCTCTGCGCTTTCTCACCTTATTTCCGAAGGTCGCAACCCTGACACAATGGATATTGACCTACTATCAGCACAAGAAATTGTAGAACGGCTCAATCAACAAGATAAACACGTTCCGCTGGCCGTCGAAAAAGTCCTTCCGGAGATCGCCTTAGCCGTGGATCGAATTACCTATGCCTTCAAACATGGTGGTCGATTAATCTATATCGGTGCAGGAACCAGTGGCCGATTAGGCGTTCTTGATGCGTCTGAGTGCCCTCCAACATTTGGGGTTAGCGATCAGATGGTGATTGGTTTGATTGCCGGCGGGAAAGAGGCCATGTTCAGTGCTCAAGAAGGGGCGGAAGATTGCGCAGAACTCGGCATTCAAGATCTCAAAAGTGTTCATTTTACGGATCAAGATGTGGTTGTTGGCATTGCCGCTAGTGGGCGCACACCTTATGTCATCGGTGCCTTGGAGTATGCTAATGATTTGGGAGCGACAACAATTGCCCTATCATGTAACCCGGATTCCCCGATTGCAGAATTGGCTCAAATAGCCATTAGCCCTGTCGTTGGGCCAGAAGCTCTGACCGGTTCAACGCGCTTAAAATCCGGTACAGCGCAGAAGCTGGTACTCAACATGCTCACCACCGCTAGCATGATCCGCCTTGGTAAGAGTTACCAAAATTTAATGGTCGATGTTAAGGCCACTAACAGAAAACTCATCGCCAGAGCGGTGCGAATTGTGATGCAAGCAACCGACTGTGAACGCGCTGAGGCTGAATACTTATTAGCCCAAAGCAACAACAATGTAAAAGTAGCTATATTGATGCACTTGACGGGGTTAAGTTATGCAGAAGCTATGGATAAATTGACTGAGTCTGATGGTTTTCTTCGCCGGGCAATGGAAAGCGAATAAGAGAGCCGCTAGCGGCTCTCAATCAAAAAGTCAGTTAGAAAACTCATTCCAACCCCGCTGCCATTCCATGCGAAAGCGCTGTGCTTGTTCGGTGCCTTCGCAGACACCTTCATAATATTGGCCTGACAACCCCATTTGATAAGCGAAATGGGGGTTACAATACTCGCTTAGCCCTTTAACGTATCCCGCTTCGTAATCGGCTTGTTGCACCGAACCCAGCTCAGAAAGCTTTTTATAGCTGCGCTCAGCGTGGCCGGTGACTCCATCTTGGTAACCAATTTGTTGCCAATCTCCGTTTTGCGCTAATTCAGCATCAGAGGCCGCACACCCAACCATCAATATAGCAGCGCACAGTACACTTAACTTTTTCATTGTTGTCCTTAAGTTCTTATTTTCATTCGATTAGCCTAGCAGATTGCTTGTAAGATGCCACTCATTGCCTCCCAGCAGCAAAGCATTATTGATCCAGATGATGAGACGAGCCCTAAACCACTTATTGTGTGAAATAGCCACTTAACTGGCTATAGTGCCGCTCACTGGAAAAGCAGATGTTTCTCGTCACAGAGCCCTTTATTATCCACAGTGAGCTTAATTCATTCATAAAGGACAATTGCTATGATGTGGTTTCTTACCTGTGTCGCAGCCCTACTGGCCGGATACTTTATCTACGGCGCTTTTGTAGAAAAAATATTTGGAATTAACGAGAACCGTAAAACACCCGCCCACACCATGAGTGATGGCGTGGACTATGTTCCCATGTCGACCAAAAAAGTCTACTTGGTACAATTACTTAATATTGCTGGTGTAGGCCCAATTTTCGGCCCAATCATGGGCGCACTCTATGGTCCTGCGGCGATGCTGTGGATTGTCGTCGGCTGTATTTTTGCTGGTGCCGTACATGACTATTTTTCAGGCATGTTGTCGGTACGCAATGGCGGCGCTTCAGTGCCCACCATTACTGGTCGTTACCTAGGCAATGGCGCCAAACATTTTATGAACATTTTTGCCATTGTACTGTTACTGCTTGTGGGGGTTGTTTTCGTTTCAGCGCCTGCGGGGATGATCACCAATCTGATTAACGAGCAAACAAGTCTAACGGTGAGCATGACCTCAATGGTGGTGATCATTTTCGCTTACTACATTCTTGCCACCATCGTTCCTGTCGATAAAATCATCGGCCGCTTCTACCCACTGTTCGGCGCATTGTTGATCTTTATGTCGGTTGGCTTAATGACCGCGATTGCGCTTTCCAGTGAACACACTGTGATGGGCGGTTTTGAAATGAGCGACATGTTCAGCAACATGAACCAGAACGACCTACCACTTTGGCCAGCGCTCTTTATCACGATTGCTTGCGGTGCTATCTCTGGTTTCC
The DNA here is from genome assembly GCA_000257205.1 of Vibrio ordalii ATCC 33509. Classification (GTDB taxonomy): domain Bacteria; phylum Pseudomonadota; class Gammaproteobacteria; order Enterobacterales; family Vibrionaceae; genus Vibrio; species Vibrio ordalii. Next base: position 28,836 of record AEZC01000106.1, on the reverse strand, counting down.
ATGCAACTCAGTCGCCATTGATGGCTCGCTGTATGGAAAACGAAAAAAATGGCCGCTTCGTATTTTACGGTGCGATGATTGGTGAAGGCATTATCGCACTTATCTGGTGTGCGATTGCACTCTCTTTCTTTGGCTCATTGGAAGGATTATCAGAAGCAGTGAAAAACGGCGGCCCAGGTAACGTTGTGTACAGCGCATCCTTTGGCTTATTAGGTGTGTTTGGCGGCATCATTGCCTTCTTGGGTGTGGTTATCCTACCGATCACCTCAGGCGACACTGCATTTCGCTCTAGCCGTTTGATCTTGGCTGAATATTTCAATATGGAACAAAAAACGCTGCGTAATCGCTTGTTCATGGCACTGCCGCTGTTTGTTTTGGGTGCCATTCTCACTCAAGTGGATTTCGCTATTATTTGGCGCTACTTCGGTTTTGCCAACCAAACCACAGCAGTAATGATGCTTTGGACCGCTTCCGCCTATTTACTACGCCACAACAAACTGCATTGGATTGCGACTATACCCGCGATGTTTATGACCACGGTTTGCGCCACATTTATTCTTAATAACAGTGCATTAGGCTTCGGCTTACCGATGCAAGCATCAACCATTGCCGGTATTTTGTTCTCACTGTCCGTAACCATATATGTAATTAGAATCTCCAAAGGTAAAGGCGACATCGAACTTACCGATGAAGAAAAACCGAAAGCAGTCACAGAAACTGCATAGTGTGAATGACGCTTCGCTTGCGTTATAGAAAAGGGCTTCCATTTGGAAGCCCCTCTTCTTTTATTGGTACGTCTAATTCAACTACTTTTTATTGACTAGTCGATTTGCTTGATTTGCAGCTCTTTGGGCACTTCAAAAAACATGTTTTCTTCTCGCCCAAGCACTTCTTCAACCGATTGAGCACCAAGCTCTTTAATACGCTCTAGGATCTGATTTACTAATGCTTCGGGTGCCGATGCGCCGGCCGTGACGCCAACGGTTTTCTTACCATCAAACCACGTTGGATCAATATCTTCAGGGCAATCAATCAAGTAACCCGGCGTTCCGAGCTTTTCCGCCAATTCTTTTAAACGCGTAGAGTTTGATGAGTTTTTCGAGCCCACCACCACCACCAAATCAACATCCAATGCAAGTTGACGCACCGCATCTTGGCGGTTTTGTGTCGCGTAGCAGATATCATCTTTCCGTGGTCCCTGAATATCGGGAAACACTTCACGCAATTTATCAATCACATCGGCTGTTTCATCCACCGACAAGGTGGTTTGGCTAACATAATGTAAATTAGTCGGATCTTTAACGATAGCTTTTAGCGTTTCAACATCTTCCGGTTTTTCAACCAAGTACATGCCGCCTTTTTTACTGGCGTATTGGCCCATGGTTCCTTCCACTTCAGGATGACCTGCATGGCCAATCAGCACTACTTCCATACTGCGGCGACTGGCTCGAGCCACTTCCATATGCACTTTAGTCACCAAAGGGCAAGTGGCATCAAACACGGTTAATGCACGCGCTTTCGCTTCAAGTCTCACCGCTTGCGAAACGCCATGAGCAGAAAAGATCACAATATTGTCATCAGGTACTTCGTGTAAGTCCTCAACAAAAATGGCCCCGCGCTGCTTCAGCCCTTCCACCACAAAACGGTTATGCACCACTTCATGTCGTACATAAATCGGAGGCTGATACAGCTCAAGTGCGCGTTCAACAATGCTGATCGCACGATCAACACCGGCGCAAAAACCACGAGGGTTGGCTAACAATATTTTCATTTCATTGCTCATTGAATAGGGTTATCGCAAGTTGCCAATTATTCTACAGACAAAATTTCAACATCAAAAATGACATTTTGTCCTGCAAGTGGGTGGTTAAAATCAACCGTTACCGAATCGCCCGCAATAGCGGTGATAATGCCAGGAATTTCTAAGCCATCACGGCCACTAAAGGCCATAATTGTGCCGACGTCCACCTCAGTATTACCGACAAATTTGGCGCGATCCATATGATGGATGTTATCTGGGTTAGACAAACCAAACGCATCTTCGGCTTTTAACTCAATGGTTTTGGATTCTCCGGCACTCAGACCGATTAAGCACAACTCAAAATTGTCGCTTAGGCTGCCATCACCAATAACCAATTTCGCTGGTTTGCCCATATTATGAGTGCTATCCGCAATAGAGCCATCTTTTAATTTAATGGTGAAGTGTAGAGTTACCGCACTGTTTGCTTTTATTGTCGTCACGTGATTTCTCTTTATTTATTTTTAGTATGGAGACAAGGCATCCATAACGACATAAAAATGCCCGTTTTTAGTACGCCTATCGCCACCGTATTTTTAGAGATGAAGAGTAAACAAAAAGCGCCACCTGAATCAACAGACAGCGCTTAGGGTTATTCAACTATTTTAGCCATTATGAGTGCGCATCGTCTTTTTTACGAAAGCCATCAAGGATAATCATTGCTGCACCAAGGCAAATGGCACTGTCAGCCAAGTTAAACGCTGGCCAGTGATAATTGCCCCAGTAGAAATCAAGATAATCAACCACAAAACCGTGCACGATACGATCAAACACGTTGCCGATTGCGCCACCAATAATCATGGCATAAGCGATATTATGCCACTTCTCTTGCACAGGCAGCTTACTCATCCAGTAAGTGAGGAGCCCCGTCACCGCAAAGGCGATAGCGGTAAACAACCAGCGTTGCCAACCCGATTGATCGCCTAAAAAGCTAAATGCTGCACCATAGTTGTGCACATAAAGTAGGTTAAAAAATGGCAGCACTTCGATGCGATTTTCCCAACCATACCCCATGTTATCCATGACCATCAGCTTTATGCCGACATCAAGGGTAAATACCAGAAGCGCTAGCCATAGCCAGCGGACTCCTGATTGTTTCCAAGTAAGCGTCTGCTCTGTCATATTGAATCCCAATATTATTAAGCGAACTTACGAACTTCGCCTTCACCATCGACGTTTGACACACAACGGCCACAAATAGTTTCATGACCAGTGATAGTGCCTACGTCAGGAGTATGATGCCAACAGCGATCGCACTTCTCTGCTTCCGTTGCGTTCACCAACACAAACAAACCTGCAGTTTCCGTCGCTTGTGCCACATCGCTTTTCTCAGCCAGAGGCTTCACTATCGCTTTTGATGTCAGCAGTACAAAACGCAGTTCATCTTCAAGCTTGTTCAACTGAGCCACTAAAGCATCATCAGCAAACAGCACCACTTCAGCTTGTAATGAGCCACCAATGATTTTTTCACTACGAGCAGTTTCAAGCAACTTGTTCACCGAGCTACGAACTTTTTGCATCTCTGCCCAAAATTCATTGTTCAACTCTTCGCCTTCAGTTAAGCCAAACAGACCTTCTAACCACTCACCCGTGAAGACAAATTTTTCACGCGGCTCGCCGTTAGCTTGCATCGCTGGCATTTCGTTCCAAATTTCATCAGCCGTAAATGACATGATCGGTGCCATCCAACGAACCAAAGCCTCAACGATGTAATACAGCGCCGTTTGACAGCTACGCTGTGCATGTGCACCTTGTTTAGCCGTGTATTGGCGATCTTTAATCACATCAAGGTAGAACGAACCCATTTCAATTGAGCAGAAGTGCATCAAGCGTTGGATCACGCCATGCGTATTATACTCTTCATATGCTTTGACAATTTCTTGTTGCGCCGCAAAGGCACGACCTACGGCCCAACGATCCAGCGACACCATCTCGTCTGCTGCAACCATATCCGTTGCTGGATTAAACCCATTGAGGTTGGCTAAGAAGAAACGTGCTGTGTTACGGATACGGCGATAAGCATCCGCCGAACGTTTTAGAATTTCGTCAGAAACCGCCACTTCGCCAGTGTAATCAGTCGATGCAACCCATAGACGCAGGATGTCTGCACCCAGTTTATTGGTGACATCTTTTGGCGCAACCACGTTGCCGATTGATTTTGACATCTTGCGGCCATGACCATCGACCACAAAGCCATGCGTCAATACTTGTTTGTAAGGCGCAGCGCCTTTCATTGCTACCGATGAAATCAATGAAGATTGGAACCAACCACGATGCTGATCCGAACCTTCAAGGTACAGATCTGCACCGTGGCCATTGAACTCTTCGCGCTTATCAACAACGGCGTAGTGAGTCACACCAGAGTCGAACCATACATCCAGTGTATCGAGTACTTTTTCGTAATGCTTGGCGTCTTCTTCGCCCAAGATCTCAGCAGTGTCGACATCCCACCACGCTTGAATCCCTTTTTGTTCTACCAATTGCGCCACTGTTTCAATCAGCGCAGGGCTATTAGGATGAAGTTCTGCCGTCTCTTTATGCACAAATAGCGCAATCGGTACACCCCAAGTACGCTGACGAGAAATACACCATTCAGGACGACCTTCAATCATTGCTTCGATGCGGCTTTGACCCCATTCCGGCATCCATTGCACGCCCTTGATCGATTCTAGAGCTTGGGCGCGCAGACCGGCTTGCTCCATAGAGACAAACCATTGGGGTGTTGCACGGAAAATGATCGGGGTTTTATGACGCCAGCAATGAGGATAGCTATGCTCGTAGGCATGGTGGTGCAACAAAGCACCTTTTTCTTTCAGTACTTCAAGTACCGAGTCATTCGCTTTAAACACGTGTTGACCAGCAAATAGCTCAGTATCTGGTAGATAAACACCATTTGAACCGACAGGGTTAGCCACTTCAAGGCCATATTGTTTGCCAACCACGAAGTCTTCTTGACCATGGCCAGGTGCAGTATGAACAACACCAGTACCCGATTCAGTGGTTACGTGCTCACCTAAAATCGCAGGCACAGTAAATGCGTAAAATGGGTGATTAAAAGGCATGAGTTCAAGGTCTGCACCTTGGCAAAAACCAAGATTGTGGTAATGACTGATACCAGCACGATCCATGACACTTTTTGCAAGTTCTGAGGCAACGATAATGCGTTCAGCTGGGCGTTCACCATCGGCTTCAATTTGGATCAATACATATTCCAGATCATCACGTAAGCAGACTGCGCGGTTAGCTGGCAAGGTCCAAGGCGTGGTTGTCCAAATAACAATCGACACTTGACCGTGGCCGGCGTGATCAGCCGCGAGCGTGAACTTTTCAAGCAGCGCCGCTTCATCGGCCGCTTTGAATCGCACGTCAATTGAAGGAGACACTTTGTCTTTGTATTCCACTTCTGCTTCCGCTAATGCTGAACCACAGTCTGTACACCAATGAACCGGTTTGAAACCTTTCAACAAATGGCCTTTATCAGCAATTTTACCTAATGCGCGAATAATGTTGGCTTCAGTGGCAAAATCCATGGTGCGATAAGGTTTATCCCACTCACCCATAATGCCTAAACGCTTAAAGCTCTCTTTCTGGCCTTCCACTTGACCTGCTGCATATTCACGGCATTTTTCACGAAACTCAGCCGCGGTCACTTTCTGGCCCGGTTTGCCAACTTTTTTCTCTACCATCAATTCGATAGGTAGGCCGTGACAATCCCAGCCTGGGATGTAAGGCGCGTCAAAACCAGATAAGGTTTTCGATTTGATAATAATGTCTTTAAGAATCTTATTCAGTGCGTGACCAATATGAATATCACCATTGGCATAAGGAGGGCCATCGTGCAATACGAAAGATTTTTTGCCTTTTTTGGCTTTACGGATTTCGCCGTAAAGATCTTCTTGATACCAACGCTTTAACATTTCTGGCTCACGTTTAGCCAGATCGCCACGCATTGGAAACCCTGTTTCAGGTAGGTTCAGGGTATCTTTATAATCACTCATCGATTCTTAATTCCGTTATATTGGGCGACGTTAGACATGATATTAATCGGTGGAATAATCCGACTAATTCTTTAGCTGATGCAACCACACCCTTGCCGCATCAGCATCCAATTCAATTTGTTGCTTTAGTGCTCCAAAAGATTCAAATTTCTTTTCATCTCGAAGCTTATGTAAAAGTGCCACTTCTAGCTGTTTGCCATATAAATTGGCATGAAAGTCAAACAAGTGCACTTCAAGTTGTTGGCGAACCCCGTTGACTGTTGGCCGATTACCAATATTGGCAATCCCTCCAATGGGCGAGTTATCAAGGCCAGAGACATTGACGACGTAAACACCAGAGACCGGAGAAACACAGCGCTTAAGCGGAATATTCGCTGTAGGGAAACCAATAGTTCGCCCTAATTTTTGGCCATGCGACACTCGACCACTGATACCGTAATCACGACCGAGCATCTGCTTAGCTAACACTAAGTCATCGCTTGCTAAAGCGTTACGAATAGCAGTACTACTCACTCGCTGTTGTTGCAAGCAAAAACTGTGGGTACTTACCACCTCAAAACCAAACTGTTGTCCAGCTTGCTGCAGCATACTGAAATTACCTTGGCGATTTTTACCAAAACAAAAATCATCACCAATCACCAGAAACTTAACACCCAACTGAGCGACCAACAAGTCACGAATAAAAGCTTCTGCCGTTAAATCAGCAAAGTGTTGGTTAAAATTCACACATAACAATCGGTCAACCGACTGTTTGTTCAGTTGCACAAATTTATCACGTAATCGAGTTAATCGAGCGGGTGCATTGTGCTTGACGAACAATTCTAATGGCTGCGGTTCAAACGTCATCACCACCGAAGGTAAGCTCAATAATTGCGCTTTCTTGGATACTTGCTCCAAAACTTGCTGATGCCCCAAATGAACACCATCAAAATTTCCGATGGTTAATACACAGCCATGATGCTGTGGCTTAATATTGTGAATGCCGCGGATCAATTCCATTAGAAAATGCTTAAAACCTTATAGTTCTCAATTAGCAAGGTGCGAAACCGACGGATTATATACTAATCACCGTTAATCTGTCGCCGCTTTTAAGTCTTTTAAACGCACGCCAAGCACGGTTAAGCAAAGTAAATAACTTACTGCACCGATACCGAGCAACATCACCAGCGATGTAGCTCGCTGTGTCAGGCTCCACTCTAGCCACGTTGACATTTCTTCCAATTGCCAAACAATGGCCGCAGTCATTACAATACTGGCCACCACTAAGCGAGCAATAAAACCAATGGTTTTGCGAGTGATCTGATACACCCCTTGCACATGTAACCCTCGATAAAGCAGTGCCATGTTGATAAAAGCAGACAATGAGGTAGCTAACGCCAAGCCAACATAACTTAAATGCCACGCTAAAAGCGCATTGAAGACCATATTAGAGATCATGGCGATAATGCCATAACGAACTGGCGTTTTGGTATCTTGCCGAGAGTAGTAACCCGGTGCGAGCACTTTGATCAGCATAAAACTGATCAAGCCCAAACCAAATGCATAGAGTGACAACGCCGTTTGATTGACATCATTCGGGGTAAACTCACCTCGCATGAACAGCACCATAAGCATCGGTTTTGCCAATACGATCAAGCCTAACATCGCAGGAAAACCGAGCAGACAAACCATACGAATACCCCAATCCATAGTTTGCGCAAATCCTTCGCTGTGGGCATCAACATGTTTACGAGACAACGCAGGTAAAATAACGGTCGCAATCGCAATACCAAATAAGCCAAGCGGGAATTCTAGCAAACGGTCTGAATAGTAAAGCCAGCTGATGGAGCCCGTTTGTAAGAAGCTGGCAATGAAGGTGTCCAGCAATAAGTTAATTTGACTAACCGATACCCCAAAGAGAGCAGGCAACATCAAAGTGCGAATTTTCACAACCCCCGGTTCATTCCAGCCCCATTGAGGCCAAACCAATAAACCTGCTTTGAGCAAAAATGGAATTTGGAATAGAAACTGGACCAATCCCCCAAGAAGGACACCAATCGCCAAGCCAATTTCCGGTTGCTGTAAGTGCGGCGACAAAAACCAAGCGCAACCGATGATCATCACATTCAAAAAGACAGGGGTAAAAGAAGAGACGGCAAATTTGCCTAAGGTATTAAGAATCGCTCCTGATAAAGCAACAAAAGTGATGAACCATAAGTAAGGAAAAGTGATTTTTAATAATAAACTCGCAAGCTCAAACTTATGCGCATCAGGACCATCATTAAGCCAATCTAAAAACCATCCGGCCCCAAACAGTGCCGTCACGGCACCAGAACATAAGATGCCAACGACCGTTACTAAGGTCACAATCACTCCGAGTGTGCCTGATGCTTTGGCGATGAGCTCACGTGTTTTATTGAGGTCTCCAGATGAATGATATTCGGTCAATACCGGTACAAATGCTTGAGAAAAGGCACCCTCAGCAAACAGCCGACGTAAGAAGTTAGGAATTTTATTGGCAAGAAAAAAACAATCAGCACTCGCGCCAGCCCCCATCAAATTCGCAACAACTACGTCACGAACTAGGCCCAACACACGAGAAATCAACGTCATAGCACTGACAATCAAGCCAGATTTGAGTAGGCGTTTGCTCACTATTACCTCGAAAAACAAGCCAAAACGTCATTATCCACAGCAACACATAAGGAATGTCAGTGCGAGATCAGATAAGTATTAGCATTGGAAAAAAAATACTGTTAGAATCCCCGCATCTTAACCGCGATGACCTTCCTATACCAAAATTTGTTTGGCCTAGAACGGTTTTTGCACAAATCATTTGACAATTGAGAGCAAATAAGGGATATTCCCAGCCCTTAAATTGTCACCGAACTAAGTTTTTGGGAGTTAGACCCTTGGCAAATAGTAAATCTGCTAAGAAGCGCGCTATCCAAGCTGATAAACGTCGTCAGCATAATGCTAGCCGTCGTTCTATGATGCGCACTTACATGAAGAAAACCATCGCAGCTATCGCAGCTGGCGATAAAGAAGCTGCAACTGCTGCATTTGCTGCAGTTACACCAATCCTTGACCGTATGTCGACTAAAGGTCTTGTTCACAAGAACAAAGCTGCTCGCCATAAGTCTCGTTTCGCTGCAGCAATCAAAGCTCTATAATTTAGACTTAGTTCCACGCGAAAATAAAAACCGGCTAAGGCCGGTTTTTTTATATCTGCAGCGTCAAGTAAAGTATTTGCTCTAATTTCAATATAAAAAATCCGAACTATGTTACTGAAACATAATTTCGGATTGTGTGTTTTTCAAAACACTAGCGGCAGTATAAACCGTGTAACAACTCAATCATCGCCTTGATTTCATGGCTGCTGAGTGTGTAGTAAACCGTCTGAGCTTCTTTTCTCGTATCCACTAACCCATCTCTTCTTAACCAAGCAAGATGCTGCGAAAGTTCCGATTGACTCAATTCTAATTTCCCACATAGCTCACCAACCGACAGTTCTTGGTTGTGTAATAAACACAATATTTGTAGGCGTCTTTCGTTAGCCATCGCTTTTAGCAGAACGACTGCTTTAGCGGAGTTTTTTTCCATTTCTTGTAGGTTCATAAGTAAGCTCCCTTGGAACAACTTCTTACATCAAACACATCACAAGTTTGCATCATCCCTAACCCAACCCAACCCAACAGGTTATGAGTTTATAAGTAAGGTTAGTACCCTTTTTTATGTCGTTTAATTTGTTATCCCGCTAACGACTGCAATCATTCAACCGAACGGCAAGAGAAGGCGTGAAACCATTTTGAATCAGTACTATTTAGCAAGTGATAATCAATAACATCAATAGATAATGCGATAGTAATCTATTTATAGTTAGTAATGAAAGTATCATACAAACAAATTACTAAAATCTGCATCACAAACATTTTTTACTGCCGGATGTTGAATCATCCTCTCAGCAAAAATGACATAGTACTCTTCTTTTAAATCATCAATCTGGCCGATTAATTGTAAAGGGAGATCATCGCCTACTTCAGTAACATAAATTGAAGGTGCCAAAAAAATTGCATCATGATGATAACGCGCAAAAGCTTTCATCAATGCCGCATCATCAAATTCTCCTAAAATATTCGGCTTCAGGCCTTGACGGTCAAACCATTGCAGTAGATTACGCCCCATCGCAGTTCGGCTGCCGGGTATCAACAATTTTCGATGCTCTAAAATAGCGGGAAAAGAGACATCATCGACATTACCCGAACAAAAAAAGACTCATATGACTCTCACCCAGTTTTTTACTGTACAGGCCAGGGCTTTGACTGGAGTCAACCGGGTAATCGGAGAGAATCATATCCAATTTATGTTGTGAAAGTTGCTCTAATAGCATTTCATGGGTCGATTCAAAGCAACGCAAGTGGATGCTGCTATCGGCCGGGACTGTCGTCATTAATATTTTACTGACAAGCCGTTTAGAGAGAGCATCAGCCACTCCCACATCAAACAGCAGATTAGAGCGCTGGCTGTAATTAACAATATCGAGCATCTCATAACTTAAACCGAACATTCGATCAGCATACTTAAAAACCAGTTGCCCAAGTTCTGTTGGTTCAATGCTACGGCCATTACGCTTGGTCAGCTTACCATCCATGCGCTCTTCAAAAGCTTTAATTTGCCCGGTAACCGTTTGTGGTGTTAAGAAGAGTGCTTCAGCCGCTTTAGTAACCGAGCCTTGCTTGCACACCATCCAGAAGTAATAGAGATGGTTATAGTTGAGGTGAAACATAATGATGGAGCTCAATTTGAACAATTTTCTGTTTATAACAAACCCAAGCCAAATGTTCAATTAGCTCGAAAAAACCGAACAATTCGATTTAAAACCACTTTATGAGCGAGCAATTGAAACCTGAAAATGACAACTTTGTCATAAAATATGTCATAAATAACTCATTACCCTAATTGCTACCGATACAACTAAAAAATAAAACCATTAAAAATCAATAATTAAAATAATTTGCACTGATAGGAATACTGCGTTTAAAACCAAATTATTTGAAACAATCAATAGAAAAGGCACTGTCATATAAATGAAATAATCATCCTCTACTATCGCGCTCAGATTCAACAACAGACCAAATAACATCATAAAGGTCAATGGAGAAAAAATGAACCAAGCGACTACGGCTACAGCTACAGCTCCCATTTAGAGTACCACTCGTTGGCTGCGTTGGGCGAACTTGGCATTCATGCTTTACTTACTGCTACTTGCAGTAGCAATGGTAGGTAGTGGATTCAAATGGGCGACAGGTGATCAGGCTAAAGTACTGTTTGAATTTGCCTCACACCCGATAGCAGGATTAATGATAGGGCTAGTCGCCACAGCATTAATTCAATCTTCAAGCACGGTTACATCGATTATTGTTGGCTTAGTTGCTGGCGGCTTACCTGTTGAAATGGCAATCCCAATGGTGATGGGCGCGAATATCGGCACCACAGTAACGAATACCCTCGTTAGCCTAGGCCACGTTCGCTGCCAAGTCGAATTTAAACGCGCTTTTGCAAGTGCAACGATTCACGACTTCTTTAATCTGTTAGCGGTTGTGATTTTCTTACCATTAGAGATGATGTTTGGTATTTTAGAGAAAATTTCTCATTGGCTTGTTTCACCGCTGCTTTCTACTGGTGACATGAGCATGAAAGGGCTTGATTTTATCGGACCTCTCACAAAACCTGTTGTCAGTGGATTAAAATCTCAGCTCTCTATTTTTGGAGACACCATTGGTGGTATCGCTCTGATTTCACTTGGAATATTTACCATATTTATCGCGATAACAGCCATGGGAAAACTAATGAAAAGTTTGATGGTCGGCCGTGCGAAGGAGTTACTCAAAAATGCAATTGGTCGTGGACCATTGCACGGTATTGCTTCAGGATCCATTGTGACGATATTAGTCCAATCTTCCTCAACGACGACTAGCCTAATGGTTCCACTTGTCGGATCTGGAGTCTTAAAAGTACGCGATATTTACCCATTCACTCTAGGTGCCAATATTGGTACTTGTATTACCGCCCTACTCGCTGCTACTGCGGTTTCTGGAGAATTTGCGGTTTTTGCCTTGCAAATTGCCTTAGTTCACTTAACGTTTAATTTACTCGCTACGCTACTAATCTATGGGGTTCCATTTTTACGCGAACTGCCAATTAAAGGCGCAGAAATGATTGCTGAGATGGCAACAAAGAATAAAGCGATCGTTGCGGGTTATTTACTATCGGTCTTTATCATTATGCCTGGCGGTATACTGGCACTGACAGCTTAAGTAACGAACCAACCACACGCCAGATCAAAAAAAATCCCCGAGCAACGCTTCGGGGATTTTTTACAACTAGAAAACAGTACTTTTTAATAATGCGAGAGGGCAACTAAACCGAAAACGGGTACTGAATCGCATCATGGCATTGGTAGCCTTCAATCCAGAAATCATCCAAGGTAACCCACGTTTCAAGATCTTCTAGCGTTTTAATTTTCGGGTTGATATGAAACTTCGCCATAGGGAGCGGTTCACGCTTAAGTTGTACATCTTTCATCAACGCCAGTTGGTCTTCATAGATATGCGCATTGACGATCTTATGGTAGGCCACGCCCGCTTTTTTGCCGGTAATTTGCGCCATAATTGCGAGGAACACGTAGACCTGAACCATATTAAAATTCAAGCCAAGCGGGACATCACACGAGCGTTGCGTACTATTGAGATACAAAGTATCGCCCAACAACGAAAAGTGATGACTGTACATGCAGGGGCGCAAGCAGCCCATATGAAACTCACCTGGGTTGTAAAAGTTTAGGATTTCGCCTCTATCATCAACGCCACGTGAAAGATCATCAACAATCTTACGCAGTTGATCAATCTGCCCACCATCCGCCTTGGCCCACGCACGTCCTTGAACTCCATACACGCGGCCCATATCATCTTCACCTTTGCGGTATGGATTGTTAAGCCAAGCTGCATTTAAATTTGCATTCGCATCCCACGTTTTGGTTCCTAAAGCGCGAAAATCGGCTGCATTATCGTAGCCACGAATATAACCAAGTAGCTCAGCAACTGCGGCTTTCCAGAAGCTTTTACGCGTCGTCACCAACGGGAATTGATTTTGACCTACATCATAGCTGAGATCGGCGTTAACTACCGTTAGGCAGCGTTTGGCGGTACGTTCATTTTCGATCCAAACGCCCTCATCAACAATTCGCTGACAAAGTTCAAGATACTGTTTCACAAACTATCCTTAACACTATTGAGTCACTTTATGGTTAACCTTGTACGCCCATACCATCATCAATGCACCAACGATGATCATCGGTAACGACAGGATTTGCCCCATGGAGATATATCCAGCAAACAATCCTAATTGTGCATCAGGTTCACGAACATATTCGACAAGGAAACGGAATGTCCCGTAGCCTATCAAAAATAGCCCTGAGACTGAACCAATTGGCCGATTTTTGCGGATAAACAGGTTCAATATAATAAACAGCACAATCCCTTCTAAGAAAAACTCATAAAGCTGTGATGGATGGCGAGGCAAAGGCCCGCCGTTTGGAAAAATGATCGCCCATGGAACATCGGTTACTCGTCCCCATAATTCACTGTTCATGAAGTTGCCTAATCGTCCCATGCCTAAACCAAATGGAACCAAAGGAGCTACAAAGTCCGCTACACCAAAAAAGGGTCGGCTATTTTTCCGTGCATACCAAAACATTGCGCTGATCACGCCAAGTAGACCACCATGGAAAGACATCCCGCCTGTCCACACTTTAAAGAGATAGAGCGGGTCTTGGAGAAACAGATCAAAATTATAAAACAACACATAACCGACACGGCCACCAATGACCACCCCTAAAAATCCAGCAAACAGAAGATCTGAGACTTGCTCACGACTCCAGCCACTGTTGGGCTTGTCCGCTCTGCGATTGGCAAGCCACATCGCAAAAACAAAACCAACTAAATACATTAAGCCGTACCAGCGAATGGATATAGGACCAATCGCAATCAGCACGGGATCAATATTTGGGAACTGCATAAAACCCTGAGACATAAACGTGTTCTCTTACTAAAAATGAGGTGGAGATAATAAGTGATTAAAACAGCATAGTTGCCGCTATAACCATCAGAAAAACGGAGAATATTTTTTTCAGTACCGCCGTTGGTAAATGAGTCGCGTAACGAGCTCCTAATCGAGTAGTGAGAATAGAGGTCGAAGCAATGGCGACCAACGCAGGTAAATAGACATAGCCAATGCTGTAAGGTGGTAAATTCTCCACTTGATAGCCGTGCAAAATAAAACCAATCATGCCAGAGATTGCGATCACACAGCCACAGACAGAAGAAGAACCGACGGCTTTACGCATTTCAACGCCATGACGATTCAAAAAAGGAACGGAGAGCGAACCGCCACCAATTCCCGCTAAACTAGAGACAATACCAATACCACTGCCACATAGCATGGTCACCCACGCACCTGGCATCGATCTTTGCATTTGCGCTTTTATCGATAAAAACATTTGAATCGCCAAGCAAAAAACAATCACGCCAAATACTTTCGGTAGATATTGAGTCGGGATCACGTCTGCAATCATTGAGCCAACAAACCCACCGACGATAACACCTGGCATGAGCCATTGGATGACAAACATATCCACATTGCCTAATTTAAGGTGATTTAATGCCGAAGACGCCGAAGTAACAATGATGGTCGCTAGCGATGTCGCTAACGCTAAATGCATACTCAGCTCGGGTGAAATACCCGCTTTGGGAAGCAAAAATAGTAGTGCTGGAACCACAATTAAACCACCACCAATGCCCAGTAAACCAGCCATAAAACCAACGACTGAGCCCAATAACACCAGCAACACCATCAACTCAAAATTCACATTAGTTCCTATTTTTTGCCTGCGCGGATAAAGCCAGCAAAGCCTTTATCTTCAAAGTATGAGTGCATCATATTATAAATGTCGTTGCCGTAAGCTTGCATCAACGCTTTGTCAGCAAGTTGCCGTAACTGCCCTAATTGAGAGTGCCTCACCAAATATTTGACCTTGGCTACGTTGGAGGTATTCATACTTAGCATGCGATAACCCAAACCAATTAATAACAGTGAACCGATAGGGTCCCCGGCCAACTCACCACACACACAAACAGGTATACGATGAGACTGGCAAGTCTCTAAAATCTGTTTAAGCGCCATCACCACCGCTGGATGCATGGAGTCATAGACATCAGCAACATGTGCATTGTTCCGATCAACGGCCAACAAATATTGGGTTAAATCGTTGGTTCCAACCGAAACAAAGTCCACTTTGCTCGCAATCAATGGTAGAAGATAAATCATCGATGGAACTTCAATCATTATGCCAATCTTGGGCCTGGTAATCCGCTCGTCTAATTTAGAGACTTCCCGATAAGCTTGCTCTATCAATAGCACCGCATCATCCAACTCCTTAACACCAGAAATCATTGGCAATAAAATACTGAGATTTTGGTTATCGCCGCTGGCGCGCATCATCGCCCGCAGTTGAATCAAAAAAATATCAGGATGATCGAGCGTAAAACGAATGCCTCGCCAGCCAAGAAAGGGGTTGTCTTCTTCAATAGGTAGATAAGGCAGTGCTTTATCGCCACCAATGTCTAACGTTCTCATCACCACCCGTTTATCAGGATAAGCGTTCAAAACGCTGCGATATTGCTGCACTTGTTCTTCTTCTGATGGAAAGCGATGTTGCAGCAAAAAGGAAATTTCGGTTCGATACAGCCCGACACCATCAACCCCTTGGTTAATTGCGATGTTAGTATCCGCACTTAACCCAGCATTGATCATCACTTCAATACGTGTGCCATCTTGCGTAAAAGGAGCTTCTGCAATGGTTTCATTAACCATTTGAGAAAGTTCGCTTTCTTCATAAGCTAAAGCGCGATATTCCGCCAGAATTTGTCTATTTGGTGAGATAAAAACCTTGCCGCTATAACCATCGACAATGCCCTTTTTACCGTTGATCTCCTTGAGATTAAGTGAAATCCCCATCACTGCGGGAATGCCCAACGCCCGTGACAATATTGCTGCGTGGGAATTGGCAGCCCCTTCTAAAGAGACCACCGCCAGTAATTTATCTTTAGGAATAGCGGCGAGAATCGAAGCGGTAAGTTCGCGCACCACCAAAATGATCGGTTTATCAAGTTGCTGCTGATCATGCTCAGTGTTGTGCAAAAAAAATAGCAGTCGCTGACCTAGCTCACGAATATCCTGTGCACGCTCACGTAAGTAAACATCTGACATCTTCGCAAAACGGTTGGAATAACTCTCCACAACCTGCCGTAATGCCCAATCTGCACGATCGCCTTTTTGGATCTGGCTTTTCAGATCGTTGCGTAGAATCGGATCATTGAGTAGGTGAGTAAAGAGATCGAAGATGGCTAACGCATCTTTATTAATATCACTATCGAGTTTTTTTCTTAAACGACGAAAATCGTTCAAGGCGCTTTCTACCGCCAGCACTAGCCACTCTTGTTCTCGTTCAATATCGAGCGTTGAGGCGGGGTAAACATCAGACAGTTGAGGCTGGGTGTCATCCCACCAAAACTCACCAATCGCTATGCCAGATGATGCCGCAATGCCACTGGTGGATAACTGTTTTTTCGAAAGCAGCCACTGCCCTTGTGTTTGAGCATGAGCAATAATCACGGCCACTTGCGCCGCCAGAGTGACAATAAAAGACTCTTCCATCTCACTAAATAAGCGAGGTGTTTTTTGCTGCACGACCAAGACACCCAATACTCGCTTGCGATGAATAATCGGTGTACCAAGAAAGCTTTGATACACCTCTTCACCAAGCTGTTTGAAGTATTTGAAATTAGGATGTTTCGACGCTTCAGCAATGTTGATTGGCTCAGCTGAACGTTTCACTAAGCCCACTAAACCTTCGTCAAAACCGATGTGGATTTTGTCGCCTTTGAACTTTAAGCCTTGCGTTGCCATCAGTTCTAGACGATGTTTTTCTTCGTTAGCAAGATAGACAGTGCAACACTCGGTACTCATCGCATTGCACGTTTGCTTAACCAAAATATCCAAGGCTTGGTGTACATCTTCTACCTTGGATACTTGTTCAACTATTTCCCTTAGCTGAGAGAGCATGTCTATCCTCTTTTATTTTTGCGCTTACCTTTGTTATTACGTTCTTTAAATGGCATCGCGAATGATGCAAACTCTTTCATCGCGCGACGATAAACATCTCGCTTGAAAGAGACTACTTGTCTCACTGGATACCAATAACTGACCCAACGCCAACCATCAAATTCAGGGGTACTGCCGCGCTGCATGTTGATTCTTGATTCATCACACTCTAAGCGCAGAAGAAACCATTTCTGTTTTTGCCCAATACAGACGGGTTGAGAATCCCAACGAACGAGCCGTTTTGGTAATTTATATCTTAACCAATGGCGGCTTGTCGCTATGATTTTCACATCTTTCTTTGTAAGCCCAACCTCTTCGTAAAGCTCTCTGAACATTGCTTGTTCAGGAGTTTCATCGTCGTCAATTCCACCTTGTGGAAACTGCCAAGAGTGTTGTCCGTATCGTTTCGCCCAGAATACCTGACCATGGTTGTTACAAATCACAATACCAACATTGAGTCGGTAACCATCGCCATCGATCACTGGCCAACCTCTAGTAAAATCTTAATTGCTTTGATTTTTCCACATATCCCCAATAGGAGCAAACTTACTAGTGTGATTAACACGAGATTTATGTGTTCCTAATCATTAATTGGATAACTTTTCATCAAATTTAAAGTTATCAACAAAATAATGCGACACCAGCCACATTTATTCACCTTTTCTGTGAGTAACTATGTGAAGAATCTCTAGATAGCGACTTACTTCCCCAAAAAGCAAAAGAATACCAACCAATACAAAAAAGATAATAATGAAATAAATAGATTAAAAACAATGAATTAATTGAAATTTCCATTTTTTGAATTACGTTGCTATTAACAAAAAATCAACCAGCCAATAACATGCTCAAAGATCCACCAATTTGCTCGTTATCCACACCCCTACTCTGGTGGAAATAAGATTTGCTGATTAAGAGGCCCACTCTCTCAAGCAAAATCCTGTAAATGCATACAGATAAACAAAAAATGGAATATTTTTCCGATCAACTTGTGGATAACTCGGATTGCGATGATCTTTTAAGCAAAAGAAACGACACACATTGTGTATAAGAATTTGCTACAATCGCGTTTTTATCATTCAAAGTATCATGAAACCTGCACCTAAAACTGAACATGAATTAATGCTTAGAGCCCAAGACATTGCAGGCTTAAGCTTTAGTCAACTGGCCGAAGAAGCCAAGATGGCCGTGCCCCCTGACTTAAAAAAAGATAAAGGATGGGTCGGTCAGCTATTAGAGTGGCATTTGGGTGCAACGGCAGGCAGCAAACCTCAGCAAGATTTCGAGCAATTAGGTATCGAGCTCAAAAGTATTCCAATCAGTTACACAGGAAAACCACTCGAAACAACCTTTGTGTGTGTAGCCCCACTCACCGGTGTCCATGGTTTAACATGGGAGCAAAGCCACGTGCGAAATAAACTCTCTCGGGTACTGTGGATCCCAATAGAGGGTGAGCGAGAGATCCCCCTAGCCCAGCGCCATGTCGGCTCGCCATTGCTATGGAGCCCTTCACCTGCACAAGAACAGCAGCTAAAAAATGATTGGGAAGAACTGATGGAGTTCATCGTTCTTGGCAAAGTTGAGCAGATCACCGCTAAGCACGGTGAAGTATTACAGCTCAGGCCAAAAGCGGCAAACGGGCGAGCATTAACCGAAGCCTACGGTGCTAATGGCAAACCTATCAAAACCCTGCCACGAGGCTTTTATCTTCGAACTCAATTTACCGCGAGCATTCTTGAGCAGCACTTTATTTAAAAGTGCTCGTTATTGCTTATGAAAAAACGTAACCGTTTGATCTTTCACTGCACAATTCGTTTCCGTTTCACTGCCATCTTCGCTTATAGTAAAAACGTCACACACTCCACCAGCGAGAGCATCAAGGAAGGAATATGCAATACACCAAACTGCCTCATTCCACACTGGAAGTGAGCAAGATCTGCTTAGGTACCATGACTTTTGGTGAACAAAATAGCCAACAACAAGCCTTTGAGCAGCTCGATTACGCCTTAGACCAAGGTGTGAATTTCATCGATACTGCGGAAATGTACCCAGTTCCCCCCAACGGTAAAACCCAAGGTCTGACCGAAAGCTATATTGGCAACTGGTTAGAAAAATCAGGTAAACGTGAAAAAGTGGTGTTAGCGACTAAAGTGGCAGGCCCGCGTAACGTGCCTCACATCCGCGAAAAGATGTCACTCGATAGACGCAACATTCATTTAGCGATTGATGATAGTTTAAGACGCTTAAAAACAGACTATGTCGATTTGTATCAATTACATTGGCCTCAACGCCAAACGAACATGTTCGGCCAACTTAACTACCCTTATCCTGATCAGCAAGAAGAAGTCACCTTAATCGAAACGCTCGAAGCGCTTAATGATCTCGTCAAGGCTGGAAAAGTGCGTTACATCGGTGTATCAAATGATACCCCGTGGGGTGTGATGACGTTGCTAAAATTGGCAGAAAAACACGATCTAGCAAGAATTGTCTCTATCCAAAACCCTTATAATTTACTGAATCGCAGCTTTGAAATTGGCTTATCTGAGATTAGCCACTTCGAAGGTGTTCAACTGCTGGCTTACTCGCCACTGGCGTTTGGTTGCCTGAGTGGTAAATATTTAAATGGCGCAAGACCTGACGGCGCTCGGTGCAGCCTATTTGAACGCTTTTCTCGCTATTTTACGGCGCAAGGTGTGCAGGCCACTCACGCTTATGTTGAGCTAGCTAACCAGTATGGCCTTGATCCAGCACAGATGGCGTTGGCGTTTGTCAATCAACGTCCGTTTGTCGCATCCAATATCATTGGCGCGACAAACCTAGAGCAGTTGAAAACAAATATCGATAGTTTAGATGTCGTACTCAGTGATGAATTGCTTCTTAAAATTCAAGAGATTGGGACGACTTACTCCAACCCTTGTCCATAGATATCTTCGGGGATAGCGAAGCCACTAGCCCCTCGTTTTACGTTGTTATTCGCATACTTAACACACGGCGAAGATGACGAATATGACGTTCAGCTTTAATTGAGTCAGGGACTGAAACGCCAATAGCGCGTCCATCACTTTCTAAGCCAATATCTTTAAGCAAATGTTGGCTATTAAAAGGCAGCTCAAAAGCATGACGGCGAACATTTCGTTGCCATTGACGCTCTTCACGGCGTAAATCAGCACGGACCAGTAAAGTAGCAAGTTGTAAATAAATTGAATGACGCATGAGTATTCTCCAGTAGTAAACTAAACGTTGACGGCTGGAAAAATGGGGGCAAACAAGGTGGATCAACACTTTGATAAGCTGCCATTTTTCCGCAGCCTATCTCAAGGTTACGGATTAACTAAAAATCTGTGCCTTTTTTATCATCAAACATACGACAGGCGTCTGTAGTAAGAGACGATTTAGGCGCAGTAAGATCGATAGAAACGCGAACAGTATGAACAAAAACGAAATGATTCATGTTGCGCCTCCAAGCAAATAGTTAATCCAAAGTGAAATGAGTGTGTGAGCACGGCTAACGGTTAAATTCTATGCAACTGAGGTGATTATTCAACTCTTAATTTTCAAACAATTAAAAAACAATGCATTAACCTAAAATGAAAGCCGATGACAGCAAATAAGTGACACATTCAGCTAGAGAATAACTTATTCGCAAAAGATATGATTATAAAAAATGGCCACATGGATTAAATGTGGCCATTTTTACTTGAAGAATCATCAAGTTAATAGGTATTTTCAGTGATTAAGTTATGTTTATTAAGCAAGCGATACATAGTAGCTCTAGATACACCTAGCTCTTTGGCGGCCATTGAGACTTGCCCTGAGTTCGATTCTAGAACCAGTAATAGCGCATCTCGCTCTGAACGCTCACGAATGCTTTTTAGGCTGCGCTTACCATCACTGCGTTTTGGTAAGTCGAGTTGCAATTCATCCAACATGACTGAATCGGACATCAGCACCACTCGTTTGATCTGATTCATCAGCTCACGAACATTACCCGGCCAGTGATAACGAGTCAATGAGCGTGTCGCTTCTTCAGTAAAACTGCGCGCCTGCGCGTTAAACTCTTTAGAATATTCCTGCAAGAAGTGACGCGCTAATAATGCTATATCGCCAGCTCGCTCTTTTAAGCTCGGGACATTAATACGCAATACGTTAATGTAGTGGTACAGCTCTTCGTTAAAATTGCCATCAATCAGCGCTTTTTCAATATCGGAAGAGTTGGCAGCTAAAATGCGCACGTCCACCTCTTTGACACCCATTGAAGTCTCTATCGTTCCTTCTTTCAAAAAGCGTAATAGGTTTGCTTGTTGGCTTTTAGGTAGCGTGAGGATATCTTTGAGTAAAATAGTTCCGCCATCGGCCCGCTCCAATAATGAAGTTTGAGATGAGTCTTCACAACCAATACCGAATAGCTCACATTCAAAGCGGCTCTCCGATAAAGCTCGGCAATTCACTGAAATAAAAGGTTTTTGTGCACGAGATGAGGTTTTGTGTACCGCTCTAGCGACCGTCTCTTTGCCCGTTCCATTTTCCCCATAAATGAGGATACTGACATCCGTAGGGCCGATGCGCTTGATCTGATCACGCAGGCGCTTCATGGGAGTGGATTCACCAATTAAACCCATATCCCCTGTTGCTCCATAATGTGGCCATACTTTTTTCTCTAACTTAAGCATTCCAAGTTGGTGTCCAATGGTGCTCAGTAGCTGCGCATCGGGAATCGGCGCCGTAAAAAAGTCGATACAAAAGTTAACAATGAATTGGCAAATTGTATCCGAGCTCAACTGTGATTCGCGAATGAACGCTAACCAACGTACTTGTTTATGGTTGCTGACCAAATTTGCAATGCCATTGAGGCTGAATTCATCATGGCTCAAATCAACAATACCAATGCATGGGCCTGTTTCTGCAAACAAGGCATCCGCTTTACGTAAATCTGCGCATTGTGTACAACGCCAACCAACCTGTTCAAGTACAGATAACCAAGGCTCGTATGTCCCACCAACGACGACAAGCGAACCTGGGACAGAATCCATTCGGAATTGAGTGCCCATCTATTATTCCTTATCTTAAAATTTATATGCAGTGCTACTTTTGGCACATTAAACGGCTGTTACATTAACGAGACTTGGCGCTGTAGTCTGTCTCGATAATAAGACTAGACAACAAATAAGCGCTTTGCCATTTAATATAGGGAACTATTTCATAATCCTTTCGAAATTGTTGCCTGTTAGCCCATGCTAGTGAACAAAATTTTTCAAACTAATGCAAAAAAAAACCGCCTATTTAGGCGGTTTATCGGAACGAAAGTAGCAATTACTGCTGTGGGCGCATCGCAGGGAATAGGATAACGTCACGAATCGTATGGGTGTTGGTGAGTAACATCACCAAACGATCAATACCAATGCCTTGACCCGCCGTTGGTGGTAGACCGTGCTCTAACGCAACAACATAATCAGCATCGTAGAACATGGCTTCATCGTCGCCAGCATCTTTGGCATTCACTTGCGCTAAGAAGCGCTCGTCTTGATCTTGAGCATCATTAAGCTCAGAGAAGCCATTGGCGACTTCACGACCACCGATGAAGAACTCAAAACGGTCGGTGAAGAATGGGTTGTTATCGCTACGACGCGCCAATGGTGAAATATCTGCAGGGTATCCAGTGATGAAGGTCGGTTGCATCAACTTAGGTTCAGCCGTTTCACCGAAGATCTCTTCAAGCAGTTGGCCACAAGTCCAGAAAGGTTCAACGTCTACATGAACCGATTTGGCGATAGATACCATCAGCTCACGGTTTTGCAGATCCTGTTCCGTTAACGCTTGGATTTGAGCGTGCTCTGGGTTGTAGTGTTTGATGGCTTCAAACATACTCATGCGAGCATATTGACCACCAAATTCTACCGTTTCATCACCATAAGGCATTGATGTTGACCCCAAAACTTCAAGTGCAACTGAACTCAATATCTCCTCAGTAAAATCCATCAGATCTTTGTAATCTGCGTACGCCATATAGAATTCCATCATGGTAAATTCAGGGTTATGGCGAGGAGAAAGACCTTCGTTACGGAAGTTACGGTTGATTTCAAACACGCGATCAAAGCCACCCACAACTAGACGCTTAAGGTAAAGCTCAGGTGCGATACGCAAGTACATTGGCATGTCGAGCGCATTGTGATGAGTGATGAATGGACGCGCACTAGCACCGCCAGGGATCACATGCATCATTGGCGTTTCTACTTCCATGAACTGTTTTGAGATCATGAAGTTACGAATTGCAGTCATTACTTTAGAGCGGACAATGAACGCATTACGTGAACTTTCATTAACAATCAAATCCACATAACGTTGGCGGTAGCGCATCTCTTGGTCAGTCAAACCGTGGAACTTCTCTGGTAACGGACGAAGTGCCTTTGTCAGCAATTCGTACTCTTCCATATTAACGTAGAGATCGCCTTTGCCAGATTTGTGCAACGCACCTTTCACGCCGATGATGTCACCAATGTCGAGTCCTTGGTATTTTTCCTTCAGCTCAGTTTGAACCTCTTTTGAAGCATAAGCTTGAATACGACCAGAGGTTTCTTGAATAACAAGGAAAGGACCACGTTTCGCCATGATACGACCCGCAATCGCCACAACATGGTTTAAGGCTTCTAACTCTTCTTTGCTCTTTTCACCGAATTGCTGTTGAAGATCGCCCGCAAGGCTGTCACGACGAAAGTCATTTGGGTGGCCATTCGCTTTACAGCTCTTACGGATGTGATCCAGCTTGCTGCGACGCTCTGCGATGAGTTTGTTCTCTTCTTGCGCAATTTGCTCTTGATTCATTTCGTTTTGAACAGCATCAGTCATTTTACATGTACCTTATATGTCGGTAAAAAAGCCTTAAAGACCTGATTTCAGGCTTGCTTCAATAAATTTGTCTAAATCACCATCTAATACCGCTTGGGTATTACGGTTCTCAACGCCAGTGCGTAAGTCTTTGATTCGGGAGTCATCCAATACATAAGATCGAATTTGGCTTCCCCAGCCAATGTCAGATTTTGCATCTTCATTGGCTTGCTTTTCTGCATTCTGCTTTTGTAACTCAAGTTCAAACAGTTTTGCACGCAATTGTTTCATCGCTTGGTCTTTGTTTTTATGCTGCGAACGATCGTTTTGGCATTGAACAACGGTATTGGTTGGAATATGCGTAATACGCACCGCCGATTCGGTGGTGTTAACGTGCTGACCACCCGCTCCCGAAGCGCGATAAACATCGATACGAAGATCGGCTGGGTTGATGTCGATAGCAATATTTTCATCAATCTCAGGATAGATAAACGCAGAGGCAAAAGAGGTATGCCGGCGGCCACTCGAATCAAATGGCGATTTACGAACCAAGCGATGTACGCCAGTTTCGGTGCGTAACCAACCATAAGCGTAATCACCGATAATGCGCACTGTTGCGCCTTTTAGACCAGCAACATCACCTTCAGACACTTCAATCACTTCAGTCTTAAAGCCTTTCGCTTCTGCCCAACGTAAATACATGCGTAGCAGGATTGATGTCCAGTCTTGAGCCTCGGTGCCGCCCGAACCAGACTGCAGATCAATATAGCAATCTGAAGAATCGTGATCACCAGAGAACATACGGCGAAACTCAAGCTGTTCAAGCTTAGTTTCCAGTTCATCCAGTTCAGGACCAATTTCATCGAAAGTTTCTTGGTCTTCGGCTTCAATAGCCAGTTCCAGTAGCCCTTCCACATCATCCACACCTTGATCTAACTGATCAATGGTATCGACAATGGCTTCGAGCGAAGCGCGTTCTTTACCTAGCGCTTGTGCACGCTCAGGTTCGTTCCAGACATTAGGTTGCTCGAGTTCGACATTCACTTCTTCTAAACGCTCTTTCTTAGCGTCGTAGTCAAAGATACCCCCTCAGGATATTTGTGCGCTCTGACACATCCTGAAGACGGTTTTTAATAGGATTGATTTCAAACATGTTTGCTCAACATTTATGAGTAGAATTTAACCGAAGAATTCTACTTAAAAATGTGATGAAGATACAGGAAAAATTAGTTTGAACTCTTGAAACAAAAGCTGGCACGCACTAAAAAAAAGGCCGAACAATCATGCTCAGCCTCTTCGATACTAACGGATAAAAACTCGATTATGCCGCGTTTTTAGCCACACTTTGCTGCACGTTAGTAGCGATAAAAAACATGCAAATCATCGCCGCAAGTGTTGGGAGTAACCACCCCATACCGACTTCAAACAGTGGCAGCATATTAAACGCAGACACATCCACGCCAGCCACTTTTGCCGCATCGATCAACGCAAAAAGAAACGCAATCAACAATACCACACGGTATGCCACTGCAGGATTTGGTAGTTTCCCACGTAAAAAGGTCAACACAATCAGGGCAATCGCAACCGGATACAGTGCAAATAACACAGGGATAGAAAGAGCGATCAATTCTGATAAACCAACGTTTGCCACGATAGCGCAAGCAACACCAATAATGATCACCCAAGATTTATAAGAAATTGGAGTCAATGTGCAAAAGTAGTCTGAGCATGCTGAAATCAAACCAATCGCTGTGGTTAGGCAAGCCAGCAAGACTATGGTGGAGAGAACAATCTGTCCATAAGGGCCAAATAGCGCTTGTACATATTGGCTAAGCACCACGCCACCATTTTCTGCGCCAAAAGCAACTACAGAGCTTGTCGCGCCAAGATAAAATAGTGAAATATAAACAAAAGCCAAACCAGCCGCCGCAATGCACGCCGCGCTGATTAAATACTTTGTGGTTGCCGCACGCTCAGTAATGCCTTTGCTGCGCAGTGCATCAACAATTAACATCCCAAACATCAGAGCACCAAACGTATCCATGGTGTTGTAACCTTCAAGGAAACCTTTCGTCAACGGCTGAGTCAAGTATTCACCTTGTGCAGCGACCATCTCACCTTGCGGATTAAGAAAAACAGCCACAGCGAGGACAAGAAAACCAATAAATAACGCTGGTGTTAACACTTTACCGATGACATCGATGAGTTTGCCTTGAGACCAGGCAAAAAACATCGCAACAACAAAAAAGAGAATAGAAAAGAGCGTCAAGTGCGATTGTTGGGCATCAATGAAAAACGGTTTCACTGCCATTTCATACGCCACAAGGCCAGTGCGAGGTGCTGCAAAAGCAGGGCCGATGATGATAAAAATCATCACCGCTATCATTGTCGCTGCCTGTTTGGGTAAATCTTTAGTTAGATGATCCCAAGAGCCACCAGCAACGGCAATAGCAATGATGGTCATTAGAGGTAGACCAACCGCAGTAATTAAGAAGCCAGTCATAGCGGGCAGCAAATGCTCTCCAGCAAGTTGGCCAGCGATTGGCGGAAAGATGATGTTACCAGCACCCAAGAAAAACGCGAAAAGCATAAAGCCGACCGCGATAATATCTGTTAGTTTTAACGTCTGCTTCACAGATAACCCTTAATTATTATTTAATAAATGTTGTGTGTGCATTGTTGATACAGTTTAAACCGCATCTAAATCTAAAAATTAAGGGCGAATAATGACGAAACACTCAAGACTTCGCAAGGGCAAAGCAAAAAACGCTACATTAATTTATAATATTGGTGAAAAACCAGTTTAAAACTCTAAATGTTAAAAAATAGCAAGAATGATATGTTGATTATTTGCTTATACACATCCATAACAAATAGAGCAATAATCCAAACAAATAGATAACAATAGTGGTTATCACTTAATTAGAGCCATGTTTTGAAATAATGATGAAAAGTCACACGCCCAAAAATAAGCGTTTCAAATTTAAACAATTTTCCATTGACGGTGGACAAGCGGGAATGCCTGTCAGCACCGATGGGGTTCTATTAGGCGCGTGGGCTTTCACGCACCATCCCAAAACCATTCTCGATATTGGCACAGGTACCGGGTTATTGGCATTAATGTGCGCGCAACATTTTAGCGATGCACAAATTACGGCCATCGATATCGATGCCTTTGCTTTTGAAGCAGCCCAATACAACAGTGATACCTCTTTATGGGGACAGCGTATACGCGTTATACAAGGTGATATTTTAGACACCTCTTTTGCACCGTCCTTTGATGCAATTATTTGTAACCCACCCTATTTCAACAGTGGTGAACTGTCTCATGATCCCAAGCGAGCTACTGCTAGGCACACCAATCAACTTGCTCATCACGCTTTATTAGTCAGAGCAAAAAGTCTCCTCAACGATGAGGGGCAAGCTTGTTTTATTTTGCCCGTGTATGAAGGGGAACAATTTATCGAGCAAGCACTCACGCTCGGCTGGCAGCTTAAGCGGCGCTGCACTGTACAACCCGTAGCACACAAACCCGCTCATCGGCTATTGATTGAACTAAGTTTAGCCTCGTCTGCTGTGATTGATTCATCATTGGTCATTCACTCATCAAGCGGTTATAGCGAAGCCTTTATCGCCCTAACTCAAGATTTTTATCTCAAGATGTAGAAATAACATGTGATCCTAATCACCAATCCCCCTATAATGTTCGACCTTAATTTTATAGCCAAATAAGCCTAACGGCTTGTGGAGTACTCACTGTGATCAAAACCTTTGCTGACCTCGATCTTGACCCTTGCATCATTGCGGCCATTGAAGATATGGGCTTTGAACGTCCCACCCAAGTTCAAGCTGAAGCGATCCCACAAGCCCTAGATGGTCGAGATATTCTTGCCTCTGCGCCAACGGGAACCGGTAAAACCGCTGCATTTGTTTTACCGGCGCTGCAATATCTTTTGGATTTTCCGCGCAAGCGAGCTGGCCCTGCACGCGTCTTGATTCTGACCCCAACTCGTGAACTGGCGATGCAAGTGGCGGATCAAGCGCGTGAACTGGCGAAGAATACTCGTCTCAATATCGTCACCATCACCGGCGGCGTACAATATCAAGAGCACGCCGACATCTTAGCCAAAACGCAAGATATTGTGGTGGCAACGCCTGGTCGCTTGATGGAATACATTGAAGGCGAGCGTTTTGATTGTCGTGCGATTGAATGGCTTATTTTGGATGAAGCTGACCGCATGCTGGACATGGGCTTTGGCCCAATCGTCGATCGTCTCGCGGCGGAATGTCGCTGGCGTAAACAGACCTTGCTCTTCTCTGCAACGCTGGAAGGTCATGGTGTGGAAGGTTTCACTGCCGATCTCTTAAAAGAACCGGCAACAATCAATGCCGATCCTTCTCGTCGTGAACGCAAAAAAATCACCCAATGGTATCACCGTGCCGATACCATGGTGCACAAAGTTGAGCTATTGAAGAAAATCCTCACCGAGCAAGCCGAACGTTCTATCGTGTTTATCAAAACTCGTGAGCGCTTAGCTGATTTGCGTACAGAGCTAGAAAAAGCGCAAATTCCTTGTGCTTGGATTCAAGGCGAAATGCCACAAGATCGTCGCAATAACGCCATTACGCGATTCCGTGAAGGCACTGTCAACGTGCTATTGGCTACTGACGTAGCGGCGCGTGGTATTGACTTACCAGACGTGAGTCACGTGATCAACTTTGATATGCCACGCTCAGCGGATGTGTACTTACACCGCATAGGCCGTACGGCTCGTGCTGGTAAAAAAGGCAATGCGATCTCTTTGGTTGAAGCCCATGATCAAGTGATGATGGATCGCGTCGCGCGTTATGTCGATGAGGAGATCAAAGAGCGCTTCATTAAAGATATGCGCCCGCAGCACAAAAAGCCGGTATTACAAAAAGAAAAAGAAAACCGATAGAACAAAAAAGTCAAAGTGGTTTCGAAGAAGAAGAAAGCGAGACAAAAAGAAAAAATAGCGTTCCGATACCACCCATAAAAAA
>AEZC01000105.1 GCA_000257205.1 Vibrio ordalii ATCC 33509 | reverse complement strand
GTGGGATCATGGGGCGCATACTATGTAGTTTGGTATGTGACACCATCATCACCATTGAATTGATGGGATTGGGTCTTGGTTTGGGTTATTGGTGTATCGAGGACGAACACGGCTACGCTCAGACACTTGTTTGCGAATCTTTGCGGCTGTAGCTTCACGTTCAGCTTTGAGTTTTGCTTGGTGTGCAGGGTCATTCAGAAGGGCAATGCGTGCTCTTTCTGCTGCTTCCCGTTGCTCTCGTTCAGCAATTTCTGCAAGTTCAATACGATGATTCACAAGGCGGTAATCACGATGATTTTCTAATGGTGTATCCTTTAATGCGTTATGAATAAGAGCGACTGACCAATTAAGATTAAGTAGAGTAGGAACTTGAACAATATTAAAATAAGCTGCTGTAAAGTCTTGCCCGTAAACAGAATATGTATCAGTTTTTTCATTATATTTGATGACCTCATTCATAATTAAAGCTCTCCTTCTTGTTGGAGTTGGAATAGGGCTTGCCAATAAGCTGCTTCTTTACGTCCTTTCTCAGCACCGGAATATAAGACACCATCAACACCATTTAGGGTTGTTTCAAGTTTATCCGCTGCTGATTGACTGTGTGATGATTTACTTTGTCGTAAGATGTGAATCATACGTTTATGGATAATAACTTTTTGGGTAAACGAAAGTTTCATAGATAGTTCTCCTCTATGTTGGTTTGTATTGATTTGTATGAAATAAAAAAAGACACTGAATCATCAATGCACTCTGTGTAACCAGAATGACTCATTTAATAACTCAGTGTTTTAATGGGATTGGTGTGATAATGGTGATTGTAATTAACATTGATTCCCTATAGTGGGTGTTAATTAAGGTTAGGTCTTTAAGTTATCATTAAGTTATATTGTCTTTAATGATGGTAATTACTACTATTAACAATATTAATCTTATAGGAAATCTTAATGTTTTAATCTTAATGTACAGACACCCCCCTGACCCCCCAATCAGTCTGTCTCCCTATAGTGGGCGTTAATTCTAAATGATTGTTTTTATTTGGTTTTTCCATAGGTTAATCATCTCTTTATGCATGGTCTCGATATCTACACCTGCTGAACCATATAGGCCATAGGTGATGCTCTGGGTGTGTCCTAATATCTCCTTAGCGAAGCTCTCAGGCATCTTCTTATTCAGGCACAGCGTAGCCATAGTGTGACGGAAAGAATGCATCGTGAGCGTCTCAGGGGCTTCTGAGTGGTTATCTCGATAAGCCTTTAATAGCTTACCTATCTTGATGCTGTTTAATTGTCGGTCACTGTTCTTTAGTCGGAATATATTATCTGAATCATCATTGCAGGTATTGACAACTTCATTTAGGAATAACTCTAAGTCGAACCCATAAGCACCATTCACAAGTGGAACTACACGAGCTGAAGATTTATTCTTGAGTACATTGTCACCTTTGTCATTAATGTCAATAAACCAACATAGACCATTATCAGATTGCTTTATGTCACCTTTACGTAGCTGTAGTATTTCATTGAGCCTCGCACCTGTAATAGCTGCTAATTGAGGAATCCATTTGATAAACTTCATGGCCTCTATGGTCTTCTTACTGCGTTTAGCTTCAGTGAAATAACCATGCTTAAAATACCTTAGAACATTGTTAACTTCTGACTCTGTTAATGCTTTGGAATCTTTATTCTCACGGTCTTTCAATAACAGCTTAACGGCTGGACTTTTCGGAATAACATCAAGCAATTCAGCATGTTTAAAGACAGCAACAATATTTCTTATTTGACCGTTTACCGTGGATAGCTTCAGACCATTATTAGATAGAGCTGTACGCACTTCCAATAAGTCTTGTCTTGTTATCTGGTCAATCGGTTTATCTTGAATAGAACAAGCCTTAAAGTAGCTTATAAGCTTTCTTACGGTGGCTGCTTTGGTTCCTAATGTTGCTGTTGTCCAACTTCCGCTAACTTCTTTCTCAGTAATGTAATCCTCGACCATTTGAGAAAAGGTTTTAACTAAGTTAACGTTACTGACACTGTTTACCTGTTCACCGTGCTTACACTGTGCTTGCTTCGCGCGCTGTTCACTATCAACGTTATCAACAATAGACAATAATCCCTTTGTATCGCTCTCTAAGCCTTTCTTCATAATATCTGAATAGGACTGTATGAATCTCACTTGCTCTACTGTCTGAGCTTCTTGGAGGGCTTCCTGTGCAACGATGATATTACCACGATAAAACCAATCAACTTTGGGACGTCTAACAAGCTCAGTCTGTGCGATTTCCTTTAGAGCTGCTCTCATATGGTCAAAGTTAACAAAGCTTCCTGCTTGCTCTAAAAGTCGTTCCTTTAGGTAATCAGTATTCATCATTGCCTATCGTCTATTATTTGTTCTAAGTGACACGGTAATGCTTGCAATCTGTAACTGGTCGCGATGTGAGACTCTTAGATAGAAAGTGTTCTGCTTCTTGATTGTCGTGAAGTAAATATTTGGGGTGTTCCTATAGTGGGCGTTAATTCCATTCCCATAGTCAGGGCTAATTGGATTACTTGGAGGAAAACATACAGATTGGGACAAAGAGGTGTGGTGACTTCTTTTAGTGACTTCTTGAGGGTTTTAGGCTTTGAAATGATTGTTAAAGGTCATAATAATCTCTTTATATTCAGAGAGTTAACCTTGTTTCTATACAAATCAGTTGGTAATTTTGCATTTTGATTTAGAATTGCTGCGAATTTTACCGCAGCATATATCAATCAGGCATGCTGTACATAATTCTCTCAGTGGAAAGGGGAAAAAACGAACTTTTTTGCCTTTTTCTTTGACTAAAACCGATTTGGAAGATAATATTCGCGCCCTATGCAAAAGGTAAAAATACCGCGATCGATTGATCCGGCTAAAGCGGCTCAAAAACGACTTGATTGTGATGGTATCATCCAACTCAGTCTTTTTAAGCGTTTAGAAGAATCAGTCGCAGGCGTTAAACGCGACGCACAAGTCTCATTGTCATTTGGGCTTGATGAACAGCGACTAGTTGTTATCTCTGGTAAAGCTAACATCTCTGTCGATTTAGAGTGTCAACGCTGTAACAAGGTTTTCGCACATGAGTGCGAAGTCCAATTCAAGTATACTCCTTATTTGGGGAGTAAAACGGATGAAGACGCACCGGAAGAGTACGATTTGGTAGATCCGAATGAGTACGGTGAGATCGACCTTGTACAATTAGTTGAAGACGAGTTCATCATTAATCTGCCACAAGTAGCAATGCACGATAGAGCGGAATGTAGCGTTAATTCAGACAATTTAGTATTTGGTGAACTTCCAGAAGAACTAGCGGAAGAAAAGCCGAATCCATTTGATGTTTTAAAAAACTTAAAACGATAATTCGTTATAGGTTAAGACAAAGGAGTAGGGTCAATGGCCGTACAAAAGAGCAAAAAATCACGCGCACGTCGTGGCATGCGTCGTTCACATGATGCGCTAACTACATCTGCACTATCTGTAGATGCGACTTCAGGTGAAACTCACCTACGTCACAACATGACTGCTGACGGTTATTACCGTGGCAAAAAGGTTATCAGCAAGTAAGGTTTACCTTTGCAATATTTAACCGTTGCACTTGATGCAATGGGCGGGGATTTCGGTCCTCGCGTAACAGTGCCTGCCGCCGTGCAGGCACTGTCGCATTTCCCAGAGCTCAAAGTGATCCTCGTTGGTGATCAAGTCTTGATCACACATCAATTATCTCAATTAGGTTATGAACTTAATACTCGCTTGAGTATTTTGCACAGTGACCGCGTTATTTCTAATTCCGAAAAACCTTCTCTGGCCTTACGCAATAGTGCTGGAAGTTCAATGGGCATCGCAATTGACCTAGTTTCTGATGGCGGTGCTGATGCTTGTGTCAGTGGTGGTAATACGGGTGCGCTCATGGCGTTATCTCGTTTTCGTCTGAAATTGCTGCCCGGCATTGATCGTCCTGCGTTAGTATCGGCATTGCCGACGGCTTCAGGTCAACGCACTTGGATGCTGGATTTGGGTGCGAACGTATCAAGTGATGCAGATTCTCTGTTTCAATTTGCTGTCATGGGGAGTGCGCTGGCCGAACAGCATTTAGGCCGTTCTGCAAAAGTTGCCATCCTTAATATTGGTGCGGAAGAGATTAAAGGGAATGATTTAGTGAAGCGTTGCGCTGAAATGCTGAATCAAACTCAGGCTGTCAACTATATCGGTTATATCGAAGGTAATCAGCTGTTGGATGGTGTCGCTGATGTGATTGTTTGCGATGGCTTCGTTGGCAATGTTTGCCTGAAAGCGTGTGAAGGTATCGCACAACTCTTTATTGATAAGTTGAAAAGCCAATTTTTGGGCTCATCCATAAAGGGTTGGATTGCACGAAAACTGTTTTCTTCATTATTTACTGAACTAAAAACATTGAACCCCGACCAGTATAACGGCGCAAGTTTGTTAGGATTGCGCGGCATTGTCATAAAAAGTCATGGAAGTGCTGATGTACTCGCCGTCGTGAATGCGATTTCCGAAGCGGTACACGAGGTCAAACGACAAGTCCCCAGCCGTATAAGCGATCGTTTGGAAGCGGTTTTACTCGAGAGGCATTATTAGTCTTCATGTATAGCAAAATTTTAGGTACTGGCAGCTACTTGCCATCTCAGGTGCGTACCAACGCAGATTTAGAGAAAATGGTAGAGACAAGCGATGAGTGGATTATTGCCCGTACTGGTATTCGTGAGCGCCGCATTTGCGCGGAGAATGAAACCGTTGCGGATATGGCTTTCTATGCAGCGCAAAATGCCATTCAAATGGCCGGCATTGATAAAAACGATATTGATCTGATTATTGTTGCAACAACCAGTAGTAGCCATGCATTTCCTTCGGCGGCATGTCAGGTGCAAGGTAAGCTTGGTATCAAAGGATGTCCTGCTTTTGATTTAGCGGCTGCCTGTTCAGGCTTTGTCTATGGATTATCGATTGCAGATCAACACATCAAATCGGGTATGTGTAAAAACATTCTGGTCATTGGTGCTGATGCCTTGTCTAAAACCTGCGATCCAACAGACCGCTCGACAATCATTTTATTTGGTGATGGCGCAGGCGCTGTCATTATTGGTGCAAGTGAAGAGCCAGGAATTTTGTCGACTCATATCTATTCTGATGGTGAGTTTGGCGAGCTCTTGAGTTTGCCTGTTCCAGAGCGTGGTGGTGA
Source organism: Vibrio ordalii ATCC 33509 (assembly GCA_000257205.1). Taxonomy (GTDB): domain Bacteria; phylum Pseudomonadota; class Gammaproteobacteria; order Enterobacterales; family Vibrionaceae; genus Vibrio; species Vibrio ordalii. The sequence continues at coordinate 10,689 of AEZC01000105.1, read as the reverse complement.
TGCTGATAAATGGCTCTATATGGCGGGTAATGAAGTCTTTAAAGTGGCAGTGACGCAACTCTCTAAGCTTGTTAAAGATACGCTTGCTGCCAATAACATGCACAAATCAGAATTAGATTGGTTAGTGCCTCATCAAGCTAACTATCGCATTATTTCCGCGACCGCGAAAAAACTATCGATGTCACTTGACCAAGTCGTCATAACGCTTGATCGCCATGGTAATACGTCTGCTGCTACCGTCCCAACAGCGCTCGATGAAGCCGTGCGAGATGGTCGAATTCAACGTGGTCAAACGTTATTGCTTGAAGCCTTTGGTGGTGGTTTTACTTGGGGCTCGGCACTCGTTAAGTTTTAAACGGGTAGATTTTTATTTTAAGGGGTTGGTTCAACCTCTTGTTTTTACTTAAGGAAACAAACAATGAGCAAGTTTGCTATCGTATTTCCAGGTCAAGGTTCGCAATCAGTTGGTATGCTTGCGGAACTTGGTCAGCAGTATGATGTCATTCAACAGACATTTGCCGAAGCTTCTGAAGTGCTGGGTTATGATTTATGGGCATTGGTACAAAATGGCCCGGTAGAAGATCTTAACCAAACCTCTCGTACTCAACCGGCATTACTCGCTTCTTCTGTTGCCCTTTGGCGGTTATGGCAAAGCCTAGGTTTAGAGCAGCCAGCCTTGCTTGCTGGCCATAGCTTGGGTGAGTATTCCGCACTGGTGTGTGCAGGTGTAGTTGACTTTAAGCAAGCCATCAAATTAGTAGAGCTGCGCGGTCAGTTAATGCAAGAAGCCGTTCCGGCAGGTGTAGGTGCGATGTCGGCCATTATTGGTCTTGATGATGAGCTGATTGCAAAAGCGTGTGAAGAAGCTGCACAAGGTGAAGTGGTTTCTCCGGTTAACTTTAACTCGCCAGGCCAAGTTGTCATTGCAGGCAACAAAGATGCGGTTGAACGTGCGGGTCAGTTATGCAAAGAGGCCGGAGCAAAGCGCGCGCTGCCATTGCCAGTTTCTGTTCCTTCTCACTGTGCTTTAATGAAGCCTGCAGCATATAAGTTAGCGATTGCATTACAATCGATTGAATTTAATACACCACAAATTCCAGTTATCAACAATGTGGATGTAATAGCAGAAACTGATCCGGCCAAAATTAAAGACGCGTTAGTTCGTCAACTATACAGTCCTGTTCGTTGGACAGAAGGTGTGCAGTTGATGAGTGAGCAAGGCATAGAAAAGCTGCTTGAAGTTGGCCCAGGTAAAGTATTGACAGGCCTGACTAAGCGCATTATTAAATCGCTTGGAGCAGCAGCAGTGAATGATATTGCTTCGCTTGATGCCGTTAAGTAATCAAAGGAAAGAAGAGATGATGAATTTAGAAGGCAAAATTGCTCTCGTGACTGGCGCAAGCCGTGGTATTGGCCGAGCGATCGCTGAATTGTTAGTTGAACGCGGTGCAACGGTTATCGGTACGGCTACTAGCGAAAATGGTGCAGTGGCAATCAGTGAATATCTTGGTAATAACGGTAAAGGCCTAGCGCTGAACGTGACGGATGTCGAATCTATCGCAGCGACGCTGAAAATTATCAATGACGAGTTTGGCGTGATCGATATTCTTGTGAATAACGCCGGAATTACTCGTGATAATCTATTGATGCGCATGAAAGATGATGAATGGTCAGATATTATTGATACCAATTTAACGTCTATCTTCCGCTTATCGAAAGCGGTGCTACGTGGCATGATGAAAAAGCGTAATGGTCGCATCATCAATGTGGGCTCTGTGGTCGGTACTATGGGTAACGCTGGTCAAACCAACTACGCAGCGGCAAAAGCCGGCGTAATTGGCTTTACTAAGTCGATGGCTCGCGAAGTTGCATCTCGTGGTGTGACGGTTAACACAGTTGCGCCAGGTTTTATCGAAACAGATATGACAAAAGCGCTGAATGATGACCAACGTACTGCTACACTAGCCCAAGTGCCAGCTGGCCGCTTAGGCGATCCACGCGAAATTGCGTCGGCAGTGGTATTTTTAGCTTCTCCAGAGGCTGCCTACATTACGGGTGAAACTTTGCACGTAAATGGCGGGATGTACATGGTATAAGCTGGTTTTTGAACGTTATTGATAAAATAAAGGCTTTGCTATTGTCAATGGCGTGTAAAACTTGCTAACCATATGCGCAACATTTGTGCATGATTTAAGTCAAAAATGGTCTTAATTTCGGTTAAAATCGGTAAAATTGTGGTTTGACCAGCAATGACCCACTTGCAACTTTCCCTAGTTAGAATAAACTACGGAACCATCGCATTAGGCGAAATCTGTAAAGGAAAAGAAAACATGTGCAACATCGAAGAACGCGTAAAGAAAATCATTATTGAACAGCTAGGTGTAGACGAAGCAGAAGTAAAGAATGAAGCTTCTTTCGTAGAAGATCTAGGTGCTGATTCTCTAGATACAGTTGAGCTAGTAATGGCTCTAGAAGAAGAATTCGATACTGAAATTCCAGATGAAGAAGCTGAGAAGATCACTACTGTTCAAGCTGCAATCGACTACGTAAACAGCGCTCAGTAATCTCTCTCTCCAGGCGGCCCTCTGGCCGCCTGAGTTTTTCTAATTCTTCTATACCTATCATAGAACTTTTCAACTCCGGAGAATATGATCGTGTCCAAGCGTCGTGTCGTTGTCACTGGCATGGGTATGTTGTCACCGGTAGGCAACACTGTAGAATCTTCTTGGAAAGCCCTGCTAGCTGGTCAAAGCGGTATCGTTAATATCGAACATTTTGATACCACCAATTTTTCAACTCGTTTTGCAGGTCTAGTCAAAGACTTTAACTGCGAAGAGTATATGTCTAAAAAAGATGCCCGTAAGATGGATCTCTTTATCCAGTACGGTATTGCGGCGGGTATCCAAGCACTTAATGATTCTGGTATCACAGTAACTCCAGAAAATGCCCCAAGAATCGGTGTTGCTATCGGCTCTGGTATTGGTGGTCTTGACTTGATTGAAACCGGTCATCATGCTTTGGTAGAAAAAGGCCCACGTAAAGTGAGCCCGTTCTTTGTACCCTCAACGATTGTTAACATGGTTTCAGGCAACTTGTCTATCATGCGTGGTCTTCGTGGTCCAAATATCGCTATTTCTACCGCATGCACAACAGGTTTACATAACATTGGCCATGCGGCACGTATGATTGCATACGGTGATGCCGATGCGATGGTGGCGGGTGGTGCAGAAAAAGCATCGACACCACTTGGCATGGCGGGTTTTGGCGCAGCAAAAGCATTGTCTACGCGTAATGATGAACCGCAAAAAGCGTCTCGTCCTTGGGACAAGTGCCGTGATGGCTTTGTGCTAGGCGATGGTGCGGGTGTTATGGTTCTTGAAGAATATGAACATGCTAAAGCACGCGGTGCGAAGATTTACGCTGAGCTAGTTGGCTTTGGTATGTCTGGTGATGCTTATCACATGACTTCACCAAGCGAAGACGGTTCAGGCGGTGCGTTAGCGATGGAAGCCGCGATGCGTGATGCGGGCGTAACAGGTATTCAAATTGGTTACGTCAATGCTCATGGCACTTCGACTCCAGCTGGTGATGTTGCGGAAATTAAAGGTGTTAAGCGCGCTTTAGGTGAAGAGGGTTCGAAACAAGTTCTTGTCTCTTCCACGAAATCGATGACTGGTCATTTGCTAGGCGCGGCTGGTTCTGTTGAAGCCATTATCACCGTTATGTCATTAGTCGACCAAGTTGTTCCACCAACCATAAACCTTGATGATCCAGAAGAAGGTTTAGGCATTGATCTTGTTCCACACACTGCCCGCAAAGTGGAAGGTATGGAATATGCAATCTGTAACTCTTTTGGTTTTGGTGGTACAAACGGCTCGTTGATTTTCAAAAAAATCTAATGATTGTGGTTGTGACACTTGAGTTTGAACGGCTTGATGCTTAGCATTGAGCCGTTTCTTTTTGTGGGGTAAGCATGATGTTTTGGGTAAATGGACAACCTAGTGACTCTCTGTCTCTTACTGATCGCTCTTTTCTGTATGGGGATGGTTGCTTCACAACGATTCTTGTTTGCGCTGGTGAGCTTCAATATTGGGATATGCACGTTGAACGCATGGAATCTTGTTTGCGGTGTTTAGCTATTCCGATTCCTGATTGGCGGCAAGTTGAACACTGGCTCTCAACGATCGTTTCTAGCGCCGCTAAATCCGGTGTGAAAATTCATATTAGCCGCGGACAAGGTGGTCGTGGTTATAGCCCTGCTAACGTTGGCGATTCTCAAGTTACCATCAGTACCTTTGAGTACCCAGTCCATTATGTTCACTGGATAGCCGATGGTATCGAGCTTGGTGTCTGCCAACAGCGGATGGGACTTTCGCCACTACTGGCGGGTCATAAGCATAACAATCGGCTAGAACAAGTGTTATTGAAGTCAGAGATGGATGCAAAAGGGTACGCTGACGGCATCGCACTAGACATCAATGAGCATGTCATAGAAACTACAGTTGCAAATGTTTTTTGGGTGTCAGGGGATCGGTTATGTACGCCAAGCTTAGATAATGCAGGCGTAGCTGGGGTTATTCGTCGTGTATTATTGGCGGCGGCTACCGATCTCAAGGTTGAGGTGAGAGCATTCTCATTAGAAGAGTTATTGTCGGCAGATGAAGTGTTTATTACTAACTCCTTATTAGGCGTTGCGCCTGTCACGGCAATTGCAAATACGATTTTCCCTATTGGTAAAATAACACGCTATTTTCAGGAGCGTTTTAACTCGTGATTAATCGAATTCTCGTTGTATTAATACTGATCATTATCGCCGTTGGAGCTGGATATTTCTACATTGAGCGACAAGTAGATGCTTATTTAGAACAGCCTCTATCGCTTCCTTCATCGCAAGTTGTGACCATAAAATCAGGTACGAGCCTTAATGGCGTATTAACGCTATTGAATGAGAAAAAATGGATAACGGATTTTTCGATGTACAAGTTAGTGCGACGTCTGCATCCTGAAATAACCAAAATTAAGGCGGGAACTTACCAAGTACAACCCGGAGATCGATTGATCGATCTCTTAAGTGACGTGATATCCGGTAAAGAGCATCAGTTCTCTATTACCTTTGTCGAAGGGAGCCGCTTTAATGAGTGGCGAGCTCTGCTTGCACAAACCGAAGGCGTGACAAACACGATAGCTGATTTGGCAGAAGCCGACATTGCCCAAAAATTAGGCATTGAGCAGCAAAAGCTTGAAGGATTGTTTCTAGCGGAGACTTATCATTTCCCTTTTGGAACGACCGATCTTGAGATCCTAAAAAGAGCCAATAGACGCCTTGAGAAAATACTTGGTGAGCATTGGGCCAATCGCCAGCCAAATCTACCAATTAAAACGCCTTATGAAGCGTTGATTTTGGCGTCAATCATTGAAAAGGAAACGGCTATTGCTTCAGAGCGAGGGCGTATCGCTTCTGTATTTGTCAATCGACTCAACAAACGGATGCGTCTGCAGACTGATCCTACGGTCATTTACGGGCTTGGCGATGCCTACGATGGCAATCTTCGTAAAAAAGACTTAAGAACACCAACGCCATTTAATACTTATACTATTTTTGGTTTACCTCCTACGCCTATTGCGATGGCGGGTGAAGCCTCAATCAAAGCGGCATTAAACCCAGAGCAGAGCAATTATTTGTATTTTGTTGCCAGTGGCTTTGGTGGGCACGTTTTTTCTAAAACATTGGATGAACACAATCGCGCTGTTCGCGCTTACTTAAAACAGTTAAGAACCCAGTCATGAATGCTAAATTTATTGTTGTAGAAGGTTTAGAAGGCGCAGGAAAAAGCACTGCTATTCAATCCATTAGAGAAACACTTATTGAGTTCGGAGTGATAAACATCACTCATACTCGTGAACCGGGCGGAACTGTTTTAGCAGAAAAAATGCGCGCCTTAGTCAAAGAAGAGCATGAGGGTGAAGCTCTTCAGGATATGACTGAGCTGCTATTAATGTACGCCGCTCGTGTTCAACTGGTTGAAAATGTGATTAAGCCTGCACTTACGGCTGGTTCGTGGGTGGTTGGCGATCGCCACGATATGTCTTCTCAAGCCTATCAAGGTGGTGGGAGGCAAATTCCGCTAGAAACGATGCAAAACCTTAAAAAGGTAACGCTAGGTGATTTTAAGCCAGATTTTACTCTCTATCTGGATCTAGATCCGAGCATCGGTTTAGAAAGAGCCAGAGGTCGAGGTGAGCTTGATCGTATCGAAAAAATGGATATTGGTTTTTTTGAGCGCACGCGTGAACGTTACCTTGCCCTAGCTAAGGAAGATAAAAGCGTGGCCGTGATTAATGCTGAACAAACAATAGAAGCGGTGGCACTATCTATCAAATCAGCACTAAATCAGTTTCTGAAAACCAGCATGTTAGAAAAAAACAGGGTCCCAATTGAGTAATAAATTGATGATGAATGCTTTGTATCCGTGGTTAGAAGGTTATTGGCATCAGTGGCAAGCCAGCCTCAACAACCAGCAGTTTCCTGCGGCAAGTTTACTCATTTCTCCCCCTGGACTGGGCGCTGAACGGCTCATTGAGAAGTTGAGTACAGCAGTGATGTGTTCGCATAGTCATTCAGAAGCGTGTGGGTTTTGTCATAGCTGCGAATTGATGAAGTCTGGTAGTCATCCTGATTTTCATCTGATCTCGCCTGAAAAAGAGGGGAAGGAGATTACCGTTGATCAAATTAGGCAATGCAATAAGTTGGCTCAAGAATCGGCGCAGCTTTCTGGTGCTCGCTTTATCGTTATTAATCCCGCCGATTCTATGAATGAATCAGCAGCGAATGCATTGCTCAAAACGTTAGAATCTCCGGGGCACAATTGTTTTTTCTTACTTGTCGCCTCTCGTATCAACCCATTACTCCCAACCATTATCAGTCGCTGTCAAAAAACGGTGCTGACACCACCGAGCAGTGAACAAGTCTCTCATTGGTTAAGTGAACAGACCTCACAACCTGTGCCTCCTTATGCGGCGCATTTAAATGGCTATTCACCGCTCAATACGTTGATGTTTATTCAATCGGGAGAGTTAGCAAAATATCAGGCTTTTGAGCAAAATATTGCCCATTGCTTAACCGATGCCAGTGCCGATATTTCCGCTTGTTTGAAGCAGATTAATGAGGCGCCTACCCAATATTTAGCTTGGTTGTGGACCATGTTGACCGATACGCAAAAGGTACAATTTGACGTGGTTGAACAGCAGCAGCTTCCTATTAGCCTTCGATTAGCTAAACAGATCAGCTACCCAGTACTTTATCGCCAAACCACGGCATTAACTCGTTTAATGGAAGAACTAAAGACGTTTAGTGGGCTTAATAGCGAGCTACTGATCAGCGATTGGCTATTTAACTTTAATGATGAGAAAACATGTTTGTAGATTCGCACTGCCATTTAGATAAACTTGATTACGATACGCTCCATATTGATGTTGCTGATGTAGTAGAAAAAGCTCGTCAAGCCAATGTTAAGCAATTGCTTTCTGTTGGCGTAACGCTGGATTCTTTTGAACCAATGTTAGAGCTTATTCAGCCCTTTGATAATGTTCATGCTTCTTGTGGTGTTCATCCACTTGACGTTGAAAGTCATTTTGAATTGAGCCGCTTCCATCAATACGCGAGTCATCCTAAAGTGGTGGCTATTGGCGAAACGGGGCTAGATTATCACTATCAACCGGAAACGGCTGAGCTGCAGAAGTTACGGTTTTCACAGCACATTGAAACCGCGGTTGCCCTCAACAAACCTTTGATCATTCATACACGAAATGCCCGGGCCGATACGCTTGAAATGCTCCGTGATGGTGGGGCAGAAAAGTGCGGTGGTGTTATCCATTGTTTTACTGAAGATCTTACCTTTGCACACGCCGCTATGGAGCTTGGTTTTTATATATCCATTTCAGGTATTGTTACGTTTAGACAAGCGACAGAATTAAAAGAAGTTGTGAAGGCGCTGCCCTTGGAACGCTTGCTGATCGAAACTGATTCCCCTTATCTTGCCCCCGTTCCACACCGAGGTCAGCAAAATCAGCCTGCCTACGTTGTTAAGGTTGCGGCTTACATTGCACAGCTAAAAAGTGTATCACTAAAAGAAATTGAAGAAAAAACGACCGAAAATTACCAAAATCTTTTTTTGCGACGGGAAATTGATTTGTCGTGATGAGTGCGTTTAAGATGGCGTTTTTTATCAAGTTCGCCTGATAATCAACAGCTTATTGCCTTGTTTACTTGGTTTGGTGGAAAAGTAAGCTTTAAAGTTGAAAATGTAATTTTGTTACTAAAAATAACAAGTGCGCTAATATTATTCATTCTTCGAAATTAATAATATTGTTAACAATGTCATTATAAAACATGAAGTTACATCTATTGTTTGACTGTGTGTACACCCTCCCGCATTGTGATCGGTCTATTTTTTTGAAACAAAAATTCGTTACTAACTAGAAAGTTTGAGTGGCATCAAGATATATTTAGAGGCGAAAAATATAATGCGATATGTGGTTACATTTTCATTGGGTGCTAACATTTAGGCTACGGGGGTGCGCCGTTAGAACCCAAACAATTCTAATAACTTAATCAGGAGCATAAACATGTTTAAAAACCTTTTTGCAAACCTGCAGAAAGTTGGTAAGGCTCTGATGCTTCCAGTATCAGTTTTACCAGTTGCGGGTATTTTGCTTGGCGTGGGTGCAGCGAACTTTAGCTGGCTACCAGAAGTTGTTTCACATTTAATGGAACAAGCTGGTGGTTCGGTTTTTGGTCAAATGGCACTACTCTTTGCAGTAGGTGTAGCATTAGGCTTCACGAATAACGATGGTGTTTCAGGCCTGTCAGCAATTGTTGGCTATGGCATCATGGTTGCGACGCTAAAAGTAATGGCAGTCGTAATGGGTGTTGATAACATCGAGACAGGCGTTCTTGGTGGTATCCTCGCAGGTGGTGTTGCTGCTTGGGCATTCAATCGTTTCTACAAAATTCAACTCCCTGAATATCTTGGCTTCTTCGCGGGTAAACGTGCAGTACCAATCATTACGGGTTTCCTTGCGATTGCTCTAGGTATTGTTTTATCTATCATTTGGCCTCCTGTTGGCTCAGCTATCGCGACATTCTCTGATTGGGCAGCAAACCAAAACCCTGTAACTGCATTTGGTATTTACGGTGTCGTTGAGCGTTCATTGATTCCATTTGGTTTACACCATATTTGGAACGTACCGTTTTTCTACCAAGCAGGCGAATGTGTTAATGGTGCAGGGCAGACAGTTAACGGTATCATGACTTGCTTCTTGACGGCTGATGATGCGTCTCGTGCTGCGGGTAATGGCTTTGGCCAACTAGCGGGCGGTTATCTATTTAAGATGTTTGGTCTTCCTGCTGCTGCATTTGCGATAGCGCATTCTGCAAAACCAGAAAACCGCGCTAAAATAATGGGCATCATGGCGTCAGCCGCATTGACTTCATTCCTAACGGGTATTACAGAACCTATCGAGTTCTCATTCCTATTCATTGCTCCTGTTTTGTATGCAATCCATGCGGTACTTGCAGGCCTTGCATATGTATTGACTAATGCTTTAGGTGTTGTTCACGGCCACACGTTCTCGAACGGTTTCATTGACTTTGTTGTTCAATCTCCTCGTGCTGAAAACATGTTGCTACTGGTTGGTCTAGGTATTGCTTATGCAGTTCTATACTACGTCGTGTTTACTTTCGTTATCCGTACGATGAACCTGAAAACTCCAGGCCGTGAAGATGAATCTGAAGAAGCTTCTTCTGCTACAGGTAGTGAGTTAGCCGGTGAACTTGTTGCAGCCTTTGGTGGTAAAGAGAACATCACTAACCTAGATGCATGTATTACTCGTCTACGCGTTTCTGTTGCTAAAACAGAAGCAGTAAACCAAGAGAAACTGAAACAGCTTGGTGCCGCGGGTGTTGTGATTGTATCGGGTGGCGTTCAAGCTATCTTTGGTACTAAGTCTGACAACCTTAAAACTGAAATGGATGAGTGGATCCGTAATCACGGCTAATTCTTATCTTTTCATTCCCCTATAAAAAGGAGGCATTATGCCTCCTTTTCTTTTTTCTCTAACGCGTTCATTATTTTTATACGTTGCATCAGTTTATTCATTGAGCTGTCCTATTAGGGCGATAATACGGATCTCACGCTCGGCTTGTTCACTAAACTTTCTTTTATCTCAAACGATAATCGAGTATGGGCTATTTCGCTCTATTTCTTTATTCACATCACTTGTTTAATTTTGCTGTGGTTTGGGTGGCATGAATAGGTTTGGCTTCAAGAGGCAGGTGTAGCGGTTGTCGACAGGCATAAAAAAAGCCGATGATGACATCGGCTTTTAGAATCAACAGGATTATTGTTTGTTCATGGCTTTTTTAATGCAGATGGCGGCGCCACCCCATGTAATGCCCAAACCAATAATCATCATAATAATTGCACTTGTCGTCATTAGTTGCACTCCTTGCGGCTTGTTGCATTGATTGTTACGCCTATAGCGAATAGTAACCCGATCATGATCCATCCTAGGGTGAGATCATAACCACCGTAACCCTCAGTAAATAAAGCGTTCAGTTTTGTGGCGACAATAATGGCCAAAATTACAGGTGAGATAAAGCGCAGACAAATATCAAACCACACGCCAATA
>AEZC01000104.1 GCA_000257205.1 Vibrio ordalii ATCC 33509 | reverse complement strand
AAGATAAGCCAGACTTATGAACAAAAAGGTCATGCTGAAGCGAAGAAGTTGGCAAAGCAAGTATTAGACCAAGCGTATGGCTATCAACAAGGTGCGGTGCTTTTCAAACCTACGCTTGCCAGTGGGGAGCAAACCTTTCGTACAGAAGCGGACGGAGCACTATCGTATTTTGTCGGCAGTGATAAGCAATACCCACAAGATTCTGGTTTTGCACTAAAAGGTTGGAAGGAGTACAGCTTTGATAACGCAGCAGTCTACATCAACGGTGATGTGACCTTAACCATGGGGCATGTCAAGCTCATCGACAATAAAGGAAAGCAAACCTTGGTGGATAAAAGCTGGGCATTTAAGAAAGATGAACAGGGCCAACTGCGAATTGTTCTGCACCATTCATGACTGCCTTTTCAGCCTTAATTGAGGGGAAAGCTTTTAGATGTGGGTGATGGTAATACACCCACATCGCAGACCTTTCTGTTATGCCAGTTAAACGCCAGCACGCTTGAGCAGGCCAGCCATCAGTGGCGAGCTTGAACGAACCTGTTTTGATTTGTTCTGTAATGTTTTAGCCAGCGTCGGGTTATTGATGCTTTTGGCAATGTAGGCCATTGAATGATAGAAATCCCCTGCGGATTTCATTTTATTGGCGTCATTTAATGGCGCTAACAGTTGCACCATGGTTGTGCCACTCATCGCTTGTTGGGTGGCGTACTCTTGTACTGCATCGAGTAGAAGATCGAGATCGACCATCGCTTCGGCACTTTCCACACCATGTTTTTTCATCTCTTTGCGGTTACGTTTACGCATTTGCTTAATGACAAAGGCCGGTTTGTTGAGCTTTTTAAAAGCAAAGTAACCAAGAACGACTGCAAGCACGACACCGCCCGCCACATAACCCCAAATAGAACCGGAAGATTCAACAACAGGCTTTAGGGTTTCAACGGTATATTCAACGGTAGTGGGTGTATCAGACATTATTATTTCCTTAGAATGCAGCTTCAAAATCAGAAGCTATTAATTAATCTGGCAGGGGGAAAAGCGCCTTGCGATGAATCAAAGATCCATGAAAAGGAGAGCTTCTGCCTCACATTACTCTCTTTTTGGGGTGAGGAGGCAAGAAAGCAAGTCCATTTTAGGGATTATTAATCAGTTTGTTGATAATTGTGCGAGTTGGTCACACTTGAACAATAACATCCGGCTTATTCATGGTTATTTAAGAATGCTCTTAACTCGTGTTCATTGATAATGGTTAAGCCTTGTTCTGTTTTGGTAATTAACCCTTTATTCATGAGATCTTTCACGGCGCGCCGATAAACTCGACCAGAAGTACCAAAGCGTTCCGCTTCTTGGTTTACTTTTTCAAAACCGCCGAGTGCGGCTCTGGTTTCTTTTTGTATCAGTAAATCGTAAGCAATATTGTAAGTAATAGGATGAAGCAGCCGGTTGGTATAAATATCCATTGAGTCTTGGTAATCTTCCGCTAGACCCGCAGCAAAGAAAAACATCATTTCAGGGTGAGCATGCAGTGCTTGGGTGAGTGAGGTCAAGGAAATGGTATCAACTTGTAAATGCTCATCAGCAACCACAGTCCATTGGCAAGGCGTTTGAGTAAAATACTCCATCTCACCGAAAATGTGATAATCACAATTGGTTTCACCAAGTTGAAAACGCCGTCCATTAGCGGCAATGATACTCATCGATACACGACCAATTGGGACGATATACAGATACTCCAGTTTTTCGCCTTGACGAAGGATTTCACTTCCTACATCAAGGTAACTGCTAGTAACTTGGCACTGATAAATCAGATCGTTAAACGCTCGATTTTTGTCAGATAAGAATGATTGGAACCGACCTGAAGCATAAGGGCTAATCTTCATAGTGAACTCATCAAGGGATAGGTGCGGTAAAGCTAATCAGACTTTGCCATTATTACAACACATTCTATTATTTTGACCATGGGCTGTGCTTTAGATCGTGTTTAATACAAGCGGCGCATACGTTACCGCTTAATATTATTTATCTGGATGAAATATCAAGAGTTAGATTTGTTTATAGAGTGCTTCTAAAGCCGCTGTTGCCGCTAATTTTTCACCAGCCATCATTGCGTGGTCAGCATTAACATATTGTTCAACGCCTTCTTTCACATCTTGTTGATACAGCACTACATTGTTTAGAATTGAAGCGACCTCAAGCCCACGCAGACGCCCTATAGTCAGTAATGCTGAGGTTTCCATATCTGCACCTAGCACGCCTTTTTTATTCCAGTAATGCGAGATTTGTTGCTCTTCATCGGTGTAGAAACTGTCATGGGAACGCACCACGCCTAAATGATAAGGTGTTGATTGGTTAGCTAAAAAACAATTCAATTCTTTGAGCAAACAAAAGCTCGCATAGGCAGGGTAAGCCGCCTTTATGTATGCTTGAGAACCCCCTTCATCGCGTACCGCACCCTCAGCGACAATTAAATCACCTAATTGAATCTGAGTTTGCATTGCACCTGCGGAGCCGACGCGCACAATGTGTGTAGCGCCGCACTGTTTAAGTTCTTCAATCGCAATGATCATCGATGGAGCTCCAATTCCAGTACTACAAATGGTGACTGGTTTACCTTTATATTGGCCGTTAAATAAACGGTATTCGCGATTTTCAGCCAATAACTCGGCATCATCGATTAAAGCGGCGATCCGATTGGCTCGGTCTGGCTCTCCACACACGATAACATGTGATGATACTTGGCTCTCATCTACACAAATGTGAGGTTGTTTGCTCATGCTAGTGCCTCTTTACTGTCACTAGTCCTCTGTTTCTTCTTGTTGTTCATTTTTGCTGTACGTGCCCATTCGCGAGTTCCGTTGGCCGCAATGAACATCAAAATGGCGTATTGTACAGACATAGCATAGACACCTTGAGTGGCATAAACACCCACACTGATAATATTGATGACAACCCACAGTGCCCAGTTTTCGACGTATTTACGTGTCATCAAAATTTGTGCAACAATCGACAAAACGGTCATGGCTGAATCCCAAAATGGGAATGCATCGGGTTCTAACACTGGTTGTGCCAAATTTGCACCAACTATATTCAGGCTATCAACTGCAATGTTAGCTAATGCGAAAAAGAATGGGTCTATATAGAGAGTGAGCAAAGCAATGGCAACAACGCTTAATACGGTGGTGATCATTAACTTCGGTTTACTGAGCCAGCGAACTTGCAAGGTATCACCATCAGCATTTGGTCTTGTCCAAGCGTACCAACCGTAAACGTTCGCACAGAAGAAAAAGAGTTGTAGCAGAAGTAAACCATACAATTGGATCTGGAAGAAAATCACTGCAAACAGTGTGACGTTCAACAAACCGAAAAGGTAATTAATGGTTTTTTCTTGACTGGCAAACCAAATACATAATAGACCGAATACTGTGCCGAAAGCTTCAATCCAGCTCATGGCATAACCGCCACTAATCGGAATATTAACGAGCGTATTATTGATATCCAGTAGGGCAAAGAGTTCCATGCTGATGTCCTTTATTATTGTTGTAAGAGTGATTGTTTTCGAAGAGATGATAATAAAGTAGGCATTGGTAGTGCAGGGAGGACATATGTCCTCCTTCATATCTGCGTGATCATATTTTTGCTAATTCAACTAT
>AEZC01000103.1 GCA_000257205.1 Vibrio ordalii ATCC 33509 | reverse complement strand
TTTATGATGCGCTTACATCTCTTCACGATCATGATACAAATGCTTTGCCTGCATGCGGAACTTTACCTCATTTTTAATCAGAAAAACTTTCAGATTTTCAATATCTTGTAAAACTTCATCATAGCGCCCTTTCATTGGCAGCTTTAAGTTGAAGATGGCTTCTTTCGCCCAACCCTTGAGGATCCACTGCCCCATTAAATGCGCCACACGAGCTGGCTTTTCAATCATGTCACACACAATCCAAGTCACGTTCTTGCGTGGCGGCTCAAATTTAAAACCATCCTCGGCATGGTGTTTCACTTGTCCTGTGTCCATCAAACTTTCAGCCATTAGACCGTTGTCGATAGCATGAACAAACATCGAACGCTTCACCAGTTGGTAAGTCCAGCCCCCCGGGCATGCACCCAAGTCTACCGCCCACATTCCCGGAGCCAAACGTTCATCCCACTCTTCACGAGGAATAAACACATGGAAAGCCTCTTCCAACTTCAGTGTGGAACGACTTGGCGCATCGGCTGGGAATTTCAAACGAGGAATGCCCATGAAAAAAGGCGAGTTATTGTTGGTGTACGAATACCCAACGAAGCAGTGTCCGGGTTGAATAAAGCAGACATGTAGCACAGGTCTCTTCGCCGACTCTTTGTTAGACAAAATCCCCTTGCCACGTAACGCTTGACGCAATGGCACGGTAAACTTACGACAAAATTTGAGCAACTCTTTCGCTTCATTGGTATCTGGCGTTTCAATGCGAATGTCACCACAACGCGGAAAACCCTCAAGTTCGGCGAGTTCAGATAAGATAGGCGAAATACGATCATCTTTAGGTAAATCGCTAAATTCCGCCGCTACCGCAAACATCTGACGAGCAAAAATAAGCGATTGGAAATCGATCTCTTTAACCAACTTATCAGCATCACCGGCCTGATAGCACTCAAACAAAACGTAACCCGTATTGTTTTTCACACGAGGAAAACCAAAAACCTCTAGCTTAGTCGCTTTATCTTGGATCTCTCCGGCACACTCTTTTTCAAAGC
This sequence comes from Vibrio ordalii ATCC 33509, assembly GCA_000257205.1. Taxonomy (GTDB): domain Bacteria; phylum Pseudomonadota; class Gammaproteobacteria; order Enterobacterales; family Vibrionaceae; genus Vibrio; species Vibrio ordalii. The sequence goes on along the minus strand of AEZC01000103.1, from coordinate 17,392 downwards.
CTGCACGACAATAGAGCATTACGTGTTTCACTGGTCCACCTCTTGAATATTAAGTGCTGCATAGCCAAACACTCCCCACCCTAGCATAAAGAACACGCCACCAAATGGCGTGATCGGGCCAAACCACTTGATGCCTGTGAGTGCTAAAACGTAAAGACTGCCGCTAAAACAAAGGACGCCGATGATAAAGCAAATTGCCGCAATGAAAAAATATTTTTGTGCTTTCGATCCCAAACGACAATGCAGCAAAATACCACACGCTAATATGGCTAAAGCGTGAATCGATTGATACTGCACTCCCGTTTCAAACACCGAAAGCAAGTAAGGGGTTAAATACGCTTTTAGGCCGTGCGCGGCAAAAGCCCCTAGAGCGACACCAACGCCCGCCATAAAAGCCGCGATAGCGAGCAATAACTTACTCTTCATCTAACAATACCTCTTGTTCACGTCTGGCTTTTTTGAGCATCCAATCACGGAAAGTAGCGATGCGCCCCATATCGGCCTGCTTCTCGTGACAGACCACATAGAAAGCATTTTTAGTCATCAGCACTTCGTCAAAAGGCGCAATCAAGCGACCCGCTTCCAGCTCTGGCTGAGCTAACACGTTATTCCCCAGAGCGATACCTTGCCCATGCGCCGCCGCTTGCAGCACCATGGTCGAATGGCTAAAGATGGGGCCGTGGTTGACATTCACCTCTTCAAGATCGTTCTCTTTAGCAAACTGTTTCCAATCTTTACGAGAAGTATCGTGTAGCAGAGTATGCCGTGTTAGATCGTCCAGTGTTGCTAAAGGCTTAGGACCTAACAGCAGAGAAGGAGAGCAGAGTGGGATCAAAAACTCTTGATACAACTTATCCGCACGCAATCCTGGCCAGTTACCTCGGCCATAATAAATCGCCACATCCACATCATAGGTTAACGAACCTTCATCCATATCAACCGCTTTGATACGCACATCAATATCCGGCTCTTGTTGATTAAAATCGGCCAAACGTGGCACTAACCACTGAATCGCAAAACTCGGCGGTAAACTAATGGTTAACGCCCCTTTTTCACTGCGCTCTAGTACCTTATCGGTCGCTTCAGAGAGCGCGGTAAAGATATCTTTAATGTCGAGAAAGTAACTTTGCCCTTCTTCTGTCAATAGCAGAGAACGATTACGACGGCGAAACAGCTTTAACCCTAAAAATTCCTCTAACGCTTTGATTTGATGGCTGACTGCGGCTTGTGTCACAAATAGCTCTTCCGCAGCGCGAGTAAAACTCAGCTGGCGAGCTGCCGCTTCAAACACTTTCAGCGAGTTTAATGGTGGCAATCTTCTGGACATAGGTACACTCAAAAATTAGATTAGTTTTTTTAATCTGAAACATTATAAATTGTCCATTGCCGAGCGGCTAGAGAAATTCTATATTTCACCCCGCAACAAGGCCTGAACGGCTTGATTCAGTTATGAATCAATTGGATTTTGTTGCGATGTTGTGTTTGCAAACTCGTATTTCGAGTTGGGTAGAATTCTACCACACTGTTTTGTGCAGTTATCCCCTGCAACAAAGCAATACTTCCTGTATTTATTTTTTGACCTGTCTGTCAAATTTTTTAGCACCGCCTTAGGGCGGTGTTTTTTTATGGCTGTTATTGATAGATTTTCACTATAAAAAAACCGCCCACGAAAACGTGAGCGGTCTATTCCGTATCTAGAAAATGATTAAGGTCGATACACTTTGATGTTGTTAAAGCCTTGCTCTTTCAAATACAGAGCTTGGAGCCGACTCATCACACCGCGCGCGCAGTACAATAGATACGTTTTAGATTGATCTAAATCGCCAAACTGAGTCGATAGCTTGTAGAAAGGTAAGTGTTTCACTTCCACGCCTTCAATCAGCAGTGGCTTATCATCTTCCTCATCTGGACTACGAATATCGAGCACCACCGCATCTTTTTCGATTGCAGCCACTTGTTCAACTTCAGGTGCTTGCTCTTGGCTCTCTTTCTCAATATCACGAATATCCATTTGACGAGCGTTGTACACAACGTGCTCTAAAATTGAGAAATCAAACTTTGCTTCTTCGGCTTCTAATTTCGCTTTCACCGCTTTAACGGTTGGGCTTTTTGAAATAACCCCACAGTATTCCGGCATCGTTTTGGCGAAATCTTCTGTCCCAATCTCGCGCGCCACTTTAATAATCTCTTCTTTGTCCCAGTTGATGAGAGGACGCAAAATTAGAGTATCGGTCACGCCATCAATATGACGAAGATTAGTTAGAGTTTGGCTCGAAACTTGACCCAACGCTTCTCCGGTCACTAAAGCTTCAATATTTAACTTCTGGGCTATCATTCCAGCTGCGCGCATAAACATACGTTTTAGCACCACGCCCATTTGACCATCATCTACTTTTTCTAAGATTTCAGCCACCACAGGCTCGAAATCGACCGAGATAAAACGCACTTTGGCTGAAGAGCCGTATTTATTCCACAAATAGTGCGCCACTTGCTTTACACCAATTTCATGCGCTGGTCCGCCTAAATTGAAGAAGCAATAATGCACTTTTGAGCCACGTTTGATGTGTAAATAGCTTGATACACCCGAGTCAAAACCACCGGAGATTAAACTCAATAAATCTTCTTGAGTGCCAAGAGGGAAACCACCTAAACCTTTATAACGGGCAATCACTTGATTGAGCAATTCATCGGCTATTTCAATGTTGATGGTAACGTCTGGATTTTTTAGTTGAACTTTTGCACTCTCAACCGCTTGGTTTAAACCACCACCGACATAACGCTCAACATCGATTGAGGTGAAATCATGCTTTCCTCGACGCTTAGCACGCACGACAAAGGTTTTCCCTTCGATGTTATTACGGCTGAGCGCTAACACTTGCTCGTAAATGTCATGCATATCCTTAAACTCAGATTGCTGCACTTCGAGTACTTGCTGGATGCCAGGAGTGTGAGTCAGAATTTCAAGGACTTCTTGATAATATTGGTCACTTTGTGCGGTCACTTCAATGTGATCACGGCGGTTAAATACCGCAACTGACTCAGTTCTTCGCTTGATGATAATACGAATATTGGACTCTAAAATCTTTGTGAAGCGCTTGCGTACTGAGTCACTTTTAACAAAAATTTCCGGATGGGGCTTAACAATAAATTTCATAGTTCTATTCGCAATCTAATTAGGCAATGTGGTGATTCAATGAGCCGCGCGTTTCTCTCGCTACTGATACACCGCTAAGGGCGCAAGATTATACACGAGGTGATAACCATAAAAAAGACGAGCCTTAGCGCTCGTCTATGTGTTTTTACATAATCCAACGTAAGCTACTGAACGGATGGAACTTCATCACTGTACAGCGGTTCACCTTGCATAATACTGATTTCTACCCGACGGTTACGTGATCGTTCACTTTCGGTATCATTAGGCCCTACAGGATCAGTATCCGCCATACCGCGCACCCTAAGTCGTTGATGAGAAAAGCCACGAACTTTTTCCATCTCTTGCGCAACAGAAACCGCTCGTTGAGCCGAAAGATCCCAGTTTGAACGATACAGCTCAGAATCGACTCTCTGATTGTCGGTATGGCCAGAAATTCGCACAATCCCCGGCACATCTTTAACCAAATCGGCAATTTGACGCACCAATGGACGAAACTTAGGTTGTAAAAATGCAGAACCTTCAGGAAACGCACCTCTTTCACGGATACGGATTACCAACTGCTGCCCCAAGTTTTCAACTTCAATTGCACCTTGTTCAATTTCTCTTGCTAACGCCTTTTTGATGGCTTGTTCGACGACTTCCATCTCTTGCGACATGGATTCCGCTTGCTGTTGTTGCATTTCCGATTCGGTATTTTGATTGCTCTGTGTTGAGGTTTCTGGGGATTGCCCCCCAGTCAATTGCCCTTCATCACGCTGCATACCACCAGAACGGTCAGAATCACCTTCTTGGAAATTTAATGTCTGCTGGGTGATATCAATGGTTTGTTGCATGATGACATCAATTGGTGTCGGTTCAGGACGGCCTGGGCGAAACTCTTGTGCAATGATGCTTGTCCCTTTGGGAATGTCTTTCACCTCCAAGCGATTTTGTACACCAAAAGCAAACTTCATAGAGCCTGCGATCTGTTTAAACTTCAGCACATCCATCTCGGAAAAAGAGAGCAGCAGTACGAAGAAACACATCAGCAGTGACATCAAGTCGGCAAAAGTACCCATCCACAACGGCAGACCGGGAGGGGGACATTTACAGCTTTCTTCATCATCCATTACAAGCTCCGTTATTCGCTATCAACATCAAGAACACGCTTACCTTCATTAATGTAGTTTTTCAGATAACTATCAATAACTCGTGGGTTTTGTCCATCTTGAATGGCCAGTACACCATCCATAATTAAACGACGGTTGAGCTTTTCTTGTTCACGACGTAAGGCAAGTTTGTCAGCAATAGGGAAAAACACCATGTTAGATAATATTGCACCATATAAAGTGGTTAACAACGCAACGGCCATCGCAGGGCCAATTGATTTAGGGTCATCCATGTTAGACAACATGGCAACCAAGCCCACTAAAGTACCGATCATCCCCATCGCAGGGGCTACATCACCAAAAGCGCGAAACACACTAGACCCTTTATCATGCCGTTCATCAGTCAAAGCGATGTCTTTTTGCAACGCAGAACGCACCACGTCAGCATCATGGCCATCCACCAGCAAATCGATCCCTTTTTGCATGAAACTATTGGTAATTTCCATCTCTTCTAGTGCAAGAAAACCGCCTTTACGTGCTGCATCCGCCATTTCCACGATTTTTGCGATCAAATCTTCAGGCTCATCAGCTTTAAACATAAACGCTTTACCTGCGATTTTTGCCGCGCCAAAAAATTGCCCCATCGTAAATTTCATTAAGACAACAAAAGTTGAGCCTCCAACAACAATCAATATCGAGATGACGTCGAAGAACATCATCAAGCTTCCGCCTAAGATCATTGCCATGATAACGAAAGCCATGCCCCCGATCAGTCCTAACAGCGTTGCTAAATCCACAAAGCACTCCTCATGCTACTCACCTGCGATAATGAGTTTAAACCCGTTATCGGCAATAGATTCAAAATTTTAAGTAAATTATTGGATCATACCGAAATTCTCTCTGTTCAGTTTATACCTAAACCAAGTAAAGATGCACTGTTGCCAGCACACTGATATGGCCAAGATTCTGAGTCACCGTCACTATTTCAGTAAATATCGGTCTGGTTGCTAAGTATCGTATTATTATTTTTATTATTTGTGATAGTGACAGTTCCAAAAGAGGGACTTTTCAGACAAAAATCGTTGGTTAAATTTGACCATCACTACGCCCTAAGGTAACTTTCGTGCATATTTACCAAGATAAAAAGATTATGGCGAGCAAGAAACCTGAAAATATGTCCTTTGAAGCAACTATCGAAGAACTTGATAGCTTAGTGGAACAGCTAGAAAATGGCGATTTAGCCTTAGATGATGCGCTAAAAAAATTCGAGCGCGGAATATCCCTTGCTCGTGCTGGACAAAGTAAGTTAAGTGAAGCGGAACAGCGAGTCAGTATTTTGCTCAGTGCGAGCGATGACGCGCCACTCTCTGACTTTACTGAACTACCTGAGTAATAGGCACGTATTACTGATACATACTGATTACTGACTCATATTTATCGATCTCATCGCTCGCTATGTGACATGAACCTGTCAATTAAGTCACAGGGAAACGGTCGATCGTAACCTAGTAGATACCACAACTTAGTAGAAAGAGTGCCCTATGATTGAGGCTCTGAGCTCCTATCAGCAAAGAAATATTGACCAATTAAACCTTTGGTTATGCCGCTTACCGCATCAAAAACAATCCCTAATTGACGCGATGCGTTACGGTTTGTTACTTGGCGGTAAAAGGGCTCGACCTTATTTGGTGTATATCACAGGGCAAATGCTTGGTTGTACACAAAATGAACTCGACACCCCAGCCTGCGCAGTAGAATGTATTCACGCTTACTCATTGATCCACGATGACCTTCCCGCGATGGACGACGATGAATTGCGGCGCGGTCAAGCCACTTGTCATATCGAATTTGATGAAGCCATCGCGATTTTAGCGGGCGATGCCCTGCAAACACTGGCCTTTACTATTTTGGCAGAAGGTCAACTCGCCGAACATGCGCAAGTCAACCGCATTAAGATGATCCAAATGTTGGCTCAAGCTTCCGGTGCTCAAGGTATGTGTATAGGCCAAGCGTTGGATCTGCAAGCGGAAAATCGTCTGGTTTCAGTGCAGGAATTAGAAGAGACCCATCGCAATAAAACGGGAGCCTTGATGCGTTGTGCAATCCGTTTAGGTGCGCTTGCGGCGGGTGAAAAAGGGCTTGCGGTACTACCACAATTGGATCGCTATGCCGATGCCGTTGGTCTCGCATTCCAAGTTCAAGATGATATTTTAGATATCGTTAGCGATACCGAGACATTAGGTAAACCTCAAGGCTCGGATCAACAACTCAATAAAAGTACCTACCCAGCGCTGCTAGGATTACAAGGTGCTATTGACAAAGCACAAAGTCTGTTACAGGAAGCTCTTCAAGCCTTGGAAGCAATACCCTACAATACAGAATCACTCGAAGAGTTCGCCCGATACGTCGTCGAGCGCAAGAACTAAACTATAAGCGCGCAAAATTATGACTCTTGATATTTCAAAATACCCAACACTGGCTTTAGCAAATTCACCCGATGAACTGCGCAGTCTACCGAAAGAGGTTCTGCCGGCATTGTGTGGTGAATTAAGAAACTATCTTCTTAATTCCGTCAGTCAGTCGAGTGGCCACCTTGCGTCAGGCTTAGGCACGGTTGAATTAACGGTTGCCCTGCACTACGTCTATAACACCCCTTTTGATCAGCTGATTTGGGATGTAGGCCACCAAGCTTACCCGCACAAAATCTTAACTGGTCGCCGCGAGCAAATGTCGACCATTCGTCAAAAAGATGGCCTGCACCCTTTTCCTTGGCGTGAAGAAAGTGAATATGACACGCTCTCTGTCGGCCACTCGTCCACTTCAATCAGTGCCGCCTTAGGGATGGCGATCAGTGCAGGTAAAGAAGGGAAAAATCGCAAAGTGGTGGGCGTGATTGGTGATGGTGCCATCACCGCGGGCATGGCCTTTGAAGCAATGAACCATGCTGGCGACGTTCACCCAGATATGTTAGTCGTGCTCAACGACAACGAAATGTCGATCTCTGAAAACGTGGGCGCACTGAATAATCATTTAGCGCAACTGCTTTCCGGTAGCCTTTATACCTCGATCCGTGAAGGGGGCAAAAAAGTGCTCTCTGGCATACCGCCTATCAAAGAGCTGGTACGTCGCACAGAAGAGCACTTGAAAGGCATGGTCGTACCCGGCACCTTGTTTGAAGAGCTTGGATTTAACTATATCGGCCCAGTAGATGGCCATGATGTGATTGAACTTATCAAGACATTACGCAACATGCGCGAGCTCAAAGGCCCGCAGTTTTTGCACATCATGACCAAAAAAGGCAAAGGTTATGAGCCCGCCGAAAAAGATCCGATTGGTTACCATGGCGTTCCTAAATTTGACCCGAGCCACACTAGCCTGCCAAAAAGCAGCAATGCTAAACCGACTTTTTCTAAAATCTTTGGCGATTTTTTATGCGACATGGCCGCGCAAGATCCAAAATTAATGGCGATTACACCCGCGATGCGTGAAGGTTCTGGCATGGTTCGCTTTTCAAAAGAGTTTCCACAACAATATTTTGATGTGGCGATTGCTGAGCAACATGCCGTCACCCTTGCGACAGGCATGGCGATTGCGGGAGATCATCCGATAGTGGCGATCTACTCAACCTTTTTACAACGGGGTTATGATCAGCTGATCCATGATGTTGCCATCATGAATTTACCGGTTATGTTTGCCATTGACCGCGCAGGGTTAGTCGGAGCTGATGGCCAAACTCACCAAGGTGCGTTTGATTTAAGCTTCATGCGCTGCATTCCCAACATGGTGATCATGGCACCCGCCGATGAAAATGAGTGCCGACAAATGCTCTATACCGGCCATAAACACACAGGGCCAAGCGCAGTGCGTTATCCTCGTGGCAATGGCATGGGAGTCGAAATCCAAACCCAATTTAGTGCGTTAGAGATTGGCAAAGGACGCATTATGCGCCAATGTGACACGGCTATCGCACATGAAAAAATCGCGATCCTCAACTTTGGCACTTTCCTACCAAACGCACTTGAAGCAGCCGATAAACTAAATGCAACGGTGGCTGACATGCGATTTGTTAAGCCCCTTGATGAAACACTCATTCGCCAACTGGCTGCGCAGCATGATGTGCTCGTGACCTTGGAAGAGAATGCGATTGCCGGTGGTGCGGGTGCTGGCGTCATTGAACTGATGATGAAAGAGAAAATCCTAAAACCGGTACTCAATCTAGGTTTGCCTGATCAATTCATCGCTCAAGGCACACAAGAAGAGCTGCATGCCGAATTAGGTTTAGATGCCAAAGGCATCGAGCGCTCCATTCAAGAATATTTAGCAAAGTAGCGAGCGTTTTATAAGCTGTCGGTTTTATTAACTGAAGGCTTTATGAACCGAATAGCTCGATAAGCTACACCACTTTCAGTTACATCCCAATACTCAAAACCCTCGCATCGCGAGGGTTTTGCTTTTATATCGGCTGGCTCCACTCAAACTGAGTAAACAGCCGTTGCCATATCTCATCAAAACCAGCTTTAAGCACTAATGTTTGGCCAGTAAACGGATGAGTAAAACGTAATTCAGAGGCATGGAGCATCAGACGCTGCGCGTCATAATGATCGCGAAATAGGCGGTTGTGCTTGCCATCACCATGAGTGGTATCACCAATAATCGGGTGACTCAAATGGTGCATATGACGACGCAGCTGATGTTTACGGCCTGTTTGCGGTTTCATTTCCACCAAACAGTAGCGGCTGGTTGGGAAACGCCCGGTTGAATACGGCACTTCTACTGTCGCTAATGGTTGATAAGCGGTGATCGCCTCTTGGGCTTCTTTATCTTGTTTGGAAAACTTATCGGCAATTTTATCTAGCTCGATTTTGAGTGGGTAATCAAGCACATCCCCTTGTTCAATCCAACCACGCACAATCGCATGGTACGTTTTTTCCATTTGATGGTTGGCAAACATCGGCATCATTTGCGCCGCCACTTCACTGGAGAGCGCAAACACGAGCACGCCGGAGGTTGGCCTATCCAGTCGATGCAGGGGAAATACATGCTGGCCAATTTGATCGCGCAGCGTTTGCATCACAAATTGCGTTTCGTGTTTATCTAGCCATGAGCGATGCACCAGCATTCCTGCGGGTTTATTCACGGCGACCAAATCATCGTCCTGATACAGAATCTCTAACATGGTTGGCTTACCTCATCAATCAGGCGCAGCAGCGCAATCACTTCAGCCAATTCCGTTTGATGTTGCCATGCCTCTTCAAAATAAGGAGTGAGCGAAAACCCTTGAGAAAGCTCAGCTTGCTGCTCAATTGCCAATAACATTTTGGGGATGAAAATCCACTGCAGCCACTGCTCCGGAGTAAGGGTATCGATGGAGAAAGGCTCAGTGCTCATCAATGCGCTTTCGCTTGGCGGCTGGGATTGCCAGCGCTGAGAATTGCGTAACTGAGTTTCTAGTTGCTTCAACAGGTGGGTAAGTTTTGTGCTTACTGTCATTATTCACCAAGTTAATTTGCTAAGTGACCTTGAAAATGGGCTATAGAGTACCATTTATTGTTCAAAGAGAGTTATTGATCAAAGATAGTTATTCAAGAACACAAATTAGGGCCACTTTATCGATGGATACCATTCACACGCTTAGCCAATTGCTCACCAATAGTGGTAGCCAATATCGGATCTTTGATTTAGGAAGGCGCATCTGCCCGATTGAAAATACACACTTTTCTCAAGTAGAAAAAGGTCAGCAACCGTATCCCTATCCATTGCAGCGTCATGCTCATCTTGCCATCGCGTATTGGAACCAAGCCCAACAACCTTGGATCTGGTTTCTTAAATTCTCTTTGGATGAACGTGGCCTACTCAAACAAGCGGAGATAGGTAACTTCATTAAGTTTGTACTTGAAGCGATGGGGTCACGTTTACATCAAGATCTCAGTGATGAGCAACAGCAAAAGCTTGCCAATAACCCTTATACCTTTAAACCGAGCGACGACAAAATGGCGGTATTCCACAGTCAAATACGCGCCCAGTTGAACCTACCATCAAGCCAATATTATGAGTATGCGCAACACTATTTTAGTGGGGCTTTAGGGTGGGAAAACTGGCAGACGGTCGGCTTACAAGGCATTACTGATATTTGTGCTCGTTTAAGCAAAGAACAAAATAGCATGCTGCTAAGAAAAGCACTAAACCACCTCCCCGCTCAGCCTTTGTATGCCCTGCTGGGGGCGCTCGAACATAGCGCACCGTTGAATGATAAGCTGGCGCTGCGTTTGCAAGAGATGGCAATGTTGCACATCGAAAGCTACGAACCTGATCTGTTCTTACTCTCTGCCTTAATACGAGCCTTATCAGGTGCGAATAATGCACTCACCGCGACCTTGGTTGAACGTATTCTGCAAAGCCCACGCTTGAGCCATCAAGAGATATTAATTGCCATTGCAGGGCGCACGTGGCATGTATTGTCTAACCCGTTGCTTGCCGAAACGTTTTTATTACGCTTGGCGCAAACAGGCAATCAAGCTCTCTTTAACCAGCTCTTTGCGGATTTAGTGATGCTGCCAGAACTGCGAATGGTACTGCTGCCACTGCTGTATTCTAGCCCTTCAATCGAATTAGCCGATGCCTTAATTCGCTTACAACAAACAACTAAAGCTCAATAACTGGAATGTTTATGCTAGGCTATCTATTGGCTATTTTATTACTCAGCTTGGGCTGCTTTCTTTTCTGGCAACAGCGTCGCCAAGCCGAATTGGCAAAAGCAGCGATCAGTCGAAAATGTGAACAACTCGACTTACAGCTGATCAGCGTTGCTTTTGGACGCCACAAATTCAAAACGCCAGAAGGACTCTGGCGTTGGCATACCGTTTATTGGTTTGAGTTTTCTGCGCTAGGTGATGACTGCTACCAAGGTGAATTACAAATGATAGGCTTTAGGCCATCTGCTTTTCATTTGCCGCCTCATCGGATGTAAACTCAAATTCCCAATAAGGGCCAAAAACATCTTCTTTCTCACCCAACAGCTCAAAGCCGAGTTTTTTGAGTACCGCAATAGAGGCATGGTGGCCAATATTAGCAGTGGCTGTAATTTTTTGTCGTTGCAATTGGTAGGCCGCTTTAGGCAAAAAAGACTTCAATGCCTCAGTTGCAATACCTTTGCCCCAATACAATTTATCAAACAGAAAACCGAGTTCTGCTCGCTCTTCGTCAAGTTCAATGAACAAATGTCCCATGTATTCGCGGTTATAATTATCTAACACCGCCATTGCGTATAAATGAGGATCATTAAGCACTCGTTGAAAAAGCTGTTTTGCTGAAGCGACTGTTTTAGGTCCATTCATCTGTGCCATATTTTTGGCGCAACAATTGAGCATCAAAAAATCAGACTCTAACGAATCGGTGTAAGGGAGAAGAAGCGTTCTTCTTGTTACGGTTGGCACGTACAATCCTTGTTAGCCGCAAAATGATACCGAAATACTCAACTAGGCTCAGGGCAATACGCCTTAGCCCAGATAAAATCTGGTACTCTATTTTTGCAAAGAAGCCGAAAATTAAACCAACCGAACGATGAGGTAATTGATCTAGATTGTTTTTTTGTTGTTATTATTTTGCGGCACTTATCATATGATCTTTTTTTGAAGCAACAACACGCTAAAGCCAGAATGCAGGCAATAAGAAAATCCTCAACACGCATGTGTCGAGGCTTAAAGTCTTACTCGCAGCAGTCCGGCTACTAAATCGTGTGCTCCATGCATCATCCATAATAGTGGCCAATTCTTCGGCTCATCCTGCATCGCCATCCTAGCGGTATCCAAACTTTCCATGGTACTAACACTCCGGTCAATACTCATCACTTGTTCCTTGAGCGGTGTCCATAACATCATCCCGATATTGTCCTGCCTTATCCACAAGGTGTCCATCGCCAATCCATGCAGCTCGCATCCTGCCAACTGTTGTATCCTTACGCTGTCCTAGCATCCTGCGTGATCATTCTTCGTGAATAACCTTGCCTTCTTCCTGAAGAGACCAAACCTTGGTGCTTTATTATTCCTTGTCAGAGTCCTTCCGACAGAGTTCAATTTACCCGTTTGACTTTAAGAAACAATCACCTAAAAATGTTATTTTTAACAATATGGCCTAAAGAAATAGATATTTTAATAAAAAACAGATAGTTATAAGAAAACCATCTTCCAAAACCTCCTTAAATACTGTGATTTCTTACAAACAATGTGCGAGATCTCTTACAACACTTCGCCACTTTTGCTCTTGGCAAATAAAAGGTAAGATCACGGAAACTCATCAAAAGGACAACCTATGCTCACAAAAGATGTCACTCAAGAACTAGACAGCATCTTGACTCTCTTACAACAACAGGGAAAGGAACCGAGTGTGGCTTTGGTGAAATCGCGTCTTAGCACCTCAGTGCCAATGCCAGCCTTGATTGCAACCATCAAAAGCTGGAAGAATGCACACCGAGTACCCAAAGTGGAAGTGAGCGTTAGTACGGAAAATAGCGCGAACAAAATAGCCGAACTTGAAACACAACTAGCGGCTTTGTCAGCTCGAGTGGCAGCTCTTGAAGCACAACTAACCGAGAAATAATTAAATGATGAAAATTTGGGTGGACGCCGATGCATGTCCGAAAGTAATTCGTGAAACCATTGTCCGCGCAGCCGAAAGGACGGGCGTTGAATGTACTTTTGTGGCCAATCATGTCGTTCCGATTCCGCAACGATCTAACATTCGTTCACTGCAAGTCCCCAGTGGTTTTGATGTTGCCGATAACGAAATCGTCAAACGGGTAGAGGTGGGAGATTTGGTCATTACTTCCGATATTCCGCTGGCCGATGAAGTGATAACCAAAGGTGGCTTGGCGCTCAATTCTCGTGGTGAGCTGTATACCAAAGAGACCATCAAGGCACGCCTCAATATTCGAGATTTTATGGACACAATGCGCTCAAGCGGTATCCAAACTGGCGGACCAAGTACGCTTTCTCAAACAGAACGACGCGAATTTGCCAACCATTTGGATCGCATTTTGGCTAAAGCGAACAAATAACCACGTTTTGACGGTTGGACAATCACTAGCCTGTCCAACCGTTCCCCTTCATTAACGCTGAACCGCCTTAAATCTTGGATTGGTTTTACAAATCACATATAAACGACCGCGTCTTTTGACGATTTGACAATCTGGATGACGTGATTTTGCGCTTTTTAATGAACTTAATACTTTCATAGTTTACTCCTTACCAAACTGAGCAAAGCGACGATTGAAATTCGCCACTCGTCCTTCTTTTTGAACAACTCGCTGCTTACCGGTGTAATACGGATGCGATTCAGACGACACATCTAAGGTGAAATAAGGATAGGTGTTGCCATCTTCCCACTCTATCGTCCGATCAGTTTTTAGCGTTGAACCCACAATAAAATACTTATCCACACTGGTGTCGTGGAAAACCACTTTTTGGTACGGCGGATGAATTCCGTCTTTCATCAATTTCCTCTCACTTAAATTGTTATGTTATAACATACCAATTAATAATCATTACCAAGAAGAAAAGCAAGCTTAAATGTGATATTTTTCTCAACCAACGTGAAAAAAGACGGGTACGGATATGCACACCATTGCTCCGATTGGCACTATTGAAACGCCTTATAAAGAAAAATTTGCCGTTCCTCGCCAACCTCGCCTAGTGGCGAGCGCAAGCGCGAGAGTCAAGCTCATCGGTCACGCTAATTGCTTAGAGTCGGTGCGAGGTATCGAACAATTTAGCCATGTCTGGTTACTTTTTCTGTTTGACCAAAACCTCGATGCCGGTTGGAAACCGACGGTGCGCCCACCGCGCTTAGGCGGAAATGAGCGGATCGGCGTATTTGCTTCACGGGCCACGTTTCGACCTAACGGCATCGGTATGTCTGCCGTTGAATTGAAAGGCGTCACTCAGCAAGGTGATCAGGTTTATTTGGAACTAGGCAGCGTAGATTTAGTCGATAACACACCGATCATTGACATCAAACCCTATATTCCCTATTCCGATTCGATAGCCACAGCCAGCGGTGGCTATGCCGAGAGCGAGCCCGACAAGATCGCAGTGACCTTTAGCCAAGCGGCGTTAACGGTACTGAGTGCGCGAGCAGATCACGGCATGGTTAAAGCCGTCATTGAGCAAGTGCTGGCTCAAGATCCTCGCCCAGCCTATAAAAAACACAAAATCGATCATAAAGAATATGCGGTAAATCTGTTCGATCTGAACGTAAAATTCACTATCGCAAACAACTTAGTCTCAGTAACCGCAATAGAACGCTTTTGACAAAGCCGATTGGCTGATATTATTAGCGGCTTAATTCTAGCCTCTCATTGGAGAGCGCTTTTAACTATCATGAAACGGATACCATAGAATGCGTACCAGTAAATATCTTCTTTCTACTTTGAAGGAGACTCCAAACGACGCAGAAGTCGTGAGCCATCAGCTCATGTTACGTGCAGGTATGATCCGTAAGCTGGCTTCAGGTCTTTATACCTGGCTGCCTACTGGTCTACGTGTGCTGCGTAAAGTCGAAAACATCGTTCGTCAAGAGATCGACAATGCCGGTGCAATCGAAACCTTGATGCCCGTTGTGCAACCGTTTGAACTGTGGGAAGAGACAGGCCGCTCTGAGAAAATGGGCCCTGAGCTACTTCGCTTTACTGACCGCCATACTCGTCCGTTTGTGCTTAGTCCAACAGCAGAAGAAGTGATCACCAGCTTGGTACGCAACGAAGTCAGCTCTTACAAGCAATTACCGCTGAACCTGTACCAGATTCAAACCAAATTCCGTGATGAGAGACGTCCTCGTTTTGGTGTGATGCGTGCTCGTGAATTCTGCATGATGGATGCCTATAGCTTTGATATTGATAAAGCAGGCTTAGAGAAATCTTACCAAGCGATGCACGAAGCTTACTGTAAAGCCTTCGATCGCATGGGGCTTGATTACCGCCCAGTATTAGCAGACACCGGCGCTATCGGTGGTAACGGCTCTCATGAGTTCCATGTATTGGCTGAAAGTGGTGAAGACATTATCGCCTTCTCAACTGAATCGGATTACGCCGCCAACATCGAAAAAGCGGAAGCTATTGCGCCAGTCGTTGAGCGCGCCGCGCCAACTCAAGAGATGACGCAGGTTGATACGCCAAACGCCAAAACCATCGCTGAATTGGTTGAGCAGCATGGCCTACCGATTGAGAAAACAGTTAAAACACTGTTTGTAAAAGCATCTGATGAGATCGATTCCTCTATCGTGGCACTGATTATCCGTGGTGATCATGAACTCAATGAAATCAAAGCCGAGAAACTCGCTGAAGTTGCCGCTCCGCTAGAAATGGCTAGCGAAGAAGAGATTCGCGCGCTGATTGGTGCAGGCCCAGGCTCTCTTGGCCCTGTTGGTCTTGAATTGCCCTTTATCGTTGATCACAGCGTAGCCGTCATGAGCGATTTTGGCGCAGGAGCCAACATCGATGGCAAACACTACTTTGGCATCAACTGGGGTCGTGACGTTGAGCTAGCGAAAGTGGAAGATCTCCGTAACGTCGTTGAAGGCGACCCAAGCCCATGTGGCAAAGGGACACTAATGCTCAAACGCGGTATCGAAGTGGGTCATATTTTCCAATTGGGTACCAACTACTCTGAGAAAATGAACTGTGGCGTTCTTGATTCCAATGGTAAAAACACCATTTTAGAGATGGGTTGTTATGGCATTGGCGTATCACGCGTTGTGGCATCAGCCATCGAGCAAAACAACGATAAATACGGCATCATCTGGCCTGACGCGATCGCACCTTTCCAAGTGGCGATCGTTCCCATGAACATGCACAAATCAGAGCGTGTCCAACAAGCTGCTGAAAAACTGTATGCGGAACTGACTGCTGCTGGTATTGAAGTTCTATTTGATGATCGTAAAGAGCGCCCGGGCGTAATGTTCTCAGATATGGAACTGATCGGTGTGCCACATACCATCATTATTGGCGATCGCAGTATGGATGAGGGCAACTTCGAATATAAACATCGCCGCAGTGGTGAGAAGTCGGCCGTCGCTATGAATGAAATAGTCTCCTTTATTAATGCTCAAATCGCCTAATAAAGTGTGTTATTGAAAAGGTTGCCTAAATGGCAACCTTTTTTATTTCTACAATTAGATCGGCAAGTGAACGCTTAAAGTTTCATCACCTGCAATCAGAGCTTGCGCAAACGCAAGTTCTGATTTTGTCTTTGCCAAACGTAATGTGTATATTGAGAGCCATTATCATTAGTTAGGATTTAATCTATGCAAGTTTACGGTTGTTGTGAATTAGTGCGCGAGCTTTATGCGCAGATAGGCAGTGGTGATCAAGCTTATATTCCTCAAGCAATCTCCTGCGCCATCAAAACCTTGAATGATGTCGCAGCAGACGAATCGCTGCCAAAAGCAGTTCGAGAGCAAGCAGCCTTTGCGGCAGCTAACTTGCTGATTTCTGATTTCGAGGATAAGTGATGAATTTAGCCAATTTTGCCTCGATGGATCCAATCATGCTGATGAGCATCATCAATATGAAGCTACGTGATGATTTTAATGGCGATCTTGATAAGCTGGCGGATGACTTTGATATCGATCGGGCGGCATTAGAGGCTCGCTTAGCCAGTGCTGGTTTTGAGTTTTTACCGCAAATCGGTCAATTTCGTTAAGGCATAAAAAACCCGCTAATTTAAAGCGGGTTTTCGTTCAAATAACCGTTCTTAAAGCGCAGCACTCAGATTTTTTGTACTAAGCTTTTTTCTCTTTTCTTGCCAGAGCCTTACGCTCATTGCGTTTTGCTTGGTTCTCAATAAAGCCACTGAGCTCTTTTTCCGCCCAAGCTTGTGCTTGTGCTTCGCTTTCAAAACCCATTTCGCGCTTTGAAACAACACTTCTGCGAGAGGTCACTTGACGTACGATTTCCGCCGCCCAACCATTGCGCTTTTCAGTCACTTTGATGGTAAATTTTTTACTTTCTGACATTTTCGTTTTCCTAAGGGAATAATAAGGGATTACTCATCAACGTTTGTCGCGCGCCATTATATTATGTGGCGGCGGATGTTGAACACCATCCCTTGGTAAGCGCGGCATTAGAGCACAAATCACAATTTTTTTCTGCATTTTTTAC
>AEZC01000102.1 GCA_000257205.1 Vibrio ordalii ATCC 33509 | reverse complement strand
GGGCTATCGATATCCAATACTCCCACCACTTGGCCATTGATAGAAAATGGCACCACCAACTCAGAATTGCTCGCAGCATCGCAAGCAATGTGACCAGCAAACTCATGGACATCATAAACACGTTGTATACGGTTAGTCGCCGCCGCTGTACCACACACACCTTTTCCTAGGGGGATGCGTACACAGGCTGGTTTTCCTTGAAAGGGACCGAGAACCAGTTGCTCTTCTTTTATTAGGTAAAAACCCACCCAGTTAAGATCTTCAAGCTCCATGTTAAATAAGGCGCTCAAATTGGCAAGATTAGCGATTAAATCCGTTTCAGATTCAACCAGTGCCACCGCCTGCTTGGTAAGACGGCGGTATTCTTCTATGTTCATATAAACTCAACGACCTTTTGAAAACGGAAGACATCTATTTTTGAACAGCGTACAATTTTTCACACGATAAATAGGATGCATTCTCATCATAATGACTAATTCCAATGACACTATTAGCCGCTCTTGGGTAATAAAACAAGTAAAAAAACATCGACCTACACTTCTATTTGCCAATGCGATCGCGGTTATTGCAACGCTGGTTAGCGTCCCTATTCCACTATTAATGCCATTAATGGTCGACGAAGTTCTGCTGAATAAACCCGCTTCTGGTTTGGCGATGATGAACACTATTCTGCCTACGTCGATGCAAAACCCAACAGGCTATATTGCGCTCACGTTATTGCTAGTGGTCTTGATGCGTAGCGTCAGCCAAGCGCTCAACATACTTCAAAGCCGTCAGTTTACTTTGGTGTCCAAAACCATCACTTACCAAATGCGCTGCAAAATGATTGATAAATTAGGACGGATCAGCATCAGGCAGTACGAAACCAAAGGCAGTGGTGGTATTAATGCTCACTTGATCACCGACATCGAAACCATTGATCAATTCATAGGTGGCACACTCAGTAAATTTATCATAAGCCTACTGACCGTGTTAGGCACAGCAGGTGTTCTACTCTGGCTTGAGTGGCGTTTAGGGCTGTTTATTTTATTGGTCAACCCGATTGTGATTTACTTTTCACGTAAACTCGGAAGCAAAGTCAAACATCTGAAAAAGCGAGAAAACCAAGCGTATGAACGCTTTCAAAATCGGCTAGTCGAAACACTAGATGGCATTTATCAATTGCGTGCCGCTAATAAAGAGCGAGAGTTTCTCAATGAACTCAAACAGCAAGCCAACCAAGTCCGAGAAAATGCGGATAAATATGCATGGCAGTCAGAGGCCGCAGGACGCGTCTCATTTCTCCTGTTTTTGCTTGGTTTTGAGCTGTTTAGAGCGGTCGCAATGCTGATGGTGGTCTTTAGCGATTTGACCATAGGGCAAATTTTCGCCGTTTTCGGTTATTTGTGGTTTATGTTAGGCCCAGTGCAAGAACTGCTGAGTATTCAATTTTCTTGGTACAGTGCAAAGGCGGCCTTCCATCGCATTAATGATCTGCTTGCACTGGAGGAAGAGCCTCGCCCTATTTGCAAAATTAACCCATTCACAGATAACCGCCAGGTCGATGTTGAGGTTTCTCACGTTAATTTTGCCTACGATAGTGAAAAGAGTGTGCTCAACGATCTCTCGCTCACGATTCCGGCGGGTAAAAAAGTGGCGTTGGTTGGCGCAAGTGGTGGTGGGAAATCCACATTGATCCAACTGCTAATTGGTGTGTATCAGCCCAATTCCGGGCAGATCCGTTTTAATGGTGCGACCACTGAAGAGATAAGTTTTGATATTATTCGCGATAACATTGCCGTGGTATTACAACAACCTATACTATTCAACGACACCTTAAGGCATAATTTGACCCTCGGCGGTCAATATGCAGAAGAAGAATTATGGCAAGCGCTGCATATTGCACAACTGGATGATGTGACTGCGAATCTCAGTGACGGTTTAGAAACGCTCGTTGGCCGAAATGGTATTCGCTTGTCGGGCGGACAACGTCAACGTTTAGCCATCGCTCGGATGGTACTGAGCAATCCTAAATTTGTTATTTTGGATGAAGCGATATCCGCGTTAGATACGGTAACTGAAGCGGCATTGCACAATGCTCTGGCTGGATTTTTGAAGGGTCGAACTACTTTAATTGTTGCGCACCGCCTTTCGGCTGTGAAACAAGCCGATATGATTTACGTGCTGGAAGATGGTCAAGTTAGTCAAATGGGTACGCATCGAGAATTAGTCGAGCAAGATGGGTTATATCAGACCCTTTATGGAAATCTCCAATCCTACGTTTAGTGATTGGGTAACAATAAATTAGGATGATTGTTTGTCTCAACATTCAGCGCTTATTCAACATCCACAATCACCTAACGGCGTGAGGCTGTGTCGCGGCTGTGAATTGGCCGTTGATCTCGTCGAGGTTGAGCATGGGAAAAGTGCCTATTGCCCACGTTGCGGTACCCAGCTGTACCGTGGTGGGTCTTTCTCTTTGTCTGGGGATTTAGCCGTTGCCATCACTTGCTTGTTACTGTTTATCCCCTCTCATTTTTTTGAATTCATCAGTATTCGCTTGGTTGGGGTGATGATCCCCGCCACCTTGCCATCCGGTGTCTTTGCGCTGGCTGAAGAGGGCTTTGGAGCGCTCGCTTTATTGGTGCTATTTTGCAGCTCTATTGCGCCACTTTTAGTGTGTGGTTCCGTAGTGACCGCTCATATCGCCTTGCGTTATCGATGGTTTCATCTACTGCGTGGCTCACTGATCATTATTCAGCGATTAAAAGCGTGGGTAATGCTCGATGTTTTTTTAGTCAGCGTGGCGGTATCTTGTTTTAAACTTCAAGATTATTCCGACATTTTTATCGGTGTGGGGTTGTATGGTTTAGTCTTGCTGCAACTGGCAACCGTATTGTTAGCGACTCGAGTTAGCGTAAGGCGCTATTGGCAAGCGTGGCAGCCAGAGAATCAATATGCCTTCGAGCGTAAAGAGGTGCATTGCCACCATTGCCATCTTTCACAACCAGAAAATACGCACTGCGTGCGTTGCGCGCAAAAATTATATCACCGGAAACCCAACTCGATACAACGAACTTGGGCCTATTTAATTGCAGCCAGTATCGCTATTTTCCCCGCGAACCTGATTCCAATATCGATTTTAATTACCAACGGACGGCGATTAGAAGACACCATCTTTTCTGGTGTTGCGTCACTGATTAATAGCGGTATGGTCGGGATTGCAATCATCATTTTTGTGGCCAGTATAATTGTGCCTATTGTAAAAATATTCGGCCTGACCTATCTATTATTGGCGATTAAATTTAAGCGAACGGTTTACCACCGTCAGAGAATGAACATTTATTTCGCGATTAAATGGATCGGCAAATGGTCGGTAATGGATCTGTTTGTCATCTCAATTATGTTGACACTGGTTGATCGCGGTCAAATTCTCGACTTCACTCCCGGTTATGGAGCCGTTGCTTTTGGCTTGGTGGTTGTACTCACCATGCTCGCCACGGAAAGTATGGACCCAAGACTCATCTGGGATAATTACCCAGAAATCGCAGACCAAAACGAGCCTTCACATGAGTAAACACATTTCAAGCCAGCCCTCATACACTCCCGATGTTAAGCGAAACAGGGGCATCTCACCTTTGTGGATACTGCCCATACTCACCATGGCGCTCGCAGGTTGGTTAGTCGTTAAAGCCATTCACGATGCTGGCGAACGAATCCAGATCTATTTTTCGGACGCACAAGGCTTAGTCGCAGGGCGAACAACCATTCGCTACCAAGGGCTCGAAGTCGGCATGGTAAGAGATATTAAACTGTCCGAAGGATTAGAAAACATCTATGTGGAAGCCGATATTTATCCAGAAGCTACTCAGTTACTCAATGACAATACCCGCTTTTGGTTAGTGAAGCCAACGGCCAGTCTGTCTGGCGTTTCAGGTTTAGATGCGTTGGTTTCAGGAAACTATATTGCGATTCAACCGGGTAACGAAAATAGTTCAGTTGAACACGATAAAGTGTTTAGTGCTTTAGATGGTTCACCTTCTGATCTACTGCCTAATCAAGGGCTTATCATTTCTCTAAAGGCTCGCGATCTCGGAGGTATTTCTGTTGGCTCACAAATCGTCTATAAAAAAATTCCGATTGGTGAAGTGTTTAACTACAAACTCGATGACGATGCAAAGTCGGTACTCATTCAAGCCTCGATAAAAGACGAGTATCGACACATTATTACCAATGAAAGCCGTTTTTGGAATGTCAGTGGTGTTGGTGCAAGCATTGGCTTTGAAGGTGTTGACGTCCGCTTAGAAAGTTTAAGTGCATTAATCGGTGGTTCAATTGCCGTCGATTCACCAGACGGTGGGGAGCCTGTTGAACAAAATACCCAATTTAGTCTCTATCGCGATTTAAAAACCGCAGGACGTGGTATCCCAGTAAAAATCACTCTACCCGATCAGCATAATATTAACCAAACCGGTGCCCCCATTATTTACCGGGGAATAGAAGTTGGCCAAATCACTGAATTGCAGCTCAGTAAAAGTCACCAACAGATCATCGCCTCAGCCGCAATCCAACCGGCTTTTAGCGATATGCTCAATTCGGGAAGCCGTTTTGTGTTGGAAGAGGCCAAAGTCTCACTCTCTGGAGTTGAGAACATCGGTAATTTGATCAAAGGGAATTACTTGACACTCATTCCTGGCAAGGGCGAAAAGGCCAGAAGTTTCACTGCAATTCGCCAATTTGAATTTAATCAATCACAAGCAAAATCGATTGCTATCAAGCTTACAGCTGAAAGCTCATATGGCTTAGATGTGGGCAGCCAGATTTTGTATCGAGGTATCGCGGTAGGTTCAGTAATTGGCGTAAAGTTGCAGCAAGACAGTGTTGTGCTCAATACGCTGATTGATGAAGAGTACTCACCACTCATACGCTCACAGAATCGTTTTTACATTACAGGCTCTGCCACCGCAGAGCTCACCGAATCAGGCCTTAATGTTTCGATCCCTCCTGCCAAACAACTGCTCGCCGGATCAATCAGTTTCATCAGCGAAGGCGCTGAAAATGCGAATAATGAATACCCGCTATATCAAAGTAAATCCTTAGCTGAGCTTGCCAAATATAATCAAAGCGGCTCACAAACACTGACTCTTTTTGCCGACGAGCTTCCTCCCATCAATCCGGGTAGCCCGCTCCTATACCGTAACCTTCAAGTCGGCAGTGTCTTTGGCTTTAAGCTCACTAAAGAAGGTGTGAAAATCGAGGTCAAAATAGAGAATCAATATCGCCATCTGATTACGAACCAAACTGTTTTTTGGAACCGTTCTGGCATCGAAATTAATGCAACACTTGCAGGCGTAAAAGTCAAAGCTGCTCCTTTAAAAACCTTAATTCAAGGAGGCATTGCATTTGATTCGTTGCAAGGTATTGATAACAAAGATCAGAACTTGTGGAAGCTCTATGACAGCTACGATCAAGCACGTAAGGCGGGCCAAGAAATCATTTTAACGGCTGACGCATCCTTTGGCATTACGCTAGGAACATCCATCAAATATAACAATATCACTGTGGGAGAGGTTGTTTCTGTAACACCCGATTTCAAGACAAACCAAGTTACACTCCAAGCGAGAATTGAGCCTAGCTACGCATTAGGCATTGCCAGAAATGGCTCTCACTTTTGGGTAGCGAAAACTAAGATTGGCTTCAATGGTGTTGAACATCTGCAAAACTTACTCAGTTCCAGCATTGAGGTCAAACCTGGGTTTGGCGATGCGCAGTACCAATTTGAACTAGAAAAACAGCCACAACAAATACTCGGTATTGAATTCACCTTACAAAGTGAAACACGAGGATCAGTGACTGAAGGTAGCCCTGTTCTCTACCGTGAAATGGAAGTGGGCAGAGTCACTCATGTTGCCCTAGGAGACTTTGCAGACCGTGTCATGTTCACCATTGAGATCCAAAAAGAGTTTGCTTATTTGGTTCGCAGCAATAGCGTATTTTGGAACACTTCTGGTATCGATGTATCCATCGGTTTATCTGGTGCAAATATAAAAGCAGGCACGTTAGATAGCATCATGAAAGGCGGAATTACATTTGCCACTCCAGAGCAAAAACAGCTACAACCTATCGCTAAACAAGGCCAAGCATTTTACTTATATCCTGAAGCCAAACCAGAATGGCGCCAATGGCGAACAGCCATACCAAAACCTTAAAGGTTTTGCCTTGGTTCTTTACAATGCAGCTGATCGGCTGCATTTTTTATTATTTTGATCTCACCATGATTCTTATATAATCCGCCCTCAACTCCCAGACGAGATACTGCTTTGCACGCCAATATAACCCTACCCGAACCCTTTCTTGCGACAATTGAAGCGATACTGCCCACTCACCTAACGATGAGTGATTTTATTGCGGCTTGCCAGCGTCCTTTGCGTAAAAGTATCCGAGTCAACACGCTAAAAATCTCTGTCGATAGCTTTTGTCAACGCGCCGCTGAAAAAGGTTGGGTTTTATCACCAGTGCCTTGGTGTAATACGGGTTTTTGGATTGAAGCCGACGAGTCTGTCGTACCTTTAGGTAACACAGCCGAACATATGGCAGGGCTTTTTTATATTCAAGAAGCCAGTTCTATGATGCCAGTATCCGCTCTTTTCACCGGCGGTGAATCGTTCAATTCAGTACTCGACATGGCGGCGGCTCCGGGTTCAAAAACAACACAAATTGCGGCGTGTATGGAAAATAAAGGCGTATTAGTCGCTAACGAATTTTCAGCCAGCCGTGTCAAAGTGCTGCATGCTAATATCGAACGCTGCGGTGTGCGTAACAGTGCACTGAGCAATTTTGATGGTCGAGTCTTTGGCGGTTGGTTACCGGAACAATTTGATGCGGTGTTAATAGATGCTCCATGCTCAGGAGAAGGAACCATTCGTAAAGATCCTGATGCGATGAAAAACTGGAGCAAAGAATCTGTATTGTCGATTGCTGCGACACAAAAAGATTTGATTGAAAGTGCGTTTCAAGCTTTAAAGCCAGGCGGTGTGATGGTCTACTCAACCTGTACATTGAGCACAGAAGAGAACCAACAAGTGTGCTTGCATCTAAAAGAAAAATATCCACAATCCGTTGAATTTGTTTCCCTTAGCTCATTGTTTGAGGATGCAAAAGCAGCGATTACAGATGAAGGGTTCTTGCATATATTCCCTCAAACCTATGATTGTGAGGGTTTTTTTGTTGCGAAAATCCGTAAACTTAGCTCTGTACCCCACCCTGAAGTCAAAAAACGCTTAGGTCAATTTCCTTTTACGAAAGCCAACCTTAAACTCGCACAAGAGATCGCAGAGCAACTCATGAAAACGCTTGAAGTTGGAATACCCGATGATACCAGTGTCTGGCTACGAGATAATGATGTATGGTTATTTCCAAACGCACTGGAACCTATGCTCGGTGATTTTCGCTTCTCACGAATGGGGATAAAAATCGCTGAAACACATAAAAAAGGTTATCGCTGGCAACATCAAGTCGCTACATCGTTAGCGACTGGTAACGAATCAAACTGCGTCACACTATCGATTGAAGAAGCGCGAGATTGGTACATGGGCAGGGATGTCAGACCAGCACCGCAAACTGGCACTGGCGGAGTGCTGGTAAAACTCGGTAACGATGTGATTGGGCTAGGAAAATGGGTAGGAAACCGCATAAAAAATGGCTTACCAAGAGAGCTGGTTAAAGATAAAAATCTGTTCTAAAACCCAAAACTATAGAATGAAAAACTAGAAAAGACGCACAATTCCAGCAATAACAACTATAATCATAGGGAAGCACAAATACGACTATTTAAATGATTAGTGCGGGCTCGAAAGGGCCATTTCCCCCTAGGCCCGAAAACGGAAAAGTTTTGGGACTTTTTTTAATTGTTAAAGGAAATAGATTGCAACAGAGCCTAAACGCCTCAGCTATACAAGATGAATCCCATCTTCAGCAATGGTAATTTTACCTTGCTTATACAAACCACCAATGCTCTTTTTGAAGGTCCCTTTGCTGGTGCGGAACATCGAAAAAATGGCTTCTGGTGTCGATTTATCACTTAATGGAAGAAAACCACCCTTTTTCTCAAGTAACTCAATGATTTTAGTGCTTAACTCATCCATTTTGGCTACGCCAATTTTTTGCAGCGCTAGATCAATTTTTCCATCTTCACGGATATTTTTGATGTAGCCTTTTAAGATCTTACCAATAAACAGTTTACCAAACACATCTGATGGGAAAATCATCCCCCAGTGCTCACCATTGATGATGGCCTTGTACCCGAGTTCTGAGTGTTCTGCAATTAACAGATCAACTTGCTGATTCTGCGTATAGTTTGCAGGCGTTTTATCCAGCCACTTGTTGAATTTTGTTGTGCCTACGATACGGCCGGAAGCCTTATCGGTGTAGACATACACTAAAATCATTTGTCCTTCTTTAAAACGAGCACGCTGTTCGCTGTAAGGCACCAATAAATCTTTACCTTTCAATCCCCAGTCAACAAAAACACCAGTGCTATTCACACCTTGTACTTTCATCAATCCCCACTCGCCTACTTTTGCAATCGGTTTTTCAGTCGTCGCGGCAAGTTGATTGTCTGAATCGAAATACAAAAATGCGTCTATTTTCTGCCACAATTCAACCCCATCTGGGGTAAATCGTTTAGGCAGTAAGGTGGTTCCAAAATCTTCAGCATCCAAAAACACGCCGAAATCAGCAACCTTTACGACTTCTAAACTGTTTATTTGACCAACGTTAATCATTTACTATGTCTCACCTCAATTTTGCAGAGATTATACGTGATCTCTGTTATCCTTTCCTGCATTCAAAGGAAAAATAAGCATTTTTTCAGGAGCTTTCTTTGGTTAATGTCGATAAGCAAGATACCATCACGCTTAAAATTTCACATGCCATGTCTCAGAGCAAAGAACTTGATCTAGACATTTACCTATTCATTCCCGGTGATTTAGGTTTAACGCCCGAAATACTTCCTGAGTCTGATTTTTACTATAGCTTCATCCACCAAAAGCGTGCGTATTACAGCGATGAAACCTTGCTGCCCTTAGTTCACAGCAGGCTTGCACAGCGAGGCCATCTCTCTTTCTCTCAATATCGGGTAAGTTTGAGTTTATTTGCTTATCAGTATGTTATCGCTCTAGATAAAGCGGTGGTGCAACTCAACACAACGAGTGACACCGTCACATCAGATGAAGTTGATAGTGTCATTGAGCTCTCTTTGGATATTTTGAAAAGATTACGCCGTAGCATTCCTTATGAAGAAAACTTAAAGCGCTATTACGCCAATATTGATAACTATTTATCTTGGTATACTGAGCAAAATTTTCTCTCTCTTGTTGCACACATGAACCGTGATGGTGAATACAAAACCATCAAAGAACGTTTGATTACCTTGGTTGAGAAAGAACAGGCGCATCGTAAGCTTAACAACTATAACTCGGCAAAAGCAGGAGAAGATATCACTCGGCTGAGTAACAAAATGCGCCTCCTACGCCGATTAATCGAACACCCCATTATGCTAAATGAACACGTCACCTCTTTGGGTAATAACATGAAACGCGCCGTTAAAGGCATCGCGACTGGGCTTGTAATGCTGTTTGTCACCGTTATAGCCATTACAGCTAGAGACTATTGGGGTGAGATCACCGCATCCTTTATCATCGCTATGTCGTTTGTCTATGCATTACGCGAAATATTTAAAGATGATTTACGCGATATGCTGTGGCGTTGGATCCGCAAAGGAAAACCGAAATGGAAGCGTCGTTATATAGATCCAACGACCGGAAAATCTGTGGGTTACAAAATTGAGTGGCTTGATTATACCAACCTGAGTAAATTACCAGACCGAATCAAAACAATTCGCAAGAAACGTATTGTTCAAAGGGAAGAACAGGTACTTCACTACCGCTCTGAAACAGCGATGTCAACCTCACGATTTATGAGCGGCTATGAGGAAACACGCGAAACTTTACACATTGATCTACGCCCGATTACCCGTTTGATGGACAAAGGTTCTAACCGCATTTATCAGTTAAGTGGTGGTCAAGTGAGTCGAGAGACCGTAGAAAAACGGCACTTGCTCAACTTGATAATCAAAGAAGATAACCACAAAGCAGAGCCCCGCTACTACCGTTGGAAAATTGTTTTAAATAGAAATAAGATTGTCGACATTGAACCAATAGAATTAAGCGAATAGATAAAATTAAGCGAGTAATTCCTCGTTCTATTCAAACTTATTTGCTAATGCGCTTTAACGATAAAGTGAGAAGAAATTCCGCCATTGGTTCGTCACCGTGTAACGAAGGACAGGTTGCGATAATCTTCACTGTCTGATTCACTCGCTCTCCGGTCGCGATAGTTTCATCAAGCATACTGTCTATTAGCTGACCATCATAGCAATGAAAATGAACATCCGCCTCCGGCCTTTTTAAAAACTCCGCACTGACTGCTTTAAACGCCAACGATACTTTGGAGCCACGCTGTTGTGCTTTATGCATTGCCATAAAACCGCCCGCTACGTCTGCACCAACGGCCAATACACCAAAATACATACTATTTAAATGATTTTTATTGCGGCGTTTCAGTGGAATTCGAATTTCTACAGAGCGTTCGTTTAACACTAAAATCTTTGGTCTACACGACCAAATCAATGGCACTTTTAAAAAGCCAAACAGATTTAAGTAAAGATTCGCTTTTGTTAATGGGGAGAGCATAAAGCCTGACCTTTCCAATATAGTTGTCCGACCAGTTCAAGGTATGCGCCGCAAAATGTCAACAAGTTGTTATGAAAAGTTAGGGTTGAGCGCAGCTATTCTACGCCCAAATCAAGTCATTACATTTTTACCACAACATCGGCTTGAACACTTTCAGCTAAGTGCTCCTGTAGCTTTGGATAGCTTGCGAGTGCTTGGGTAACGACCAAAATCGGCTTATTCGCATGACGTGCCGCTTTTGATGCTAAATCGAGCAGCGTGATGACCGCCTCACTCTCTGGATTAAACAAATGGGAAAGTTCGGGGTTCTCTTTATCAATGCCTAATGTGTATTGTGTTAAGTTATCGATGTTGATCACCACACCATCAAAATAGTGCATCAAACGCTCTGCCAACAATGCCGCTGACGGTACATCGCAAGAATAAAGCACTTTCAAACCATCTAAACTCCGAGGTAAAGACTGCTCTGCCAGACGATCAATGATCGTCGCCGCATCACTTAATGTTCGAACAAATGGCACCACAATTTCGATGTTCAATCCTTGCTTGCGCAATGCTTTGATCACAGCGCATTCATAACTAAAAGCTTTTGCATACTGATTGGAAGAAAAACGCGATACGCCACGTACTCCCATCGCTGGGTTAATTTCATCCGTTTCAACACTTCCACCGATCAGCGCTTTATAAGTGTAACTATCGGCATCACTCAAACAGACACGAATCGTAGTGTGATTTTTTTGAACTGCTGCCACTACTCTATCAACAATGGTTGACGTAAAATGCTCCGCCACCGCTTTGTCATCAAGAATGGATTGCAAAGAGCCTTGCTCAAGTTCGGTTAGATTCGCAAAATGTTGCTCAATCGAAGGATGATAAAACAACGAATCTAAAATAATGTCGGACAGCGATACATACAAATGCTGGGCATTTCCACTTGATTCAATGGCCGCTGGAAGGGCATCACCTAAGATCAACTGAGGGTGGATCGTATCATGTTGTGCCAAACTCATTCATTACTCCCTACATTTTTAATTATCTTGCTCAGGAAAATACCCATAGCCGAGTATTAATTCAAGTAAAAGTGAGTATTTATGACAAATTTATGAATAAAATTTCATCTTACAGATGATAAGCAATAAGTTTTCCGTTTTGGAGTTTATTCCTATAGCCAATTCCGTTATCTTTACCGCTTCGCAATAAGAGTACAGGCTTTACCATGCCATTAAAAACAGATGAATTAAGAACTCAAGCCTTGGGCCCAATGCCGACTCCGGCAGAGCTTGGAAATGCGCATCCGATCACAGACGACGTAGCAGAGCGCATCGCAAACTCACGCCGTCAAATTGAAAATATTCTGACTGGTCAAGATGATCGCCTGTTAGTCATTGTCGGTCCGTGTTCAGTGCACGACACTGAAGCCGCAATGGATTACGCTCAACGTTTGAGTGCGATCCAAGACCAATATAAAAATGAACTGTTTATCGTCATGCGTACCTATTTCGAGAAACCACGCACCGTTGTGGGCTGGAAAGGTTTGATTACGGATCCCAATCTGGATGGTTCATATGCACTGGAAACAGGGCTCAATAAAGCACGGAAATTATTATTAGATATCAACAAGCTAGGCCTTGCTACCGCAACTGAATTTTTAGATATGATCACCGGGCAATACATCGCAGATCTCATCACGTGGGGAGCTATTGGTGCGCGTACTACGGAATCTCAGATACACCGAGAAATGGCGTCTGCGCTGTCATGTCCTGTCGGTTTTAAAAATGGCACGAATGGCAATATCAAAATTGCTATCGATGCCATTCGAGCAGCCCAAGCATCGCATTATTTTTACTCACCGGATAAAAATGGCCGTATGACCGTTTATCGTACCAGTGGTAACCCCTTTGGCCATGTTATTTTACGCGGTGGCGATACGGGTACAAACTATGACGCTGACTCCGTATCGACAGCCTGCGAGCAACTGATCGAATTCGGCTTAGCCCCGCGCCTCATCGTAGATTTTAGCCACGCGAATTGCCAAAAGCAGCATAGAAAACAGATAGAGGTAGCTACCGACATCTGCAAACAAATACGTGCAGGGAAGGATTTCGTTGCTGGAATTATGGCTGAAAGCTTCATTATCGAAGGTAACCAGCCAATGCATGACTTGAATAATCTCACCTATGGCCAATCGATTACCGATCCATGCTTAGGATGGGATGACACAGCAACTATGCTGGATATGCTGGCACAAGCGATCACTGACCGCCGTAACTTAAAGTAAATACTAAGCAATAGATAAGGAAACACCATGCCTTCTTTTGATATCGTTTCAGAAGTCGATACTGTTGAACTTCGTAATGCTGTCGATAATGCAAACCGAGAGCTTTCTACTCGTTTTGATTTTCGTAATGTAGAAGCGGGATTTGAACTCAAAGATGAAGTTGTAAAACTGTCTGCAGAAGATGATTTTCAACTAGGTCAAATGATGGATATTTTACGTGGTAACCTCGCTAAACGAGGTGTTGATGCCAAAGCGATGGAAGCAAAAGATTCCGTACATTCCGGCAAGCGCTGGTTTAAAGATGTCCAATTTAAACAAGGACTGGACCCGTTAACCTCCAAGAAAGTGGTGAAAGCCATTAAGGATGCCAAGCTCAAAGTCCAAGCATCTATTCAAGGTGAGAAAGTAAGAGTAACAGGTAAAAAGAGAGATGATTTACAATCAGTGATCGCTCTCATGCGTGAATCGGATATGGGCCAGCCATTCCAGTATGACAATTTTCGAGACTAATACCACGAATAAGACACCGAAGCCACCACGACCTGGTGGCTTTTTAATCGCTGATAGTGATTATCATAATGAATCGATTTATTCCCTCTAACTTGGGTGAATGAATACCCAACGTCTTACAACATTAAGTCTTTCCCCACAAGCAAAGCGTACTCTGTTGTGTTTCTAGGCAATAAAATACATATTCTTTTGCAATCAGACTTTGCTTGCTCAAGCTTTTCTGCAAGTTGCGCGGCATTCTTAAAACTTTCCCTTTCAGCATCACGGCGAACAAGATCAATCAATTCAAAAGGAGAATGTTGTTCATAAAAAACCACCTCTGCCCTTTGCATGTAGCGTAGCGCTTTGATCGGTAGCATTTCAACATCATCGCTACAGCTTATCCATGTACATTGTGCTGATTCTTCTATAGGCACTAAGAGAGCTTGTTGGTATAAACGCTCTAATTCTTCACGGCTTACTGCATTTTCTGTTTTGGAATCACTTAAAAAGGCTTCCCAAAACTTTCTTCTATCACTGACAGAATTGAGTGATTGTTTAATTGAGTTTCTCTTAGAAGCAGCGAAATCAGCAAGCAACGAGAGATTTTGCGGAAGAACCGCTTCCAATGTTTCTCGGATATTTCTCACCAACACTGGCGATGCACCACCACTGGATATTGCGATCTGAATTCGTCCACGATTGACCATCGATGGCGTAATAAAATCACAGTATGGTTGATCATCGACAACATTGACCAAAACACCTATCTTTCTTGCATCTTTATGCACTTGGTGGTTAAGCGACGGATTATCCGTTGTGGCCCATACTTGCCAGTACTCCTTGGTTAATAGTTCTGATGAATAAAAGTTTTGAACCCATTGACAACGATTCTGCTCTACCAGCTCCAAAAGATAACGTTCAATCTTAGGTGATACGACGGTGACTTGAGCCCCAGCTCGAATCAATGCTTCTACTTTTCGACAGGCGACTTCGCCTCCCCCTACAACCAATACTGCTTTGCCCGATAAATTCAAAAACAGAGGAAAATACTGCATTTCATTCCATGAATAATCTAGATAACTATTCGTTTGATGCTACCAAAAATAGGGCATCTGCGACACTAATTAAATATAGCTAAATAATTATCAACCAAATTTTCATCATTAGTCAGTTTAAAATCCCGAGAATACGCTAATGATACAATTGTTAATTTTACGTTAAAATAAAAACATGCTGCTTCTATTCTGTTGCCCCACAGTTTAACACGGCTGCACTGTTTACAATTATTCAACATTTGTTCATTCTAGCTGCAGCCTAGGTTTGTGAATCTAATCAAAAATCTTTCAAATGACTAATTGGAGAAAATACAAATCATTACCTAGGCTTATAAATAGTTGATTTGTAAATGTGCGATTGCATGCAAATACAACTTAGAAAGCTACACGACAACATTTTTAGTACGTTGTATCAGGTGTTACCTAGTTTAACATTGATCATACAGGAAGGATACAAATGGCGAATAAACTCACTGTTCTTGCTTCTGCTGTAGCAGCTTCTACTGCCATCATGGCGACGACAGCTTCAGCAGCAGATAGCACTTTAGATAAAGTACTTTCGCAAGGTTTTATTACTTGTGGTGTGAGCACTGGTCTACCAGGCTTTTCCAACCCAAACTCAAAAGGAGAATGGGAAGGTATTGATGTTGAGTATTGCCAGGCTCTTGCCGCAGCAGTTCTTGGTGACAAATCGAAAGTAAAATATGTTCCACTGACAGCAAAAGAACGCTTTACCGCCCTCCAATCAGGTGAAATCGATGTTCTTTCACGTAATACAACCTGGACGCTCCAACGCGACGCAGCACTTGGCCTTAATTTTGTCGGCGTAAACTATTATGACGGTCAAGGGTTCATGGTGAAAAAAGATCTAGGAGTGAAAAGTGCAGAAGAGCTCGATGGTGCATCGATTTGTGTCCAATCCGGTACAACTACTGAGTTGAACTTAGCGGACTACTTCCGCAACACGGGCATGAAATACAAACCTGTGGTATTCGATACTGCAGCGCAAACCTCAAAAGGCTTCGACGCAGGCCGTTGTGATGCTCTAACAACCGACCAATCCGGTTTATATGCGCTACGTTTGAACTTAACTGATCCTAACGTCGCAGTTGTATTACCTGAAATCATTTCTAAAGAACCACTTGGGCCCGTTGTTCGTCAAGATGATGACAAGTGGTTTAACGTGGCGAAATGGACTCTCAATGCCATGATTAACGCAGAAGAGTACGGTATTACCTCAAAAAATGCAGATGAAATGCTTAAATCTAGCGATCCTAATATCAAACGCATACTTGGCCTGGACGGCCCTAAAGGTAAAGGTTTGGGCATTCGCGATGATTGGGGATACCAAATTGTAAAACAAGTCGGTAACTATGGTGAAAGTTTTGAACGCACTGTAGGTAAAGGTTCTCCCCTACAAATCGCACGAGGTGCAAATGCGTTGTGGAATGCTGGCGGCTTTATGTACGCTCCACCACTTCGTTAATAGTCACACAGTCCCAAATAGGCGGTTTTAACCGCCTATTTGGAAAAATGGATTTGAGGTTATAGTTGTATGAAACCTACTAAAACTATTGCGGCTGGCTCAGGATATCCCTCGGCTAAAAGCGCAAATTTGTTCTACAATCCTACTTTTCGTTCAGTCACCCCCACCTTCCAAATTATTGCTCTTCTCGTTCTGGTTTTTTTCTTTTACACCATTGTGAACAATGCACTTTCTAATTTAAGTTCTCGAGGCATTGCCACGGGGTTTGACTTCCTAGATCAAGAAGCTGGCTTTGGAATTGGACTGACTTTGATCGAATATGATGAAACCTTCAGTTATGGACGGACCTTTATCATAGGTTTACTCAATACCGCGCTTGTTTCCTTTCTCGGCATTGTATTTGCTACCCTTTTAGGATTTTTTATCGGTATTGCTCGTCTCTCTTCCAACTGGTTAGTTAGTCAACTCGCTGCGGTTTATATCGAGATCTTCCGTAATATTCCTTTATTACTGCAAATTTTCTTTTGGTATTTTGCAGTGTTACAGGCTCTACCATCGCCTAGGCAAAGCATGCAGTTAGGGGATTCTATTTTTCTCAATGTACGTGGTCTGTTCTTCCCAGCTCCCATTTTTGAAAGTGGCAGCACATTTATCTTTATTGCCTTTCTTGCTGGCTTACTAACCACCTTTATTATTGGCATTTGGGCTCGAAACAAACAACGTTTAACAGGTCAGCAGACCCCTATGAGTAGAATTGCGGCTATCTTGTGAATTCTACTTCCTGTCATTGTGTACTTTGCTATGGGCCGTCCAGTGTCGGCAGAATATCCACAACTGCAAGGGTTCAACTTCCAAGGTGGCATCAGTATTATCCCAGAATTAGCCGCACTGCTGATTGCACTGAGTATTTATACGGCCGCATTCATTGCTGAAATTGTCCGTTCTGGCATTAATGCGGTGAGCCATGGTCAATCTGAAGCGGCCATGTCTTTAGGATTAACCCGTTCAAAAACATTAAAACTCGTGGTCATTCCTCAAGCGCTGCGCATCATTATCCCACCACTCACCAGCCAATATCTGAACTTAACCAAAAACTCATCATTAGCGATGGCAATTGGCTACCCTGATTTGGTGTCTGTTTTTGCCGGCACAACGCTCAATCAAACGGGTCAAGCGATTGAAATTATTGCGATGACTATGGGTGTTTACCTCACACTCAGTTTGACGACATCGGCATTAATGAATATCTATAACCGTAAAGTGGCTTTGGTGGAGAGATAAGATGAAAGTACATCAATTTCAGCCTAACTTGCCACCGCCAGCCAATACCGTTGGCTTCATTGGGTGGCTGCGCAAAAATCTTTTTAATAACGCACTCAATTCCATCGTTACCCTGATCTTAGGGTATTTCGCCTTCTGGCTTGTTTGGCATACTGTCGATTGGGCGATTATTAATGCCGATTGGGTGGGCACACAACGTAGTGATTGCACCCGTGATGGGGCGTGTTGGGTGTTTATTAGCGTACGCTGGGATCAGTTTATGTATGGATTTTATCCAGAAGCTGAGCTCTGGCGACCTCGCCTCTTCTATTTCACTCTT